>NZ_CP031416.1:2820484-3133357 GCF_003367375.1 Gallaecimonas mangrovi
ATAGAGATAACGTTCCATGGCCTACCTCTTACATGGAGCTAAACAGCACCTGGGTCATTTTGTCAGCGGTAGACACGCTCTTGGCGTTGGCCTGGTAGTTACGCTGGGCGGTCATCAGGTTCACCAGTTCGCCGGTTAAATCGACGTTGGAACCTTCATAAGCGCCTGCGACCAGGTTACCCAAGGTGCCGGTACCGGCTTGGCCCAGTTCGGCATGGCCAGATTCAAAGGTTGAGGTCCAGCTGGTGTTATCAGCGGTGGCAAGGCCTTCGGGGTTGGCAAAATTGGCCAGTACCACTTTGCCTTGCAGCAGCTCTTTACCGTTGGTGTAAACGGCCATGATGGAACCGTCGTCTTCAACGTGCAGCCCTGACATTTCACCAGCGCTGTAACCATCTGCGGTGTACTGGGCAGAAAAATCGGCGGCATATTGGGTGGTGCCGGTCAGGCCCAGCTTGACGTTCATGGCATCGGCGCCTTCCGGGGCGAAATCGATGGCAAAACCGTCTTTGGGCGCGGCCAAAGAGCCATCCGGATTAAAGCTAAGCTCCTGGGTGGAATTTTCCTGGCCATCCACATAGGCATGGGCTGTCCACTGGTTCTCACCGGATTTCACAAAATACTGAGTCAGGGTGTGTTCGGTACCCTTGGAGTCATACAGCTTGGAGGTGTAGCTGTAGTTGTATGAGCTGGGGTCTTTAGTGTCGAATTTCGGGGTTTTCGGCAGCTCGGCATCAGCGCGCAGGTTAGCTTTAAAATCCAGGCGGGTTGAGGCCTTGGCTGGCAGGTTGCCGGTGCCAACTTTGAGGTTACTCATTACCCCGGTCATCAGGTTGCCGTTTTTATCAACACCAAAGCCTTGCAGATGCTCGCCATCGCTGCCGACGATGTTGTGGTCGGCATCTTGGCTGAACTGGCCGGAACGGGTGTAAAGGGTTTGGCCTTGATTGTTTTTGGTGACAAAAAAGCCTTTACCTGAGATGGCCATATCCAAGCTGCGGCCGGTAAAGGTTTTATTGCCGTCCTTGTCAAAGTTTTGCGACACCTTCGACAGTTCAACACCCGCCGGCTCACCACCGCCATAGAGCGCTGACAATTCGGCGCGGGCGGCTTTAAAACCGGAGGTGGACACGTTGGCAATGTTCTGGGAGATCACGTCCAGGCTCTTATTGGTGGTGCGCAGGCCACTCAGACCGATGTTGTAACTCATGCTGAAGCTCCAAGAAATTCGTTAACGTCTAAAAGGGAACGGTTACCGATGCCGGCAACCTGCAGCTGAATGTCGCCACCTTTAGCCGGGATACTGACTTTCTCGACTTTGCGATCGAGGTTGGGTTTGATGTGTTCACTCTGGTCCTGGCGGGTTGCCACCACGTCCAGTTTGAACACGCCAGCGGGCACGTCCGCCACGCTGAAAGGCACATCGCCCTTGTTCTGATTGCCAAGGTTTAACGACTTCACGGCTTTGCCGTTCATGTCCAAAAGCTTGACGCTTAGCTCATCGCAAGGGGCGTTCAATTTAATTTGCCCTTTTAGGGTTTCGGGCTTGTCGAGGCTGACATGGTCGGCCGGTACGCTGACGTTCTTGCCCACCAGCTGCGTGCTTTGCAGCACTTGCAAACTGTCCATGACGTTGTTGCCTTTGTGCTGAATGCTGGCCAGCTTTTGCACCCCTTCAACGGTGGACAGCTGCGCTAGTTGGCTCAGGTATTGGGCACCGTCCATGGGGTTAAGGGGATCCTGGTTGTGGATCTGCGCCACCATCAGCTGCAAAAATTCGTTTTTCATGTCGGCCGCGCTTTTTTTATCTTCGCTGCCCTGAAGCCGCCCTTGAGCGCTGGCAAGGCCAGTGTGGTTGCCCTGGACTTTGTCCTGGGCCTTACCGGCCAGTTGTGCGAGTTCTTGCTGTACCTTCATCAAAAATCCTTAGACCGACTGGCCTAGACGCAGCAGGCCCTGCTGCATGCTGTTGGTACGGGAAATAACATCGGCGGCGGTTTGAAAGGTGCGAGACGCTGACATCATGTCTGCCATTTCTTCAACCACGTTGACGTTGCCGTAGTAAACAAAGCCCTTTTTGTCGGCAATGGGGTTGCCGGGCTCATAGCGCTTTTCAATGGTGCGGTCTGAACGCACCAAATCAGCCACTTGCACTGTGGCGCTGCCCAAATAAGGGCCGGTGATTTCGTTGCCGGTATCAAGCTTGCGATAAACGGTGGAGAAAACCGGCATGATGGCGTGATAGGCGCCCTTTTCGGTGCTCGACACGCTGTCGGCATTAGCCAGGTTGGAGGCCACGGTGTTCAAACGCACGGTTTGGGCGCGCATGGCGGTACCGGCGATATCGTAAATGCTGTTAAAAGCCATCTGTTATTGCCCCTCTATGGCTTTGCGGATACCTGACAACTTGATATTGAGAAAAGTCAGGCTGGTCTGAAAATCCATGGCGTTCGATGCAAACTGGGTTTGTTCCACCCCAAGCTCGGAGGTATTGCCGTCTTCGGAAGGCTGCATGGGCACCCGATACTTCAAATCGCTGCTTAAATTCATCGCCGGCAGCGCCGAATGGCTATTCATGGCATCGATACGATTAGCCTCGTCTTTAAGGGCAGTCTTAAAGTCGTAGTCACGGGCTAAATAGCCGGGGGTATCGACATTGGCGAGGTTGCCCGCCAGGATACGGGAACGTTCAACCCGTAAAGCCAGCGCCTCTTGATGTAACCCCAGGGCTTTGTCCACACTGATGCCCATGTAAACCTCCACTATGGCGAGATGAACATGAAGTAAACAAGGCGCGTGCCACTTTTAATTTCAATAAAAAACAACCAGTTAAGAAAAACACTTTAAGGAAAGGGAAACCATGAGGAAATTTTTACTTCCGCCTGGGAAGCTGTTACTTCCGCTACTGTTTTGCCATTCGGTTTGGGCAACTGACTTTCTGCCGACCTTAAAAAAAGACGCCACCGCTCACCTAGTGCAGTTTGCCAAGCAAGCACACTGGCCCAAGTATCAAGCCAAAATTAGCCCATGGTTACCCCAGGGCGCCGAGCAATTACCGGTGTGTAAAGCCGGGCTCAGTATTGGCCCAGCCCGCCATGACCTTAATCCCTGGGGACGCATTCCTTATACCTTGAGCTGCCAGAGCCCCAAGTGGACCTTTAGGGCACGAGTCGATGTGGATTTAATGCTGCCGGTTTATCACGTACACCACGCCATTGCCGCCGGCAGTGACATTACCAGCGCTGACATCAAGCGCGAAAAAACCCATATCGCCGACGTTCACAGCGGTTTTTTAACCCATAGCCGCGACATCGTCGGCTTTCGTGCGCGCCGTAATTTACGACCAGGACAAGTCATAAACGCCGCCATGCTGGCGCAACCGCTGCTGGTAAAAAAAGGTGAGCAAGTGGTTATTCGCGCCGAAAGCCAGGGCGTTAGCGCCAGTACCAAAGGCGTGGCGATGCAAGATGGCAGTCAGGGCGATGGCATCGCAGTACGGAATTTAAGTTCCGGAAAGGTGGTCACCGGTTGGGTTGTGGCCCCAGGAGTAGTGAAAACAAGATTCTAAAGTTTTTAGCGAAGCTGTCGCCTCTTCTCAGAAGACCCCAAATTTCGTGTCCCTGAGTCAAAGCTAAAAAATGAAGATCAACTCCACCACTAATCGTGTTCTCGTTCTGGCACCATCCAATGGCGATGGCAGCGGCAGTGCGCCTGTAGGCAATAACACTGTGGCGATGACCACCGAGATCGAAAATGGCGACTTGGCAAAAACCCTGTCAAATGCCAGCGATGTGGACATGGATAAGGTGAATCAGCTGAGACAAGCCATCGCGGAAGGCAAAATTGACCTCGACCCGCAAAAGCTCGCCGAAGCCATCATTGCGATGCACCGGCCATGACCGCCAAGCAGCTCCTGGCCGCCCTAATAAAAGGGGTAAAACAGGATATTGCTCGCTGCGAAGAAGTCTCCAAATTATTGCGTCATCAAGAACGCCTGCTGCGCCGCACCGACGATGAAGGTTTGGCGGCGTTGAATCGCTTGCTGATGCCGGCGCTGGAGCAGCTGGCCGACAGCGCCAGCAAGCGCACCGATCTGTTAAAGCGGTTGGGTGTAACGCCAAATCAAAGCGGCATGACAGTGCTGCTAAATAAACTGCCAGCCACGCTTTCTAACCAGCTGGCACCACTTTGGCAGGTATTGCAAGACAGGCTAGCCCAGTGTCAGGCGCTTAATGAGCGCAATGGCCAGCTGCTGGCCGACCAGCAAGAACTGCTGTCGAACTGCCTTAATCAGGCGCCCGTCGTCGAGTATGGACCCGGGCATTAAGCCACTCGTCCAATTCCCGCTGTTCCTGTTTTAGTCCCTTAGCTCGCGCCAGTTCGGCGCGTTTTTTTTGGTTAAGTTCCAAGCCCTTAACCTTACCGAATTGGCGCAGTAGCTGTTGCTGCTGATGTAGCCAGTCCAGTTGCGCCAAATCGGTTTCTTGTTGCTGGGTCACCAGCAGGTTTTCCAGCTGATGCCTAAGCGCCAGGCGGTTTTGGTGGATAAGGGCATTGCCGCTATTGACCTCGCTTAAATGCGCGTCAAAAGTGTTCAGCGATTTAAGCCTTTCCAGCTGGCGCTGGCGTTCCTGCTCGCTTTTGATTTTTTCATTGCCGATGCTTTCAAGCACTTTTTGCTGGCGTTCAAGGTAACGTTTTAGCATCAGCCCAGTACCTCTGAAAGGGCATCGACACTGGCCTCAAGACTGGCCGACTCCAGCACATCTTGCTGCAAAAAAGCCGCCAGTTTTGGATAACGGCCCACCGCCATATCCAGCTCAGGGTCTTGCCCTGGCTGATAGCCACCAAGGGGCAGCAGTTCTTTGACTTGTTGATAGCGAGACAGCAGCAAGCGGCAGCGCTGTGCTAACTGCTGCTGGTGCTTGTCGGTAACCTGGTTCATCACCCGGCTCACCGAGGCATTGATGTCAATCGCCGGAAAATGCCCGGCTTCGGCCAATTCGCGGCTCAGTACCACGTGGCCGTCAAGAATCGAGCGCGCCGAATCGGCAATGGGGTCGTGTTGGTCGTCCCCTTCGGCCAGCACCGTATAAATGGCCGACAGTGAGCCGTTGCTCTGGCCATTACCACTGCGTTCGGCCAGGCGAGTCAGGCTGGTAAAGACCGACGGCGGATAACCACGGGTAGCCGGTGGCTCACCAATGGCCAGCGCCAATTCTCGCTGGGCCTGGGCGTAGCGAGTAAAAGAGTCCATCAGTAGCAGCACGTCTTCGCCCTGGTCACGAAAATACTCGGCCAAACGATGGCAAACCTCGGCGGCGCGCAGCCTAAGTAGCGGCGGCTGGTCGGCAGGGGCGGCAATCACCACCGCCCGCTTCAGGCCCTCTTCCCCAAGTGCCTGCTCGATAAATTCGCGCACTTCCCGGCCCCGCTCGCCAATTAGCCCAACAATCACAATCGAGGCGCGGGTGTAGCGGGTCATCATTCCCAACAGCACACTTTTACCCAGGCCCGCCCCGGCAAAAAGGCCAAGACGCTGGCCCTTACCGGGGGTTAAAAGCGCATTAATGGACCGCACCCCCACATCGAGGGGTTGGTCCACTAATTTGCGGCGCATCGGGTTAAGGGGCGTGGTATGAAGCGCTATCAGCTCGCCTTGAGCAGGCGCCAGGCCATCAAGCGGTTGCATTAAGCCATCAAAAACCCGGCCAAGGAGCTGCTGGCCGGCCGGGAACAGCCAATCACCTTCCAAAGGGCGCACGGCGGCGCCGGAATAAAGGCCGCTAATCGGCCGGTACGGCATTAAAAAAGCGGTGTCGCGGTCAAAACCCACCACCTCTGCCAGCACCGGGCCGTTATCTTTGGTATCCACTTCGCAGCGCTGGCCTATCACCAACCGGCAGCCAACCACCTCAAGGGTCAAGCCGGTTACCCGCACCAGGCGGCCGGCCACATCACCCAGATGCAAGTTATCTAGGTTGCCAGCAACCCGGCTTAGCCTTGAGGCAAGTTCGCTCAAGCGTCGGCCTCCAGCTCTTGGCGCACCTGTTCCATACAGGTTTCAAGGCGCTCTTCAGTTTTCACCTCAAGCTGCTGGTTTTTACTTTCCAGGCGGCAATCGCCGGTACCGAGGCTGTTGTCAATCAACAGCGGATAAGCGCCGCAATGATTCACCCCAACCTTGGCCAGGCGTTGATGGTCTTCGCTGGACAGGAAGATTTTTAGCGGTCCTTGGCTTGAATCCATGCGCCCGACCGCTTCATTGACCAGCCCCAAGATCTGCTTGGGGTTTAAGGTCAGTTCGGCGTGAATAACCCGCCTTGCCACCTGTTCTACCAGTTCACAGAGGCTGTCGGTGTTGTCTTTTAATTGCTGGTTACGCGCCTCTTCCAAGGCCTTTTGCATGGCCTGCGCCGGGTCAATGGCGTCAATAAAATCCGCTTTGCCCGAGGCTTCGCCGGCTTTTAAGCCTTCGCTGTAACCGGCTTGCATGCCCTGCTCATGGCCTTGCTGACGACCGTCGATCAGGCCCTGAGCCAGGCCTTTTTCCTGGCCCTGGATAAAACCGTCGTCGTAGCCCTGCTGAAAAGGGTCCATTTCGCCACTTTCCTTGGCATTGAGCGAGGACAGTGACAAGAAGCGATGGCGTCGGTAATTGCCCTTGATCTTTTCCATGGTTAGCTGACCACTTTTTCCTCGAACAGCTGGTAATTCAGCTGGCCGGTTTCATGCAGGGTGCGCACCAGTTGCATGATTTCGTTGCGAGCACCTTCCACTTTGCTGATAGGCACTAACCCCAACGCCTGCTTGGCATCGTCAAGACTTTGTGCCATCCGTTTCGGCAGCGCCGTAACCAAGGCGTCGTGCACCTTGGCATCGGCGCCTTTTAGCGCCAGGGCCAGGGTTTCGGCAGGCACTTCCTGCACCAGGGTCTGCAGCACTTCGTCAGACTGGCGAGACAGGGTCATAAAGTCGTACATGTTGTCGGCAACGGCGGTGGCGGTGTCTTCGTTGTGCAGCTTGAGCATGTCCATCAAGGCGCTGCGATCGCCCTGATAGCGGTTCAAGATGTCGGCCGCTTGGCGAAGACCGTCGACCTTGGCGGTGGACTGCTCAGACACAAAGCTTAAGCAGCGCGTCAAGGTTACTTTCAGCTCGTCCAGCACCTGGTCGGGCACCTCTTTGAGGTTGGCTACCCGGTACAACAGGTCGTCGTGCTGGTCTTCCGGCAGCGATGCCATCACCGCTGAGGCATTTTCCGGCGGCAAAAACGCCAGCAACACCGCCTGTAACTGCGGGTGTTCGTTACGGAAGAAACGGGCCAGGGTTTCTGGCGGAACCCATTGCAGGGCATTAAGTTCCTGCTTGAGGGCATCACCGTAAATACCGTCAACCATGCCGCGGGCCAAACGTTTGCCCAGCGCCAGGTCCAGGGTGCGCTCAAGGTATTGGCGCGAGGCGGCGCTAATGCCAGATTGCTCGCGGTAGCTGTCGAAAAACTGCTGGATAACCGAGCGGGCATCTTGGGTAGACACCCCGGACAGCTTGGCCATGCGCATCGACAGTGCGGTAACTTCGTCACGGCTCAGGCGCGCCATGATCCGGGCCGCCGCCGCCTCGCCCATGGACAGCAGCAAAATGGCTGCCTTATCCAGATCGGCTCGTTCAGTCGTGAGTTCGTTCATTGCCATTCACCCATTGTTTGACCACTTCGGTTACCCGAGTTGTTTCTTTGTCTACCAGCAACTGCAGGTGCTTAAGTTGGACATCCAATTCCGAACCCGGCGGTGGCAAGGAGGCCAGCAAGTCGCGGGTTTCGTCGTCCAGGGCATCGCTGTCTTCGTCGCCCTCGCCTTCTTCGTCAACACCCAAGGCCAAGTCATCGCGGCTATCGGCCACCGGCTCTGGCGGCCGGGTAAGGTGTTTAACCAAGGGCCGTACCCCAAAC
Source organism: Gallaecimonas mangrovi (assembly GCF_003367375.1). Lineage (GTDB taxonomy): Bacteria > Pseudomonadota > Gammaproteobacteria > Enterobacterales > Gallaecimonadaceae > Gallaecimonas > Gallaecimonas mangrovi. The sequence continues at coordinate 2,828,436 of NZ_CP031416.1, forward strand.
AGCAACAACAACAGCAGCAGCAGGCTGCCAAGGCCATAGCGCAAGTAGCTCAGATAAACCGGGTCACGCCACCAAGGGTTGCTAGCAGGCTGGTCGTTAACCAGGGTTTCAGGGGAGAAGTTAAAGGTATTAATGCTGAACTGGTCACCGCGGGTGGCATCAAAACCAACGGCGTTTTTCAGCATGTTGGTCATTTCAGTCAGCTGCGCGGGCGTCCAGCCTCCTTTCGGGGCTTTGGCATTATTGAGCAGCACCGACACCGACATGTGTTTAAGTCTGCCAAGGGCAAACTTGGTGTGGGTAACCGAGCGGCCGGTATCAAATTTGCGCGAGCTTTGTTCGCGCTGACTCAACGACTTTTGCGGCTGGTCGCTATTTTGGTTGTTCTGGCCCTGGGTTTGGTTCTTCGCCACCGGCGGCCGGTTAGACAATGCCCCGGGAATGCCCATGGAAAGGGCATCGGTGTTGTTGTCTTTGGTGCTACTTTCATCCACCACCACCGGCGTGCCGTCCAAAGACTCGCTGGTTTGGTCGACGGTAGAAAAGTCCACGTCGGCTGCCACCTGCACCCGGTAGTTTTCACCGCCCAAAAGCGGGTTCAGCATGTCTTTGGCACGCTTGGCAATGCGACTTTCCAGCTGACTGGTGTAGTCCATTTGTTTAACCGACAAGCGGGTGCTGTTGGTGGGGTCGTCAAGACCTGCTGACAGCAGCTCGCCTTTTTGGTCAACCACCGAAATGGCATTGGGCTTCATGCCGGGTACGGCGCCTGCAACCAAGTTGACAATGGCCTGCACCTGGCTGGCACTAAGCGCCGTTTTGACATCCACCATCACCGAGGCAGAGGGTTTTTCCTCTTCGCGCCCCACAAATAAGGTGCGTTTGGGAATGGCCAAATGCACCCGGGCACTGCTGATGGCATCGAGCGACATCATGGTGCGGGCCAGCTCGCCTTCCAAGGCGTGCACATAGCGGGCATTTTCCATGAACTGGCTGGTACCCAGCTCCGACATTTTATTAAGGTCACTAAAACCGGAAGGCAGTGCTGCCTTAACACCGCGGGCAGCCAGCGTCATCCGGGTGCTGGCCAACTGGTCTTCACCAACTAAAATGTCGCCGCTGTCGCCGTCCAGACGAAAATCGATACCTTCTTTTTCAAGGTTTTCAATGATGTTCGCTTTGTCATACATCTCTTGGCTGCCATAAAGCGGCACGTAATGGCGACTACTGGTCCAGAGAATAAGCACAATAGCGGCAGCGACGGTGGCCGCCAGTAAGGCCACCACCGCCGCCGAGCGGTTATCTTTAGAAATATTGCGCCAGCGCCCGGCCAGGGATTTGACCCCATCAACGACCGTGTTTCCGCCTTCGGCAACAGAATTGATTAACTCAGCCATGAAAGTCCTTACAGCGGAATGCGCATGATGTCGTCAAAGCCAGAAACCAGTTTGTTTCTGACCTGCAGCAGGGCCGAGAAGCTGAGCCCGGCTTTTTGGCTGGCAACCATCGCCCCCACTAAGTCATCGCTCTGGCCGGTTTCAACGGCTTGCATCAGTGCCGAGGCTTTATGCTGGTCAAGATCAACGGCATTGATGCCGTTGTTCATCAGGCTAGAGAAAGGAACACCGGTGGCCTCGCCAATGGGATTTTTTTCAATGCCATCGGCAGCGCGGCTCATTTGCGCCATTTCCTGCAGCAGAACCTGCTGGGTTTGAATGTTGTCGATTTTCATAAGGCGCCCCGTTAGTTCCTGACCAGTAACTGATTTATATCAATGCCTTGCTCACGCATGGCCGCCAGTTTGTAACGCAGTGCCCGGGTGGTAACACCCAAGGCTTCAGCGGTGTGCTGACGGTGGCCATTAAAACGGCGCAAGGTATCGAGCACGTGCTGAAATTCGGCGTTTTTCTTGCTGGCTTGCAAAGAGCCCATGGGACTTTCGGTAAAACGCGAGCTGAGTTTGCTGGGTAGCATTAAATCGTCAGGTTGCAGCACCAAGCCACGGGCCAAGATAAGCGCACGTTGAATCACGTTTTCCAGCTCGCGCACGTTGCCCGGCCAGCTGTGTTCTAAAAGGGCGCGGCAGGCATCGGGGTGCAAGTCAAAACCGCTGTCTTGGGCATACTTGCTTAAGAAATGGCGGGCCAGTGGCAAAATGTCGTCCACCCTTTGGCGCAGCGGCGGCCAAGCCAGCGGCAACACGTCGAGGCGGTAGAAAAGATCTTCACGGAACCGGCCCTTGGCCACTTCTTCGCGCAAGTCTTTGTTGGTGGCGGCGATGATGCGCACATCCAATTTTACTTTCTGGTTAGAGCCGAGCTTTTCAAGCTCCCGCTCCTGTAAAACCCGCAGTAACTTGGCTTGCAAGTCCAGCGGCATTTCAGAAATTTCGTCCAGCAGCAAGGTGCCGCCATTGGCCAGCTCAAATTTCCCCACTTGCGAGCTTACCGCGCCGGTAAAGGCGCCTTTGGCGTAACCAAACAGGGTGGATTCAAGCATGGTTTCAGGAATGGCCGCGCAGTTTACTGCCACATAAGCACCATCAGCACGGGAAGACTGGTCGTGAATATGGCGGGCAAGGCGCTCTTTACCGGTACCGGATTCACCGCTAATAAGCACGGATGCATCGGTACGGGCGGCTTTTTTGGCAAGCAATAGCACCTGGCGGCTGGCCATGGATGCCACCACCAGGTTAGGAATGGGTTGCGTTAAACTGACGGCGTGATTGACCACCGACAGCAATTGCTCGCAAGTATAGGGTTTGAGCAAATAGTCCATAGCGCCTTGTCGCAGCGCTTCGCCAGCCCGGACACTTTGGTGAGGGCGAACAAGGGTAACAATGGGCGCTTTAGGACAAGCCCTGCGCAGACGATCTACCCCTCTTCCCAGGTCGTCATCGGTATCGGCATCAAGCAAGACAAGCACCGGTTCTACCTGGTGCAAACAAATAACGGCCGTTGCGCAATCTTCGGCACAGATGAGTTCGAACCCTTCCTGCTCAAGCGTTTGCCTGAGCTCAGGTTCCGACCCTCGCGGATCCACAAGCAATATAATTTTTTTCATTTTACGTCCCGTTCGTTTTTCTAAGCACGCGCACCGTGACCCGACGGTTCAGGTCTTGCTGCTTGGTGCTAGCATTTTTGGTAGACGGATAGCGATCCCCGTTGGCACGGGTTTGAATTAGGTGTTTTGGAACACCCGCTTCAACGAGAGCTGCTGTAACATCCGCTGCCCTTTCCCTTGATAGTTCGATATTGCCTAGGTGTGAGCCGGTGTTGTCGGTATAGGAATCGACAAGTACGGCGCGGATGGACTTATCCAGCACGATATAGCCTGCAAGCTTGGTCAGGTGCTGGCGCTGAGCCAGATCTAAAGCGCGTTGTCCCATGCGATAGAAAATGACTTGGTCCCGCGCTTGGCGGTATGACATTGGCGCTAAAGCCATCAGGCAGTGGCGAAACTGACTCGCTGCCTTTTGCCAGTGAATACTGGGCGCATAGAAATGTTGGTTACCCCAAAAAATATAACCCCAGAGACCTTGATCCAAAGCATCAAGCAGGCCTTGGCTGGGCTTTTCATCCAGCACAAATTGGCCATGTTCAGCGCTGGCCTCATAGGGCACACCTTCAGACAAGTGGCTCCAGGGCGCATTGCCCCACATCACATTGACATTAAGGTTTTTTGGGGTAGGAACATCTGGCGCCAAGGTAAAAGCAAGCGGCTCGCCGGCATGACGAAGAAAAAAGGCGTGGCCCAGATCAGTGATAGGCAATTCCAGCTGGCAATAAAAACGGTCGCCTTTAAAGTGCCAATTAACGTCGTCCATTGCGGGGCGAATTAATGCACTGGCGACAGATGGAAACACCAAAACACCAAGCCAGAAGACTTGGAAAATCTTTCCCATTTCCTTTCCTTAAAAGTTCGGATAGCGCACAACGCGTCCGAACAAATTCTTATCCTTAAAGATCATTAGCGGCTTCAATAATAAATTCCTTTATTGAAAACCCCTTTTATTACTCACCAGCGACAAAAAAAATAAAAAGATGAAGCCAGTGATAGACCATTAAAGATCATACGTTTTAGGGATAAATGCCCTAAGTAAAGAAAGGAAAACATACAGCCCTTCGCCAGTCTCCAAAAATTCGCAAGCATTGGAGATGTCCTTGAAATTGGCGGCTCCGCTATCATCAGTGCATGCACTTTTAGACCGGAAGCTTTGCGTCCTGTGCTTTCGCTACAGTTTGCCCTTTCATGCCGTTATCCTGGATAAAAATCCAAGATTAACGGTGACTTAACAACGTAAAATGAGCATATAGCGGTAAAATGAACGGGTAAAGTGCCAAGCTCAGAACCGTTATAAAGTTCACACTTTTTGCACATTCTAAAGCAAATCACCTGCTAGTACCATCGCCATTAATCATTATTTTTAAAATAAAAACAAACAATTAACCCAAAGTTCCCACAACATCAATATGCATGGTTTCCGGGATCTCGTTGTAACTGAATACTTTTAAACCACGGGCGAAAGTTCGCGCATAACGCGCAAGTAATGGCCGCAATTGTGGTACGACCAGAAGAATGGGTGGATATCCTTGCAACTGCATCTGTTCTTTTAGCTGTGGCATGACCTGTTGCAAACGCCCAAGCAAGGTTGGTTCGACAGGGAAACTGTCCAAAGCCACCTTGCCATTTTGCTGCTGGGCCTGATTTAACGCCTTCATCAAAGTATTTTCTAACTCTTCATCCAGCGTCATGGTTATCAGGGTGTCTTTATCACCCACCGCGGCTTTGATAAGGCTGCGTTTTAATGCACAGCGCACGTCAGCGGCAAGTAACACCGGATCTTTTGTAAGCTCACAACTATCAATTAGTGTGGTCGCTATTGTTCTAATATCGGACAAACTAACCTGGTCAGATAATAATTTTCTGTACACACGGAGCTGCTGAATTGGAGTCAGTTGGTTATTTAATGTTTCAGAAAGTTTCTCAGAAATGTTTTTTAATCTTTCACCTAATTCCAACACATCGTCATGGGTGAATATTTCTTCTAAGTTTTCGCGCATCACCTTGCCCAAATGGGTGGCAATAACGGTGGCGGTATCCACAACCGAATAACCCAGGTTAAGGGCCTTGGCCTTTTGAGTTGGCTCAATTAAAACGGCTTCCATCTGATAAGCCGGTTCCATTACCAGCTCGCCATCGATTTTGCCGTAGACATCGGCATTTTGAATGGCCATTAGCCGTTCGGGGTCAACCGCCCCCGACGCCACCACCACACCGCCCATTTTGATGCGGTATTCATTTGCGGCCAGTTGCAAGTTGTCGCGGATACGCACCTCCGGCAACAAGAACCCAAGCTGCTCCGACAGGGTTTTACGAATACCACGCACCCGCGTTAGCAGCTCGGCCCCCTGCTCCCGGTCCACCAAGGTAACGAGGCGGTAGCCCAAATCAATGGCCAAGGTGTCAACGTGTGGCAAGTCTTGCCACAGCAGCGGTGGGTCTTTTTGCAATTGTTCGGAGAGCTGCAACTGCGCTTCGTCTTGCTCAACCGTGGCTTGCGCCCGGCTTTGGCGCCAACCCACAAAGGCCAGCACAATGGCAAAACTTAAAAAGGCGACCGACGGCATACCCGGTATCAGGCCCAGCACTGCCATAATGGCCGCCACCGTCCAAATAACCTTGGGCAGGGCCAGCATTTGCTGCTGCACCTGGGTCGACATTTCCGATTCGTCATTGACGCGGGTAACGATGATGGCAGCCGCCGTGGCCAGCAGCAGTGACGGAATTTGCGCCACCAGGCCGTCACCGATGGTGAGCAGCGCATAGAGCTTAAAGGCATCGGCGCCAGAAAGGCCATGCTGGAACACACCAATGGCCAGGCCGCCAAGCATGTTGATGACCAAAATCATCAAGCCAGCGATGGCATCACCACGCACAAATTTGGACGCCCCATCCATGGCCCCGTAGAAGTCGGCTTCTCGCGCCACTTCCTGGCGGCGCTGTTTGGCTTGGTCTTGGTCAATCACGCCGGCGTTAAGGTCGGCATCTACCGCCATTTGCTTACCGGGCAAGGCGTCCAAAGTAAAGCGGGCCGCCACTTCCGAGATCCGCTCGCCACCTTTGGTAATAACCACGAAGTTGATGATCATCAAAATGATGAACACCACCATCCCCACCACGTAGTTACCGCCAATCACCACCTGGCCAAAGGCTTGAATAACCTTACCGGCAGCATCGGTGCCGTTATGACCGTTTAGTAGCACCACCCGGGTAGAGGCCACGTTTAAGGTAAGCCGCATCAAGGTGGCTATCAGCAAAATGGTGGGGAAAACCGAAAACTCTAAGGGACGCTTGGCCGACACCGCCACCAGCAACACCATTACCGACAACACAATGTTGAAGGTAAACAGCGTATCGATAACCCAGGGCGGCAGCGGCAGGATCATCATCATCAAAATGGCAAGCAGCACCACCGGTATGGCAGCGTAGGAAGTGAATATCTTTGACTTCACCAGTTGTCCCTTATCGTTTTAATGTGTCTGGAATATCAATCTTGGGCAGCGGCAAGCTGTTTTCGCGCCCATTTGCCTTCATGGCGTTCATTCTCATCACGTACATCAGCACGTGTGCCACGGCCTTATAGAGGCCAGCGGGTACTTCTTGGTCAACTCGGGTGGAGTAGTAAATGGCTCGGGTCAGTTCCGCCATCGGCAAGATGGTCTTTTGATTTTGTTGCGCCACTTCACGAATGCGTTGGGCCAGGTGGTCTGCGCCTTTGGCTATGACATAAGGCGCTTCGGCAAGCTCGGGGTCGTATTTAATGGCCACCGCATAATGGGTGGGGTTCACCAAAATGACGTCGGCCTTGGGCACCCGCTGGTCGATGCGCTGGCGCGACATCTGCATTTGCAACTGGCGAATGCGGTGTTTGATTTCCGGGCGGCCTTCGGTGTTTTTATTCTCTTCCTTAACTTCCTGCTTGGTCATGCGCAGTTTTTTCAGCAGTGAGAAACGCTGCATCGGCACATCGGCAACGGCAATAATCAGCAGCATCAGCCCCAAATACAGCACCGCCATAGCAACAATGTGCACCCCTTCGCCGATGGCTATGGCCATCGGCATACTGCTAAGAGAAATAAGGGTGTTCCAGTAGCGCCAAAGCACCCAGATGATGCAACCAATCAGCAGGCTCACCTTGGCAATGGATTTGCCAAGCTCCATCAGGCTTTGCCCTGACATCAAGCGCTTGATACCGGCAATGGGGTCCAGTTTCTTGCCTTGAAAGGCAATGCTTTTGGTGGAAAACAGCCAGCCGCCCGGTACCAGGCTACTGGCAAAAGAGGCGAGCCACAGTACCAGCAGCAGTGGGAAGAACGCTTTTATTGCCAGTACTGAGGCTTCGCTCAGGTGAGTGAGCATCTGCTTGGAAAAGTCAGCATCATCGGCGTGAAGGGCAAATTGCAGCTCCATCAAGGAACCGGCAAAATCGCCAAAACTGTGGGAAAGCGACAACAACAAAATGCCGCCCAAGAGCACCAGCACTGCGCTTTGCAGCTCCCGCGACCGAGCAACCTGCCCTTCTTTACGGGCTTTATTAAGCCGCTGGGATGTGGGTTTTTCGCTCTTGTTTTGGCTGGAATTCTCGCTCATGGCGTGCCTCCCACCACCAACCGCATCTGATCGAGGGCATAGTCGGTAAATTCGCTAAAGCGCGTTGGTACTTCAGCCAGGGTCAGCAGCAAACAAATCAGCCCCAACATCATGCCAAGGGGCATGCCGAGGGCAAAAATATTAAAACTTGGCGCCGAGCGGTTCATGACCCCAAAGCCGAGGTTCACTATCAGCATGGCCACCACCGCCGGCATGGCCAGCAGCAAGGCGCTGCCAAACACCCAGCCCATCATTAATATCACGCGGTTAAGGCTTAACTGGTAAAGGCTGTCACCCGGTGGCCAGGTGTAAAAGCTTTGCACCAATACGTCCAGCACCACCAAATGGCCATTAAGGGCAAAGAACAAAAATGCCGCCAAGATGCTCAGTAGCTGGCCGATAAGTGGCACGGAATCGCCGTGCACCGGGTCATTCATCACCCCCATAGCAAGGCCCATCTGTAATGACAGAATTTGCCCAAGCATCGTCATCACGGTGAACAGCATCTGCACCATAAAGCCCAGCAGCAGGCCAAATATGATTTGCTCAATGGCCAGGGTCAGGGCGGTAAAAGAGAAAGGGTCAACGGCAGGCATGGCGGGCATCATTGGCATCATCACCACACTGATGGCCAGCGCCAACAAAATACGCACCTGCGGCGTTTGCAGCAGGTCGCCAAATACCGGCATGGTCCAAAGCACCGCACCGACACGTAAAAAGGGCCACCAGACCTTACCCAACCAGGCCGTAATTTCAGGCATGGAAAGCTCGGTAAAGGTCATCCAATGGCTCCGGGAATGGCATAAAACAGGGTATGGAACAGGTCCATAATGCGCTGCAGTATCCAGTGGCCAGCAAAAGCCAGCATGCCTAGCGTTACCAGCAACCTGGGTAAAAAGCTTAAGGTTTGTTCGTTGATTTGGGTGGCGGCCTGAAAAACACTGACGATAAGCCCCACCACCATGCCCGGCAAAATGAGTACGCCAACAATCAAAATGATATTGACCACGGCGTTATAAATAAGGGCAACCGCCTGTTCTGGAGTCATGGCCGCTACCCGAAGCTGGCAGTAAGTGAGCCCACCGTCATGGCCCAACCGTCAACCAATACAAACACCATCAGTTTGAACGGTAAGGAAATGATCAGTGGCGACAGCATCATCATCCCCATTGCCATCAACACCGACGCCACCACCAAATCGATAATGAGAAAGGGGATAAACAACATAAAACCGATTTGAAAGGCGGTTTTAAGCTCCGACAACACAAAGGCAGGCATCAGTACCGAAAAAGGCACCTGGTCGGGCTGCATTTTCAGCGGCTCGTCAGCAATGCGCAGCATTTGCTCCAGTTCCGGTTCTTTGGTCTGCTTGAGCATAAAGGTGCGAAGGGGCACTTCAGCCCGAGAAAAGGCTTCTTTTAGGCTAATTTGGTCGTTGTCGAAGGGGGTGAAGGCGTTTTGGTAAATGTCGGTCCAGACCGGGCGCATAATAAGAATGGTTAAGGTTAGGGCTATACCCACCAGTACCCTATTCGGCGGACTTTGTTGCAGGCCGAGCGCTTGGCGCAGCACCGCCAGCACAATGATGATGCGGGTAAAACTGGTCATCATCAGTAGCATGGCGGGCAAGAAAGACAATGCCGTCATCAACAACAAAATTTGCACGTTGATGCTGTAATCGTCGCTGCCGGTGCCGTGTTTAACGTTAAATATCGGTAAGTCTGCTGCCAGCACCGGGGCTGGCAGCAGCGCTATCAAAAACCAGAAAAGCGCCTTCATGAGCCACGGGACAGCTGATTAATACTAAGATCATCCATCACTTCAGTGAGGCGAAGGCCGTATTTACCGTCCACAACCACCACTTCTGCTTTGGCCAGCAAGGTGCCGTTTACCCGCACATCCATGGGTGCGCCAGCCGGTTTGTCCAGTGCCAGCACTTCGCCGCTACTCAAGCCCAACAACTCCCCAAGGCTGATATCGATGCTGTCGACTTCCAGGGTCAACTTAACCGGAATATTACGCAGCAGCGACAGATCCTTAGGGGGCTTCTTTTCTTCAACATGGTCCTCTAATAAAGCGTCAAGACCGTCCTCTTCCAACGTCAATTCGTCCAGGATGTCGTCATTTTTATCTGTCATGTTACTTCTCCGACACTCTCACTGACTCTGAGTACCAATTGCTCTCCCTGCTCGGCTATTTGTCCACGCAGGCATGTAATTTTTCCTATGCGCGCCGTCACCTGTTCACTCAAGTCGATAGGCAAAATGTCGCCGCTCTTAAGCTGGCTTAGCTCGCCTAAGTTCATCGACAACTCCGCCACTGCGATTTTGAGTTTTACAGGCACGGTGTGCGCGCAGCTTTTCAATTCAATGGAAAGCTGCTCTGGTAACAACACCGGGGTCTTAGGGTGAGGTTCAAAATCAGCGGCCCAACAACAACACCAACGCACCGTACCTTCGCCAACGTTCAAACGCACTTCGGTACAGATTTGTTTGCCCTGGGGTTTGCGGCTAAACCATTGGCTTTGCCAACCTTCCAGTGACAAATCCAACTTGCTAAAACAGGCTCCGAGCAAGCAATGGAGCATCTTTTGCGCAAGGCGTTCTTCGGTATCGGTCACTTGTCGGCTGTCCACTTGTTTAACGGCCGCAAGCTGACCGCCAAAAAAGAGTTCCGACAAACTAAAAAGGTCGCTGCGGCTAAAGCCCATGGCGACCAGGGCATCGCCCTTACCGTTTGGGCTGGCACCAAGCCAGTGATCGGCAGAAACGTCCGTTTCTTGCCAGGTAGACAAGCTGATTTGAATATTATTGTCGTTAAAAAGGTGACGGCAATGCGCCCCCAACTGATCGGCTATATAGGTATTTAAATGGTTCAACCGGGCGCACAGCGTTGCTGCCCGTCTGGCTTCGCCAAGCAGATCAAACTGAGGATAATGCGCGGCGTTTTCGCTTTTAATAAAGCGTTTGCCCTGGCCGTTCAGGGTTTTATCCTGCATGCATTCGTTTCCCTAACTCACCTAAGAGGTTCCCCAGAATGCATACCAGCGACCGAAGCCGGGCGCTTCTTTAATGGAATTTCCGACATTTTCAACAAACTATTTAAGACATCAATAATATTTAAGAACGCCTATAAAAATAAGGATGCAGCATGAAGTCATTAACCGAACACCTCAGCCAATACGCCGGTTATCACCGTGACAGGCGTAACATTCGCACCCATTTAATCGGTATCCCCTTGATTGTGATAGCCATTGCCACCTTGCTGGCACGGCCTCACTGGGGCGCGATAAGCCCAGCGCTAATCGTCGCTGTCGGCTGTTGCCTTTTTTATGTCAGGCTCAACTGGCGGTTAGGTTTGGTAATGACCGCCTTGCTGCTGTTGGCCTGCGCTTTGGGCTGGCAACTGGCGTTGTTAAGCACGCCGCTGTGGCTCGGTTGGGGAGTTGGGCTTTTTGTGGTGGGTTGGCTGTTTCAGTTTGTTGGCCACTATTTTGAAGGCAAAAAGCCGGCCTTTATTGATGATGTGACCGGCCTCATTATCGGCCCCTTATTTGTGGTGGCAGAACTGGGCTTTTACTTGGGTTGTTTAAAAAAACTCAAGAACGATATCGAGAGTGAAGCAGGCCCCCTACATTAACAATGGACATTATGCTCAACTGCAAAGCCCTATCGTCAGCGTGAAGACTGCAAAAAATGCTTCATTACTCTCATTTGCAGAAAATAGCCAATTTGTAAATTGAATACTTTTTGTTCAGGGCGCATCCTAAAACAGAGTTATGCCAGATGCTGGCCCCGTCATTAGGAAATAACGCGACTCAACAGCAAGGAGAAGCTTCTTATGCAATATGTCCGTAAACTCATTTTTAATCCCATAGTTGCAAGAAAAGAAAAAAAACAACTCGGGATGGCCCCCACGCATTGGCGAAACGCTGTTACTAGCCAGCAACAAGCAAGACAAGCAGAACTGGCTCAGCTCACCAATCATGGCGGCGGTATGGGAGCCAATGAAGGCCGCCTAGCCGAATATTTATACGACCGGCGCATGCTTAACAGAACCATTGAAGGGCCTGAGTTAGCAAGGCTACGCGGGGCAAACGAGACCGTTGAAACCACAAGGGCTCGATTAAATATGGGCAGAGGTAACGTAAGAACGGATATTTTCAGACCCGGTGCTTTTCATGAATCATCACGTCGAACCGAGATCGCACGAGATTTAACAGACGCGATGGTTAATTACGAAACAGGTATTACAAAAGCACCAATGAGCAACTCCCGCTATGGGCAGCTCAGTGCCTCAGCTGCGGAACGGACTCGTGCTGGCAATTGTGGCGAACATGCCCATCTCGCGACCCATCTGCACGCAGCAAGGCTTGGCAGTCAAGAGCAGGTCCACATGGCTTCATCGACTTCAGTTGATCACGCCTGGTCAGAATTACGTGGCCCCAATGCCCACACAAGCGACGTTATTATGGATGCTTGGTCAAGCGGTTCGGCCATATTGCGAGAAGACGCCTCTTTTGCCCATAACCCCGCCCAGGTGCAAACGCATTATGCATACAATCAAGCAAGCGGTCTGCTAGCCCATCAAGACCAGCAACAGCTAACCCAACATTTAGCGACTGCAACTGATGCACGCAACTTTGTTAATAACCGCCATAATCAGTTGACTGCCAGTAATTTTCATTACAGCAATGGCACATACAGCCCCACCCCAGCGCTAAGTGAAAGCTTTACCCGCCGCGCCAATAACGCACACAACAGCCTCGTCAATCAGCCGTCGTCACCACAACAGCCAGCCGGGCATAGTTTTCACCTCGCAGGCATTGTGGCAACTGGGGTTGCCCGCAGCTTAGGGGACAATGTGAGTCAGGCAACCCGCCGTGCCAATACGGTAGTCGCCAGAGGAATTAACAGTCATTGGGAATAAGCATGCTAAGCCAAGTGTCGATGATGACGCTAAGTGGGGCTAAGTATGGTCATGCACTTTGGTTGACCATAAAGAGCCACCCTGCCTATCAACAGTGCGTTATAAAAGTACAACGTTGGCATTTGCCGAAGGTTAGCCATAGCAGCTAAAGCTCTGCTGCACCTCGCCATAAAAAGCGCTACGGCGCTTTTTTGTTGGCTAAAGGCCACGTACACTGCCGCAAAGTCTTAGCGACGTCCCTGCCATGACCATCAATAGTGCCTTGTCATTTTTACTGGCTATCTATGTGTTTTGCTTAACCCCAGGCCCGGGGGTTTTTGCTATCTTGGGCCGCGCCCTTAGCCGCGGCGCTGGAGCTTGCTTTTGGTTAGGGTTAGGCATGGCGAGCGCCGATATCCTGTACCTGCTGGCTGCCTGTTTTGGGCTGGCAGCCATTGCCACCCACTTTACGGTGCTGTTTATGGCCATTCGCTTTATCGGCGCCGCTTACCTGTTGTTGTTGGCCTATAAAATGTGGACGGCAGCGCCAGTGCCTATGAGCCAAAGTGCAGCGCAAGCATCAGGCCAGGGCTTTAAAAGCTTCCTGCAAGGGATGGCCATTTCCCTGTCAAACCCCAAAGTCATTCTGTTTTATATGGCTTTTTTACCCACCTTTATCGACTTAACCCCCCTGCATGGCAGTGGCGTGATAACGGTGGTGGCATTAACCTTAACCGGCTTACTGCTGGGCATTTTTACCGTGGCCGGTTTTGCCGCCAAGGCGCGGCTGCTTTTTCGCTCGGATAAAGCCATGCGCGGCCTAAACCGCATCGCCGCTTGCCTGATGGCCGCCGCCGCCCTCTTTTTGGCCAGCCGCAGTTAAAAAAGGCGCCCTTAGGCGCCTTTTTTAATGGATGATACTTGTCGCTAAATAACCGCTATACCCGAGATAAATCAGCAGCAAAATAGCACCTTCAACCCGGTTTATGCGGCCCTGGCGCTTAAAGCCATAGCCCATTACCAGTAGCAGCACAGTCAGCACCATCATCACCAGCCAGTCACGGTGCAACACTTCAGGGTCAACCTTCATTGGCTTAATGGCAGCGGCTATACCCACCACCGTTAAGGTATTAAAGAGGTTAGAACCAATAACGTTGCCAAGGGCAAGGTCGTGCTCGTTCTTGCGCACCGCCACAATGGAAGAGGCAAGCTCGGGCAGCGAGGTGCCGATAGCAACGATGGTCAGGCCAATCACCAAATCGCTCACCCCAAGGTGATGGGCAATATTCACCGCTCCCCACACCAGCACTCTTGAACTCAGTACCAACAGCACTAAACCAAACACCAGCCAAAAAATGGCCCATTTTAAGCTCATGGGCTGACTGTCTAAGTCTTGGTTAATGTCATTGCCGACAATATCGCCGCGCTGGCGCAGCCCTTGCACTATGGTCCAGCCCATTAAGAAAGCAAAAACCACCAGTAATATCACCGCATCCAGGCGCGTCAGCTCGCCATCAAGCAACAAGGCGCCACTGAGCAAGGTAACCGCCACCAATACCGGCAGTTCCTTTTTCAGTACCTGCGACTGCACGGCAATAGGGCTAAGCATGGCCACCAAACCAAGAATGAGGGCGATGTTGGTGATGTTTGAACCATAGGCATTGCCCAGCGCCAAGTCGGGGTTACCATCAAGCGCGGCCAGCGCTGATACCACCATTTCCGGTGCCGAGGTACCAAAGCCCACGACCACCATACCAATCAGCAGTGGTGGCATACCGGCGTAGCGGGCTGTAGAAGCGGCCCCATCAACAAACCGATCGGCGCTCCAAACCAGCACCACTAAACCGCCCAAAATGGCCAGTATTGCTAACAGCATTAATCCTTATCCTTTGTCAGACTGTGGCCAGGTGCCATGGTCAGAACCCGTTGCGGGAACGGTATGGTGAGGCCTGCTGCCTCAATTTGTTCTTTCACCCGGCGATTAAGCTCCCAATAGAGCGGCCAGTAGTGTTCCATGGTGGCCCAGGCTCGAAGCTGCAAGTTGACGCTGCTATCGCCCATGCTTTGCACCATTACCTGAAAGCCCGGCTCTTTTAGCACCCGCTCGTCTTGTTGTGCCAAGGCAGTAAGCACCGCCAAGCCCGTTTCCAGTGAGTCGCCATAATCGATACCCACCAGGATATCCATGCGCCTTTTACCGTTACGGGTGTAGTTTTTGATGGGCGAGCCCCAAAGGCTGCTATTCGGCGCCGAAACATAAAGGCCGTCAGCGGTTTCCAAAATGGTGTTAAAGAGCCCCACTTCCCTTACCGAGCCGGCAAAACTGCCACACTCAATGTAATCACCAGCCTTAAAGGGCCTTAAAATCAGCAGCATAATACCGGCGGCAATATGGCTAAGGGTGTCTTTAAGGGCCAGGCCAATGGCTAAACCGGCGGCGCCCAGCAGGGCGATAAGGCTTGAGGTATTAAAGCCAAGGATATCGAGCACGATAACCAAGGCCAGTACATAAATGCTCCAGGCCGCCAGGCTACTTAGTAGCGGCACCAAGGTGACATCCAAACGGTTATTGAGCCGTTGATGGGCGCGGCTAACAGAGCGCCTGGCCAGTTTCGCTAAAATGACGCTGGCAATCATAACGGCAATCACCAACACGCCTTTGTAGATAAGGTCGAGAAATAGCTCGGCGTGGCTTTGCCAGAAGGCATGGAATTTTTCAGTCAAGGTGTCGTTCTCTTGATAACAACGAAACCCTGATCATAAAGGTACAACGCTTAAAAATCAGTACGGTATTAGAGAGTTAAGTATCGGGAAAACTTGAAAACAAAAAAGCGGGCCGAGGCCCGCTTTTGCTTAGCGAGTGCGATAGCCGCCCACCAGCTTTTCCAAACCACTGGCGTGATTTTGCAGCTCTCGGGCGTGGCTGAGGGTTTTCTCGGAAAGTTCCCGGTTTTGATTGGAACCCTGCGCCAGGGCAGACAAGGTACGGTTAACATCTTCGGCAACGATTTGCTGCTCGTGAGCCGAAGCCGCAATGTCGGTATTAAAGCGATTAATGTTAGACACCGCGTCCAAAATGGCTTTTAGGGTTTCAGACAACTCGGCAACGGCACCCGCATTATCTTGAGCGCTGGCGCTACTGAGTTCGATAACCGAACTTGCCTGCACGGCGTTATTTTGCAAGGTCGCAATCATGGTGTGAATTTCTTCGGTGGAAGAATGGGTGCGGCTGGCAAGGGAGCGCACTTCATCGGCCACCACCGCAAAGCCGCGGCCCTGCTCGCCAGCACGCGCCGCCTCAATGGCCGCATTCAGCGCCAGTAGGTTAGTTTGCTCGGCAATGTGCTGAATCACTTCCAAGACTTTGCCAATAGCTTCACTTGCTTGGCTAAGCTCAACAATTACATCCTTGGCGTTACCCAACTCGTTGGCCTGTTTCACAATGGCATCTTGAGTTGTTGCCAGCATGCCACTACCCGACTGGCCGCGCTGGTCGGTTTCTTTGGTCAGGTTGGCAACATCATCAATACGGCTTGCCATATCAGCGATGGTTTGGCTCATTTCTTCAATCGCCGTGGCTACCACATCGGTGTTTTTCACCTGCTCAGCCTGGGCGCTATTGGTATCACTGGCAATACCCGACAACGATTGCGCCGAGCCTGCCAAGGTGCTGGCCATGCGTTTAACTTCCCGCACCGTTTCATGCACTTGGTCGAGTAAACGGTCAAAGCCGCGGGACATAACCGCCAGCTCATCTTGGCCAGTGGCATTAAGGCGCAGTGTTAGGTCGCCGTCACCATCGGTAATGGCTTTAAGGCGCTGGTTAACCTGCGCCAAGGGCGCGGTTACCAAACGGCGCAATAAGAACAGCACCAATGCCACTAAAATGAGCCCGGCCACAATCAACATCACGAGTAGTGTCAGGCTCTTATGCCAGATAATGCTGCTAACTTCCTGCCTGTCGATACCCGCCACAATGTCATAACCCCAGGGGCTAAATTTTTGGCGAGCCAACAGCCAGCGCCCGTCATCGCCTTTAAGGGCTTTATCCACTTCGCTGTCGGATTCGCTATTGGAGTGAAAACGTACCCGCCCAAGGTTGTCGATAAGTGCCACAAAGCCTTTATCCATAACATGGCTTTGCTCAATGTATTGCTTAAGCACCGCCATATCGGCTTTGTAGCCCACATACCAAATCCCTATCACCTGATGATTGGCATCAAACATCGGTTCATAGCCGGTAAGATAAGGGGAGCCAAGAATATCGACCTGGCCATAGAAGGCTTGGCCTTGTTGAATGGCCGCCATGGCCGCGCCTTTAGGGGCCAAAATGGTACCGGTAGCGCGTTTACCGTTGTGCTGAACATTGGTAGAAACCCGCACAAAATCATTACCGGCTTTGACAAACAGGGTCGCGGTGCCGCCCATTTTTTTAGTCAGGGCGTCAACCAAGTCATATTGATTGGCTTGCGGACTGCTGCCCAACATCAGCTGCGGCACCTGGCGGCCATTTACATCAACATCAGTGCCCAAAGACGGGGTGCCTATGGCGCCGCCCATGTCTTTAAGTACCGCCATTGAGCTTTTGACCTGGGCCAGCATTAACTGGTTAGTGATCCCCAATATGCGCTGAGTTTGGTCAGTGGCCTTGGCTGCTTCGGCCTTAGCGTAAGTCAAGGTTTCGTCTTCTGTTGTCACCACCGAAATGACGCCCAGGGCAATAACAAAAACAACCAACAACGCTAATACTGCAATCGTAAACTTTCGGGCTATTGTCATAACCTCTGCTCCAACTAATTAAGTTGCATGCCAACGTCCTAGTACAAGCAAGCATACAAAGCCCCGAAGCCCAGCGTGTTGACATTA
Source organism: Gallaecimonas mangrovi (assembly GCF_003367375.1). Classification (GTDB taxonomy): domain Bacteria; phylum Pseudomonadota; class Gammaproteobacteria; order Enterobacterales; family Gallaecimonadaceae; genus Gallaecimonas; species Gallaecimonas mangrovi. The sequence continues at coordinate 2,845,863 of NZ_CP031416.1, forward strand.
CTGAGTCGGGCACTACCCGGCCGTTGCTAAGCCAGGTTTTCGCCTCGGCATCTTACGCAAGCGAAGGCAATTTAGTTTTATTTTGTTACAAATGTGCTCACTTTTTCGACGCAGGGCCACCTATGTTCAGGATCAGTATCGGAAAAAACGATAATATGTCGGCAGTGCTATCCGTTGTTGGAGACACCATGCGTGTTTTGTTAACCCTACTATTGCTCAGTGCCTTTCCCGCCTTTGCCACCGTTTACCCGATGCCCGCTCCCGGTAATTCGTTATTAGGTGTGCCCAAACTCTATATCGTCAAAAAAGGCGATTCCTTTGAGAAAATTGCACGGCGCTTCGATTTAGGGCCTCTGAATATTATTGCCAGTAACCCAGGAATAGACCCGCTGCTGCCGCCGCCGGGCAGCAAAATTAAATTGCCTAGCGCCATGTTATTACCCAATGTGCCGCATAAAGGCATCGTGGTGAACTTGGCAGAACTGCGGCTTTATTACTTCGATAATGCCGCTAAGAAAGTTTATGTATTCCCGGTTGGTATTGGCCGTATTGGCTTGGATACCCCGCTTGGTGCGACCCGCGTGGTGCAAAAGATTAAAAACCCGACTTGGACGCCAACCCAGGGCACTCGCGAACGCTACGCCGCTCAAGGGAAAACCCTGCCCCCGGTTGTTGCCGCAGGCCCCAATAACCCGTTAGGGCTTTTTGCCATGCGTTTGGGCTTTGGCCACGGTGAGTACCTTATTCATGGCACCAATGAAGATGTCGGTATCGGTATGCGGGTGAGTGCCGGTTGCATTCGTATGGAGCCGCAAAACGTTGAGCAACTGTTTGCCATGGTGAAGCTGCACACGCCGGTGCGGGTTATCAACGAGCCGGTAAAAACCGCCCAAGAGGCTAACGGCGCCATCTACATTGAAGTGCACTCCCCCCTTACCCGCAACGGTAAAGACGACAATGCGCTGAAGTTATCGTCAGAGCAGCTTGCACTGCTAAGTAAAAGCTATACCTACGATAAAAAAGTAAGAAAGGCGTTAAGAATGCAGGCGGGTATTCCGGAAATGGTGGGATATCACAATCTAAAGACCGCTAAACAAGAAAAGGCGCCATAAGGCGCCTTTTCTTTTTATTTTTTATAAATATGTGTAGACATATTGTCGATGCGTTGGTTAGCACGCTTAGCTTCCATGTTGGCCTGCTCTGCTGCTGCCTTGGCGTCTTGTACTTCCTGCTTCAGCGATGCTTGGTCAGATGCAATTTGGTCAACTTTAGAGCTCAGTTGATCCATCTTGTTCGACAGCATATCTGCTTGCTCGCTGCTAGCATTGCTAGAGCAGCCGAAAAGTGCAGAAGATGCCACGACCAGCGCAGCCAAAGTCAATGTACGTTTCATATCCACTCCTTCCTTTTTCATTAGTAGTGACAAACTCTTACGCCGGATTCTAGATGGGCTTGCTTCAGTGTGGCATAAAAATCGGATTCTGCTTCAGGTTACATAAATGAATGAAAATTATCAGGAAGAAGGTCCATAATCTCTGTCCCTTGATGGGCAAAAATCACGCAGCTCTTGCGAGAAGTCCGGCAACTCTTCCTCGAAGCGCTTTTCCTTGATGGGCGGTACGGTTTCACGGCTGTTAGCCGCCTTTTGACTCGGTTCATTGCGCCGTTTTTTCATACCAAGACTCCCCCTTCCGAATGGTCTTAAAGCTTTAGTCCATGCCAGCAAACTGCGCCACAGTCCCCATACTAGTATTCATTAAGTAATTCTTTATTAATAAAATTCCGCCAACAGTGATCTGGAACAACATCATTGGCAAAAGCTTCGGGGCAAGCTGTTACTTGCGCTAGTTTTAACGCACTGGACCTGACGTTTTATCGCCATGGAGGCGGCCAATGACAGACACCAATAACGCCGCTACTGCGCCTTGGCATAGCCAATCTTCAGAGCAAACCATCGCCCAGCTGGAAAGCAGCACCGATAGCGGCCTAAGCCCTGGCGCCGTTCAGCTTCGCCAGCAACAATACGGTTGCAACCGTTTAACCAGCAAAGCCTCTCGCAGCCTAACGGCACTCATTTGGGAACAACTTAACCAGCCGTTGGTGTTGATTTTGCTGGCAGCCGCCATCATCACCCTGTTCTTGCAAGAGTATGTCGACAGCGGCGTTATCTTTGGGGTGGTGGTAATGAACGCGGTGGTGGGCTTTGTCCAAGAATACCGCGCCCTACAAGCCATTGAGTCGCTGGCGCTGGCCATGAATACCGATGCCACCGTATTAAGAGACAGCCTGTGGCGCACCGTGGATGCCCAATCATTGGTACCTGGCGACATTGTAAGGTTGCAATCGGGTGACAAAGTCCCGGCCGACCTTAGGCTACTTTGCAGCAGAGACTTGGCCATTGACGAGTCAGCCCTTACCGGCGAGTCGCTAGCGGTGACTAAAAAGGTCGCCACCTTGCCAGCCAATACCCCGCTCGCTGACCGCCATAACCTCGCCTACTCTTCCACCTTGGTGACCTTCGGCACCGGCATCGGCATCGTTGTTAATACCGGTGACAACACCGAGGTTGGCCGCATCAACACCCTCATTGCCTCAGCCGACCTGCTTGAAACGCCCCTAACCCAAAAAATAAGCGCCTTTAGCCGATTGCTGTTATGGGCCATTCTTGGCCTCGCCTTAGCTTCCATCCTGGTGGGCCTTGCCAGAGGCCAAAGCTTGCTCGACACCTTTATGGCAGCGGTTGCTTTAGCCGTTGGCGCCATTCCTGAAGGCTTGCCAGCAGCCTTAACCATTACCCTGGCCATTGGGGTGGCCCGCATGGCAAAACGCCGGGCCATAGTGCGCAAACTGCCGGCCGTTGAAACCTTAGGCGGCACCACGGTGATTTGTTCCGATAAAACCGGCACCCTAACCTGTAACCAGATGACGGTACGCAGCCTGTACCTGGCCGATGGCAATTGCTGGCAGGTAACCCATGACGGCTATGCGCCAACCGGGGAAATTTTAAACACCAATGATTCCACCGGCGAAATCAGTCAAGAGGTACTGACCTTACTGCGCTGCGGCCAGCTGTGTAATGACAGCCGCCTAGTGCATGCCGATAACACCTGGCTTGCCGAAGGCGACCCAACCGAGGTGGCGCTGATCACCGCTGCCGGTAAAGCCGGGCTGAAACAGGAAATAGAACAAAGTCATTGGCCACGCACCGACACCCTGCCTTTTGAATCGCAATATCAATACATGGCAACCTTACACAAGAGGCCTGAGCAGCCGCCGGTTTTACTGGTTAAAGGTTCGGCGGAAGCGGTGTTGGCCAGGTGCATTAACCTTAGCCAAGGCGCCGAGATTGAAAAGCAAGTGAACACCTTGGCCACACGGGGCGAACGGGTACTGGCTTTTGCCTGGCGCCAGCTTCCCGAAAACCAGCGCAGCATCAACCACCAAGATGTTGCAAGCCTCGATTTTATCGGCTTGCAAAGCATGATAGACCCGCCCCGCCAAGAAGCTATTGCGGCGGTTGCCCGCTGCCAGCAAGCCGGGATCAGCGTCAAAATGATCACCGGCGACCACGCTATTACCGCCCAAGCCATTGCCCTTCAGTTAGGGCTTACCAACGCCGAGCAGCAAGCCATTACTGGCGCCGAACTTGCCTTACTGGATGAAAAGGCACTGCAGCAGCGGGTTAGTCAGCAGGTGGTATTTGCCCGCGTTGCCCCTGAGCAAAAACTGCGGCTGGTAAAAGCCTTGCAGCAATTAGGGCATGTGGTGGCCATGACCGGTGACGGCGTTAACGACGCCCCCGCCCTAAAACAAGCCAACATTGGTATTGCTATGGGCCAAGGCGGCACCGAAGTGGCCAAAGAGTCCGCGGACATGATCCTCACCGACGATAACTTTGCCAGCATTGAAGCGGCGGTCGAGGAAGGCCGCGGTATTTACGACAACCTCATCAAATTTATTACCTGGACCTTACCCACCAATATTGGTGAGGGTCTGGTTATTCTGTTTGCCATTTTGCTCGGCACCGAACTGCCGATATTGCCGGTGCAAATTCTTTGGATAAACATGACCACCGCCGTGCTCTTGGGGCTAATGCTGGCTTTTGAAGGCAAAGAACCCGGCCTGATGCAAAGGCCGCCCAACCCGCCACAAATGCCCATTTTGACCCGCGCTTTAACGCTGAGGGTACTGCTGGTAGGTGGCTTATTGGTGCTGTCTGCCTTTGTGTTATTCCAGTGGAGTCTGGCCCGCTCTGGCGACATTAGCCATGCCCACACGGTAGCGGTCAATGTGTTTGTCTTTGGTGAGTTTTTTTATCTTTTTAACTGCCGCAATCTGCATGGCTCGGTGTGGTCGGTAGGGTTTTTCTCTAATAAACCGTTACTGGTTGGCGCCGCGCTCATGCTGCTGGCGCAGCTGCTTTATACCTATCTGCCGCTCATGCAGCTTCTGTTCGCCAGCACGGCCATCACCGCCCTCGACTGGTTGGCGATTGTTGGCTGCGGCTTTTTCATTAGCGCCGTGGTGGCCTTGGATAAAAAGCGTTACCAAAGGCCCTAGTGCAACCTATTTTCGCTATAGCACCCTGTCACATCGGGCTTAGCCCCAACTGAGTGAAGCCTTGCCGTCCTTCAAGTGAAAAACCGATAGCCATTATCGACTCATATTGTTATCGCAATAAATATAATTGCGATAATTTAAATCCCGAGAACAAATTCACACTCACTTAAGGATATGATCATGAAAGCTGCAACCAAAGTACTCGCCACCTCAGCCTTGGCTCTCACCATCAACAGTGCCTTTGCTAACCCCACAGCCACAAGCCCAGAAAACAACCCGCACCTTGAGCGCCATGTGGCCTCATTCTTAAAAGTGCTCAATGCCGGTGGTGGTAAACCCATGCAAGAGCTCAGCCCCACCGCCGCCCGCGCCGTGCTAAGCAATGCCCAACAAGGGGTACAACTTCCCCCCGCCGATGTCACCACCAAAGTGATTCATACCAACGGTAAAGACATTAAACTGGTGATTGTGCGCCCCAAAGGCAGCACCGGTGACTTGCCGGTCTTTATGTTCTTCCACGGTGGTGGCTGGATCTTAGGTGACTACCCAACCCACGAACGTTTAATTCGCGACTTGGTTAACCGCTCCGGCGACGCCGCTGTCTATGTTGACTTCAGCCGCTCTCCTGAAGCGCATTACCCTGTTGCCATTAACCAAGCCTACGACGCCACTAAATGGGTTGCTGAGCATGGTAAAGAAATTGGTGTAGACGGTTCACACCTGGCGGTGGCCGGCAACAGCGTTGGCGGAAACATGGCCGCGGTGGTTAGCCTGATGGCCAAAGACAAAGGCACCCCCAATATCCGCTTCCAACTGCTGATGTGGCCGGTAACTGATGCCAACTTCAACACCGGCTCTTATAAAGAATTTGCCGAGGGCTACTTCTTAACCCGCCCGATGATGAAATGGTTCTGGGATGCTTACACCCAAGATCCGCAGCAACGGGCGCAAATTTACGCTTCACCGCTACGCGCCAGCCTTAAAGAATTAAAAGGCCTGCCGCCAGCACTGATCCAAACCGCTGAAAACGATGTGTTGCGTGACGAGGGTGAAGCCTATGGCCGTAAACTCAATGCCGCTGGTGTTACCGTTACCTCAGTGCGCTATAACGGCCTTATTCATGACTTTGGTCTGTTAAATGCACTGGCTAAGGTGCCAGAAGTAGAGGCGGCGCTTGACCAAGCCGGCACCGCCCTTAAAGAGCACTTGCAATAAAACGAGCAAGCAAAAGCCCCGCAGTGCGGGGCTTTTTTTGTTAACGGCGAGCGATGATCCACACCGCATGAATGATCCCGGGTAAATAGCCACAGCAGGTCAAAATAATGTTTATCCAAAATTGCAGGCCAATACCCACCTGCAAAAACACCCCAAGCGGTGGCAGAATAATCGAGAAGATCAAACGAATGATATCCATCAGCGCTCCTTGTCAAAATGTAACATCAGTGTGACAAAGACTCTGGTAGCCACTCTAGACAAATCCGTATCTTGTTCAGCCTTAACTACCGCAACCAGCCGCAAACGCTTACCATGGCCCTATCTATAAGTGCCTTGAGCCCCACATGAACAAAGCCACCATCGCCATTTATTACTGCCGCCAATGCAACTGGATGCTGCGCTCTAGTTGGATGGCGCAAGAACTGCTGCACACCTTTAGCGAAGAAATAGCAAGCTTAACCTTGCACCCCGATACCGGTGGCCGCTTTGAAATTCATTGCAACGGCGAGCTGATTTGGGAACGCAAGCGTGACGGCGGCTTCCCTGATGTGAAAACCTTAAAGAAAAAGGTACGCGACCTTATCGACCCTGAGCGTAACTTGGGTCACATTGACCAGTAAAAAAGGCCGCCACAAGGCGGCCTTTTTTATTATCGCCAAGCCGGGAACGGGTCAGGCAATTGCTGCCAGGCATCTTTGCCTGCCAGTAAAGTGTCATCGTCTAGCAAACATTCATCCAGCGCCATACGAATGGCGCTTTCATCGAGATTCTGGCCAATAAACACCAGCTCTTGGCGCATATCGCCAAACGGCTCTTGCCAGTTCTCATGGATAAAGGCCAGCGAGTCTTCATCGGTAGGCCAGTTATCTTTTGGTACCGCCTTCCAGAACATGCCAGCAAAACCGTATTGGGCCACACCGCCCGCTTGGCTCCATTGGCCAGCAAATTGCGGCCGGGTAGCCAGCCAGAAGTAACCTTTAGAACGAATAAGGCGGCCAGCAAAGTCGCTGTTGTGCAGGAAATTAAAAAAGCGCTCTGGATAGAAAGGCCGGCGCGCCCGATAGACAAAGCTGCTAATGCCATATTCCTCGGTTTCGGGAATGTGCTCACCGCGCAGCTCTTTTAACCAACCTGGCGCTTGGGCAGCCTGTTCAAAACTAAAGAGCCCGGTGCCCAACACCTCTTTAATGTCGACATTGCCTTTACTGATCGGCACTATTTTCGCTTGGGTATTAAGGCCTTTTAGTACCCCTTTAAGCGCTTCAAGCTGGCTGCTAGTAACCAAGTCGGTTTTGCTGATAAGAATGACATCGCAAAATTCCACCTGATCGGTAAGTAGGTCGGCCACATTACGTTCGTCTTCTTCACCTAGGCTTTCACCCGCTTCTTTCAGGCTGCGGCCTTTTTGGAATTCGTCTAAAAAGTTAACCGCATCCACCACCGTTACCATGGTGTCGAGCTGCGCCACGTCAGACAGACTAACGCCGTCTTCATCAGCAAAGGTAAAGGTTTCAGCCACCGGCAGTGGCTCGGAAATACCGGTGGACTCAATAACCAGGTAATCAAAGCGGCCTTCTTTGGCCAAGCGCGTTACTTCAATCAGTAAATCTTCGCGAAGCGTGCAACAGATACAGCCGTTGCTCATCTCCACCAGCTTTTCTTCGCTGCGGTTAAGGGTAACCTCCTGGTTAACCAGGGCCGCGTCAATGTTCACTTCGCTCATGTCATTGACAATAACCGCCACCTTTAAGCCGTGGCGGTTATTCAAAATATGGTTAAGCACCGTGGTTTTACCGGCACCTAAAAAGCCGGACAGCACTGTGACCGGCAAACGTTTATGGGCAGTAGTCATGATCATCTCTACAGCTAGAGGAAATTGCGCACGTTATAACATAACAATCATAATAAAAACCATGCCCACCGCAATAAATGCGCCACCATTCATGGCACTAGAACAACCTTGATATCCAATACCCAGGTAGAAAAAGCCTAAATTTTAAAGCGTTAGCTATAGAAAAAGCCGCCTGATGGCGGCTCTTTTAAATCTCTTTGGGCATTAGCGATTTTTAAATTCCGAGTGGCAGGCTTTGCAGTTTTTTGCCGTTGCCATAAAGGCCGGTTTTATCACCGCCATGTCACCCGTTTTTGCGGCTTCTTCCAGCTTGGCGGCATCACCCTGAAAATGCGCAAGCTTGGCTTTAAACTCGTCAGTTTTTTGCCAAACCGTCTCTTTGGCTTTGGTATCCCCTTTGTCAGAGCCAGGATATAAAAAGCCTTCCAGCGGCATCTTTGATAGTGCAGCCAAACTTTCAGCGCGGTACTGAAAGGCTTTTGCATCAAAAGGTTCATCCCCCTTCACCATGGCACCCATTTCATGAAAATGAGCCGCCACCAGGGTAAAAACAGACTGCCGGTAATGAATGGCATCGTCTTTGTCGTCAAAGGCTTGTGCCAAGGGTGCAACCACCAGCAGCGCCGTGAAAATCCACTTGTACATTTTTATCTCCCTGCGTAAATAACTGATTAACTTCTCGCCTAACCGTACTTTAGTTGAGCAAACAAACCACGAACAGTGCATTGCTCGCTTGGAGTAGTCGCTCTGGCGATGTTACACTTCGCGTTCACTACTTGGGGCCGATCAGGATTCGACGGGGATCGCGAAACCCAAGGTGCATGCCGAGGTGCGGTTGGCCTCGTAAAAAAACCGCAAACTAATAGTCGCAAACGACGAAAACTACGCACTCGCTGCCTAATAAGCAGTAGAGAGCCCTTCCCCCTTAGCCCGCCTGTCGGCTTTGGATCAGGAAGGTCACCCAAGACAGGATCGCGTGGCGGCTTTGCCTGGAGCCAAGACGTTAAAACCAATCAGGCTCGCTACCTGAAAGCCTGTCGTTCGGCGTTCTACGTAGTTAACTAAAAGAACTGACTAAGCATGTAGTACCGAGGATGTAGGGTTCACGGACGGGGGTTCAAATCCCCCCGGCTCCACCAAACAAAGAAAAAGGCCACCGCAAGGTGGCCTTTTTCTTTGTTTGAAGGTGCTGGTGGTGTGAATGGACCCCATTGGGTTCACCAATCGGCAGGACCGCCGATTGGCACAGCACGTAGTGCTGCCCGAAGGGCAAGCACCAGGGATGGTGCGAGTGAAATCCCCCCGGCTTGGCCTCCGCGAGAAGGCCCTTATCGGCTGTCGCTTGGCAGGGGAATTTACGCCCCCGTAGGGGGTCACCAGTTTGTCCGGAACAAACTGGAACAGCCGCAGGCTTGCCCCGAGCGTAGCGAGCGGGTGAGGCGCAAGAACGCGCCGAATCAGAACACATTCATCAAATCAGCATCGAACCTCAGTCCCTTAAAACCGTATTCCTCACACATAACCTTAAACTCCTCGCCACAATACAGCACGCTGGCGTATCAGCTTGGCCAAAGGCAAGACAGCCAGCTCGCCCCTTACTCACCTCAAACATACTGATTGTTTTTTGTTGTCGATTATTGACACTCAACCTACCTACTAGTAGATTCATTTTCATTGCAGAATTATAAGGTCTGCCGAGATAGCTTGGTAAGCCTGCAGGTTTTGAGGCGGTTATGAACACAGCGCTTTCACCTAAAGCGGCAGAGATTGCCGCCCTCGCCCGCTCCTTACTGGAGCAACGGGGCTATAACGGCTTTAGTTATGCCGATATTTCAGCACAGGTAAAAATAAGCAAGGCCAGCATTCATCACCACTTCCCCAGCAAGGTGCAGTTGGTGCAAAAAGTGGTGGCCCAGTACCGCCAAGAAGCGCGGGCCGGTATGGCCACCCTTGACGCGCTGGAACCGTTGGCGGCGCTGCAAGCCTATGTGGGTTACTGGGCCAATTGCATTGCAGACCAAAGCCCCTCTTTTTGCCTTTGTGCCATGCTGGCCAGCGAGCTGCCTGCCATTCCCGACCAAATAGCGGGTGAAATTAATGGCCACTTTGCAGACCTTTCAGCCTGGCTAGCGGCGCTACTGGATAAGGGGCAACAGGCCGGGCAGCTACGCCTTAGCGCTAGCGCGGCGATTGAAGCACAGGCGTTTATGGCAGCGGTACATGGCGCCATGCTGGCTGCCCGTGCCACCGGTAAGCCGGAGCAATTTAACGATATAACCGCGCTACTGCTCACAAAGTTAGTGGCGGCGTAAAACCGAAAAAAGCTGGGCGTTGTTGACGCCCTTTTTTTGAACCATGCAACCTACCAACTAGTAGGTTTAATTATTCACCCGGCACCTTGTAAGGGGCTGAACGTCACTTTTTATCTAAAGAGGTATTCCATGGTCCATTCCCTATCGCCAATAGGCATCGCCCATACCCTGGTTAGCCTGGTGCCCTTGGTGGCCGGCATTTACAGCTTTATTCGTTACCGAAAAATCGACACCAGCAACAGTGCCGGTAAAACCTATTTATTCAGCCTGGTGTTGGCGGTGGTAACATCCTTCGGGGTATCCAGCACCGGCGGAATTAATGCCGGGCATATCTTTGGCTTAATTATTCTGGCCATCGTTTTTGGCGGCATCTTTGCCACCAAGCTGGCCTTTTTAGGGCGGCTAAGGCCCTACATCTATACCTTTGCCCTGTCCTTTAGCTTCTTTTTATCGCTGGTGCCGGGCACCAATGAAACCCTTACCCGGCTGCCGGTAGCGCACCCTTTGGCCAGTGCGCCGATGTCGCCCTTGGTGCTGCACGTTATTCTGGGTTGGCTGGCACTCTTTGTTGTCGGCTTTGCCGCGCAGTGCTGGGCACTTTACGCCAACAACCGCGCAACGGCTTAACGGTATCCTTCGGCACTGGCCAGCCTTGGCCAGTGTCTTAACCACCAATAAAGCGATAACCAATGCCCGGCAACGTTTCAATAAGCTTGGGATTAAGCGGATCGTCAGCCAACTTTTTGCGAAGGTTGGCCACCACAATTCGCAGATAATGACTGTCTTCTTTATGGGTTGGGCCCCAGATCTCGGTTAGTAACTGGCTTTGGATCAACACTTGGCCCGCGTGACGCAGCAGCATGGCCAGCAGTGCAAATTCCTTCTTTGACAGATTCACTTGCTGGTCTGCCAGCCACAGCTGGTGGCTTTGGGTATCCAGCCGCAGCGCACATTTATCAATGCGTAGCACGCCGGCTTGGGTGGAACCGGGTTGCTGGCGAAGCAGCACCCTAATTCTTGCCATAAACTCCTGAATACCAAAGGGTTTGGTCATGTAGTCATTGGCACCGGCATCAAGTAGGCGCACTTTTTCCTGCTCCGATTCTCTTACCGACAACACCAAAACCGGCCAGCTATGTTGCTGGCGAATAGCGCTGAGTACCTGGCTACCATCACCATCGGGTAAGCCCAGGTCTAACACCACCAAGTCAGGCTGCAAACGTTGGCAAGCGGCCAAGGCGCTATTAACAGTGTCAGCTTCCACCACCTCATAGCCTTCTGCCTTAAGGCTTAGACGCAAAAATCGGCGGATCGCCATTTCGTCATCGACTACCAGAATTTGGGTCATTGTGGCTCCGGCGCGTTCAGGGCAAGGGGTAAGGCAATGCGAATACAGGTACCGATTTGGTTGGACCCTGGGAAGGCCCAGATCTTGCCTCCGTGGGCCTCAATCATGGCCCTGGAAATAGCCAGCCCCAAGCCGGTGCCACGGCTACCGCTGTCACCTACCGGCTGAGTGTAGAAAAGGTCAAAGATGCGAGTGCGGTCTTCATCTTTGATACCAGCCCCTTTGTCGAGTACATCGATCAACAGATCAGGTTCGGCCAGCACGGCCCTGACTTCGATGGGACTGTGCACCGGCGAATAGCGCGCAGCGTTATCCAACACGTTCACCAACACTTGTTCCATCAAGGCTTCATGCACATAAAGTTGCGGCGTTGGCAGCCCCAAGTTAAGTATCAACGGATGCTGACTCAGCGCAGCGGCCAGCCGCTTGGAAGCTCGGGTCAGCAGTTGCTCAAGCGCCACCCATTGACGTTTAAGCTGAAAATCCGGCTGGCCAAGGCGTGTCATATCCAACAGGCTTTGAATGTACCCGTGCAGGCGCTGGGATTCTTGCAAAATCGAAAACTGCAATTCACGGCGCTCGCCTTCATCCAGCTTGTCGTAATAGTCCAGCAAGGTGGTGCTAGCCCCCATGATGCTGGCCAGAGGTGTTTTTAAGTCGTGCGACACCGAAGACAGCAATGCCGCCCGCATCCTATCGGTTTCCGCCTGAAATTCACTTTGCTGAAGGCGAAGATCCAATTCCACCCGCGCCAGTGCCGCCCGCAGATCGGCCAGCATGGCTTGCAGTTGCCGATCAGCGTTACTGGTTAATGGCTCGCTAAGGCCAATAGCCAAGGCGAGGCTGTCACTTAACGGATGAAACTGCACTTGGGCGGCATTCAGCGTCTGGGTAAAGCGCCCAGCCAATTGCTGATGTGACAAACACCAATGCAGTGCCGCCCTATCGGTGGCCGTAAAAATTTGCGAAGGCCCTGCGTGGCAAACTTCAAGCTTATCTACCGCCACTGCAGAGCTCGCCAGGGCGTCGGCTATGGCTTGGGCCCCCAGCTGCAGCACTTCTTCACTGCTATGTGCCGAGGCCAACGATTGGCTTAACCCCAGTAGGGCAGCACCGATACGATGTGACTCGCGAAGCCCCACCAACTGTTGACGCTGCTTGGCGGCAAGCCGTCCCGCCGCCAACCCAACCACTAGCAGCACCAGCAGCGTTAATAGGTCGCTATCGTTTGCCACCAACAGGGTGTAATAAGGCGCGGTAAAAAAGAAATTGAATGATAAAAAGCCCAGCAGTGCCGCCAGCATGGCGGGGACCACGCCGGTGGAAAGCGCAGTGGCTAGCACCCCAAGTACATAGAAAAGTGGCATGGCACTAGCCGGTAACCAAGGCTTTAAGGCTAAAGCCAGTATGGTAACGGCCACCATGCAAAGGGCACTAAGCCCTATCTGCCAGATGGCGGGGCGGGGCTTAGCCAACTCGTTGGAGGGCTGGTCGCTGGCCTTAACGTCTACCAAGGTCAATTCTAATGACAATGCCTGGCTCATCAAATAACGCACCAGGGAACGGCGCCACCAGGGTTTGCTTGGTTTACCCACCAGCAGCTGCGACACGTGCTGGCTCTGGGCGGTATCAAGAATCGCGGCGCCAACATTGGGGCTGGATAAGGTAAGCACCTTGGCACCAAGCTGCGAAGCCAGTGCCAACGCCTTTGCCAAGCTGGCGTCGGCCTTGCCACTTTTATCCACGTGCAGCACCAGCCAAGGCAGCTGGCGGCGCAGGGCAATACGGTGGCCATGGCGGATCAAACTAAGCCCTTGGCTGCCACGGCCAATGCAAACCATCAACTTGCCTCTTAGCGGTACCACTTCCTTACCTTGTGCCAGCCACTGCAATTGCATATGCCCTTCTACGTGACTGGCAGCGGCCTGCATGGCCAATTCCCGCAGGGCAGTGAGATTGGCGAGGGAAAAAAAGGCCTGCAAGGCAACCCTGGCCTGAGCCGGCACATAGACTTTGCCTTCATTAAGGCGAGCCAACAGCTCCAAAGGGGGTAAATCAATCAGCACCAGACTATCGGCATTAAGCAGCATTTGGTCAGGCAGGGTTTCTTTGACCCTGACCCCAGTCAGCTGCCATACCAAATCGTTCAGGCTTTCCAAATGCTGCACATTAAGGGTGCTGTAAACATCAATACCGGCGGCCAGTAGCTCTTCTACGTCCTGATAACGCTTTTGGTGGCGACAGCCCGGTGCATTGGAATGTGCCAACTCGTCCACCACTGCCAGCTGCGGGCGGCGGGCTAAGATGGCATCAAGGTCCATTTCTTCGAGACGCTGGCCACGGTGCAGTTGAGACTTTCGCGGCATAATGTCGAGGTTATCGAGCAGTTGCCCCGTTTCCTGGCGGCCATGGGTTTCCACTACCCCTATCAGCACGTCAAGCCCTTGCTGTTGCAAGGGCTTGACGGCCTGGAGCATGGCATAAGTTTTACCAACCCCGGGCGCGGCACCTAAAAAGATTTTCAACTTGCCGCGTGGTGACTCTTGTTGCAGTTCTGCCAGCAGCGCATCAGCGCGGACATCATCGCGCATGGCGATCCTTATCAAGGGCCCTATTCAAGGCAAAGACGTTAACGACTTTGGGGCCAAGAATACCACCGTGTGCGAACGTCATAACGACTGTTTTTAGTTGCCGAGGGTTCATTCCTCTGGCCTTGGCAACCACCGGTATCTGCTCGATAACGGCGGCTAGGGGTAAGTCAGGGTCCACTCCTGAACCACTGCGGCTAAGCAGCGCCGGATGCCGGTACGGCAGGTTCGCTGCAAAGTCGCGGCGCGCCTGACTATCAAGTGGCAAATTAGTCGCAGCGGAGCTGGCACCGTTGTTATGGTTGGCCGATGGCCTGCCGTGAAAATAACCTACGTTGTCAAAGGCTTGGCCAATCAGGCTTGAGCCAAGCAGTTCACCCTGACTGTTGTATATCAAGCTGCCCGCAGCCTGAAATGGGAACAACAGTTTGGCAAGGCCAGTGACCAGCATTGGATAACCCAAACCAAGCAACACGGATAACAGCAGTAGTGAACGAATAGCAATCATCATAAAGACTCCCTACACCAAGCCAAGGCCGTTGATGACAAGGTCAATAAGCTTAATGGCGACAAAGGGCACGACTAGCCCACCCAGGCCATAAATGAGGAGATTACGCCTAAGCAACGAAGCGGTATTACCGCTAAGGCTAACCCCTTTTAACGCCAGTGGTACCAGGGCGACGATCACCAAAGCGTTAAAAATAATGGCCGACAAGATCGCGCTTTGCGGGCTGCCTAAATGCATCAGGTTTAACACGCCCAGCTGCGGATAAGCCGCCACAAACAGTGCCGGGAGGATGGCAAAGTATTTGGCCACATCGTTGGCAATAGAGAAGGTAGTCAGGGCGCCTCGGGTAACAAGTAATTGCTTACCGACCCGCACCACATCCAATAACTTGGTGGGATTGGAATCCAGATCCACCAAGTTTCCGGCCTCCTTGGCAGCCTGGGTACCTTCATTCATGGCTAACCCTACATCTGCCTGAGCCAACGCCGGGGCGTCATTGGCACCATCGCCACACATCGCTACCAGGCGTCCCTGCTGCTGTTCTTGGCGAATGTAGGCTAATTTTTTCTCTGGTGTGGCCTGGGCAACAAAGTCATCAACCCCGGCTTCCGCCGCAATGGCCGCCGCGGTAAGCGGGTTATCACCGGTGATCATCACGGTACGGATCCCAAGCTCACGCAGAGCTTTAAAACGGGCACGAATTCCGGGTTTGATGATGTCTTTAAGATAAATGGCGCCAAGCAGCTGTTGATTGCAACAGACCAGTAGCGGTGTTCCCCCTTGGCGGGCAATGTTGTCCACGGCCTCATCCAACGGCGCTGGAACCTTGGTTAACTTAAGCTGCGCCAATACCGCATCCACCGCCCCCTTACGATAGTGATTTTCTGCCCGGTCAAGGCCACTTAGCCGAGTCTCAGCAGTAAAAGGAACCACCTGATCACCGTCAGCAAGCTGCGCCTGATGTTGGCTTTTGGCAGCAAGGGTAAGAATGGATTTGCCCTCTGGGGTACTGTCACCCAAAGATGCCAACATTGCAGCCTCCATCAGGCCAGCCATATTTTGCCCTGGAGCAGGGATAAAGGTATCGGCCATACGATTACCAAAGGTAATGGTGCCGGTTTTATCTAGCAGCAGCGTGCGCACATCACCTGCTGCTTCCACTGCGCGTCCCGATTTAGCAATCACGTTGAGCTTAACCAGCCGGTCCATACCGGCAATGCCAATTGCCGAGAGCAAGCCGCCAATGGTGGTTGGAATTAAGGTAATAAACAGGGCGATAAGATAGAGCCTTGGAACCAGCGCATGGCTGTAACCAAGGAACCAGGGCAAGGTTGCCACCACCAGCAAGAAGATCAATGTCAGACCAACCAACAGAGTGTCGAGCGCCTGTTCATTGGGGGTTTTCTGGCGTTTGGCCCCTTCAACTAAGGCGATCATTCTATCGAGGGTACTTTGGCCAGGTTCGCTAGTAACGCGCACCCAGATTTGATCAGAGACCACTTGGGTATTACCGGTTACACCGCTACGGTCGGTACCTGACTCGCGGATAACCGGTGCTGACTCGCCGGTAATGGCCGCCTCGTTAACCGAGGCAATGCCTTTAACCACTTCACCGTCCGCAGGAACAGTTTCCCCAGCCGCCACCAGCACTATGTCGTCTTTATGCAGGCTGTTGGCCCCTACCCACTGGCCTTGCTCATCTTCAAGGCTCGTGACCTTACGGGCTTTAAGGTCGCTCATTCCGGCCTTTAGACTGTCGGCTCTGGCTTTACCCCGGCCTTCGGCCAGGGTTTCAGCCACATTGGCAAACCACAACGTTAACCAAAGCCAGGCGGTAAGTTGCCAAGCCAGCAGGAGCGCGACCCCGGAAACCTTAGCACCCAGCAACGACTCTAGGGTGGCCAGCACCGCAGCTAGCCATAAACAAAACAAAATCGGTTTAGCAACCAACGCCCTTGGGTCAAACCGGCGCAGCGCATCAGCGCCTGCGCGAGCAGCTAAGACAGTATCAAACATCAGAATGCTCCCAGAGTCAGTTGTTCGGCGATGGGGCCAAGGGCCAAGGCAGGTAAAAACGCTAAGCCCCCGATGATCAAAATGGTGATCACCAGCAGGCTGACAAAGAGCACGCCGGTGACCGGGAAATCACCGTCCGTTACTTCGACTTTGCTGGCCGAACCAAGGCTGCCCGCTACCGCTAACACAGGGACTATGATGCCGTACCGGCCAAGCAACATAGCCAAGGCGATGGCGATACATTGCCCGTTATTGGCGGCATTAAAACCGGCAAGGGCCGAGCCATTGTTGCCGGTGCCGGAGGCATAGGCATATAAAAGACGTGTCAGGCCATGGGGGCCATTGGCGCCCAGCACTGCTTGGGCATCAGGTAAAAGTAACGTCAGGCCCCCAAGCACCAACACCCCTACCGGCATCACCAGCATACTGGCCACTACCCATTTCATTTCGAGGATACCCAGGCGTTTACCAAGATAAGTGGGGGTTTTGCCGACCATTAAGCCGCACAAAAACACCGTGAGCAGCACAAACAACAACAAGCCATAAATGCCTGCGCCGACACCACCAAAGATCACTTCACCGAGCAGCATATTAACCAGCGCCACCAAGATAGCTAACGGTGCGAAACTGTCGTGCATCGCATTAACAGAGCCATTAGACGCAGCGCTGGTCGCCACTTCCCATATTGCCGAAAGCACCGGACCAAAGCGGCTTTCTTTACCTTCCCAATGACCAACGGCCGAGGCATGCATCAGCGCCGGGTCGGGTAAACAGGCTTGCCAGACAGCGACCGCCAGCCCCACCACCAGTAAAATCAGCATGGCAGACAGCAGGGCCCGGCTATGGCCGGCATTTTTAATGTAACGGCCAAAGGCAAATACCATAGCGGCAGGCAACAACAATATGGCTACCATCTCCAGCCAGTTGCTGAGCGCTGTAGGATTTTCAAAGGGATAGGCAGAATTGACACCAAAAAAACCACCACCATTGGTGCCCAGCTGCTTAATGGCAATTTGCGACGCGGCAGGACCTACCGCCAGAATTTGCTTGCCGCCATCCAGAGTGTGGGCCACCGGATAAGCACTAAAAGTTTGTGGCACCCCTTGCCAGACCAGCACCAGGGCAAATACCAAAGACAACGGCAACAACAGGTAGCCGATAACGCGCAGCAAATCCTGCCAGAAATTCCCCAAGTCTTGGCTTTGCTGGCGACTTAAGCCGCGAAAAAGCGCTGCCGCCACGGCGATGCCGGTGGCAGCAGAAGCAAAGTTTTGTACTGTCAGCCCAAACATCTGGCTGAAATAAGACAGCTGTGCTTCTCCCGAGTAAGCCTGCCAATTGGTGTTGGTGACAAAACTGACAGCGGTGTTAATGGCCAGCGGCCAGGACAACCCTAGCTTGTGTTCGGGGTTAAAAGGCAGGCAGCCTTGCAGCATCAATACTGCGGCTAGCAATACCACACCCAGTAAATTAAAAAGCAGCAAACTGCCAAGATAGCGCCGCCAATCTTGGCCAGCACCGTTGGTTCCGCATACCTTCAGTAACCACAGCTCGCCTTTAGCATTAGGCTTTTCCAAAAACCAATGCAAATAGCGCCCCAGCCAAGGAGCTGGCAGCAGTACCAGCACGATAAATATCAGGGGATAAACCCATTGTTGCCACATATAGCCCCCTATTGCTCCGGTTTCACCAGGGCAAAACCCAGGTAGCAAAGCAGGCCAACCACCACCAGAAGATAAAGCCAGTTCATTATGAATAATCCTGAATAAACAAGGATGGGGAGCATAGAAAGGAGCGGCGTCAAAATGCCATAAAGGTGCCGCCGGTGACCGTAAAGAAACCGTAAAATATCTCGCCATTACGAATCTAAAGAACCAGCCTAAGACCACATTGCGAACAGTAAAAAAATAAAGAACATCTTTATTTAGTGACCCTTAGCCATTTCGATAACGGCCAGGAGTTGTTACAACAGGAAGCTGTTTTTAGAAAAACCGGACTGCCTCATGCCTGACACCATTGCCTTAACCGACCCCCGCTTTGACACCCTGATTGACCGCAGCAATAGCCATTCGGTGAAATGGGCAAAAGCGCTGTTATCACCAGCCGCCCAGGCCGCAGACCCTTTGCCTATGTGGGTGGCTGATATGGATTTTCGGGCGCCGCAACCGGTGATTGATGCCCTGCATGAGGCGGTGGAATATGGGGTTTTTGGTTACCCTGCCGGGGCCAGTGCCAGCTATCAGCAGGCCGTAACCGACTGGCAGGCAAAACGTTTTGGCTGGCAGGTCGACAAAAAATGGCTGCTGCCCTCCCCCGGCATTATTACAGCGCTTAAAGCGTCGGTGCAGGCCTTTAGCGCCCCTGGCGATACGGTGCTTATTCAGCCGCCGGTGTATGGGCATTTTCATGGCGATGTATTGCTAAACGGCCGCCAACTCACCTATGCGCCATTAACGCGCACCGAGACGGGTTACCGCTTTGACGCCGAGCGCTTTGAAGCGGCCATAAAAGACAACACCCGGCTTTTTATCCTCAGTAACCCCCATAACCCCACCGGTAATGTCTGGTCTGAAGAAGATCTCATGGCGATGGGCGAAATTTGCCTGCGCCACAATGTGCTGGTGGTAAGCGATGAAATTCACCAAGATCTCATTATTAACCCGGCTAAAAAACACCGCCCCTTTGCCGCGGTTGACCCACGTTTTGCCCAAATCAGCATTACCTGCACCGCACCCAGTAAAACCTTTAATTTGCCCGGCCTGCAAAACGCTAACCTGTTTATTGCTAACCCGCAGCTACGCGGGGCGCTGGCGCGCCAGTTCGAGCGTAACATGGCGCCTTTTGTTAACACCCTCGGCATGGTGGCAGCCGAAGCCGCTTATCGCCATGGCGAGCCCTGGTTAGACGCATTACTGGGTTATTTACGCGCTAACCACCAGCACTTCGCCAATACCATTAATGGGGCCAACATCGGCGTTAAGGTCTTGCCTGCCGACGCCCTGTATTTGGCCTGGATGGATTGTCGCGGCCTGGGTTTAGACGCCGATGACCTGCAGCAATTTATGCTTACTCAAGCGAGGGTATGGCTAGACTCTGGCCAAAAATTTGGGGCCGAGGGCCATGGCTATATGCGCGTAAACCTTGGCTGCCCACGCACCTTGGTAACAGAAGCGGCAAACCGCATTATTGCGGCGGTACAGTCGCGCTATTGATAGCAGCCTACGGCCGCCAACAGAGGTTCAATCCCATCAAGAATTTGCTAGGGTAAGCACTCTTGCAAAACCGAAGGAGTGTTCGTTGGCGGTTTACGTAGACAATATGAAGGCTCCCTTCCACGGCATGCTGATGTGCCACATGCTGGCCGACTCTGAGGCAGAATTGCATGCCATGGCCGATAAAATTGGCATGCAGCGCCGCTGGCACCAACACCCTGGCACCCATAAAAGTCATTACGATCTTAATGAAGAAAAACGCGCCCTGGCGGTGCAACTGGGGGCGGTAGAAATCACCTTAAAAGAAGCAGGCCGCATCATCTGGCAACGTAAAAAAGCGGCCACCGCCATCTACAGCTAACGTAAGTGAACCGGCAAGGCTTCTCTTGTACAGACAATCAGCAGTTGGCCGTTGGGGTTGATCCCGCCGCTGTTTTTATCGGTACACTGACACTGATGTTTTACTGCAATCTCTTAGGGACACGCCATTATGCCGTTGCTGAAATTTGACCTTATCGAAGGCCGTAGCGAACAAGAAGTCAAAAAACTGCTCGATACTGCCCACCAAGCCATGCTGGATGCTTTTAAGGTGCCAGCGCGTGATCGCTACCAAACCGTAACCCAGCACCGCCCCGGCGAGCTGATTATGCAAGACACTGGCCTGGGTTATGAAAGGTCTAACAACGTGGTGCTGCTGACCATGGTGTCAAGGCCGCGCACCCAACAACAAAAGACCACTTTTTACCGGCTACTGGCCGAGCGGCTGCATGCTGAATGCAGCATCAGCCCTGACGATTTAATGGTGTCGGTGGTGGAAAACACCGACGCCGACTGGTCTTTTGGCCGCGGCAAAGCTGAGTTTTTAACCGGCGACCTCTAAGGTTTGAACATAAAAAAAGCCGCCCTTAGGCGGCTTTTTTATTATTGATGCCCCGTCACGGTATGGGGCACGTAATGCTGCTCGAGTAACGCCCGTTCTTCCTCACTGAGGGTTAGCGCTAGTGCGGCCACGGCGTCATCAAGCTGCGCCGTTTTCGAGGCGCCAACAATCGGCGCCGACACTTGGGGCTTGGCCAGCACCCAGGCCAGTGCCACTTGCGCCATGGGCACGCCACGGGCCTCGGCAACTTGCTGCACGGCGTCTATTACCCTGCCGTCAGCCTGTTCGGTATTGGCATAAAGGCTTTGGCCAAAGCTGTCGGACTCAGAGCGCGCAGTGGTTTCACCTTTGGGCCGGGTTAAACGGCCACGGGCCATGGGGCTCCAGGGCATTAAACCGATGCCTTGGTCCTGGCAAAGGGGCAGCATTTCCCGTTCTTCTTCCCGGTACAACAAATTCAGGTAGTTTTGCATCGACACAAAGCAGCTCCAGCCGTTGCGCCGAGCCACTTCCTGGGCTTTGGCAAATTGCCAGGCGTACATCGATGAAGCGCCGATATAACGGGCTTTACCCGCTTTTACCACGTCGTGCAGCGCTGCCATGGTTTCTTCGATAGGGGTGTTGTAGTCCCAGCGGTGGATTTGATAAAGGTCGACATAGTCAGTGCCAAGGCGGCTAAGGCTGGCGTCAATTTCGGTCATAATGGCTTTACGGGACAGCCCCATACCATTGGGTTTAGCGCCGGCGCCAGCCGCTCCAGGCGGAAAGTACACCTTGGTGGCCAACACAATTTCTTCGCGGCGGGTAAATTCTTTTAAAAACTTGCCAACCATCTGTTCAGAACTGCCCGCTGAATAGCTATTGGCGGTATCAAAAAAGGTAATGCCTTGCTCAACTGCATGGCGAAAAAGCGGCCGGGATTGTTCTTCGTTCAAGGTCCAGGGATGCGCGCCGGCATTGGGGTCACCAAAGGTCATACAACCCAGGCATAACTTGGAAATATCCAACCCAGTTGACCCTAGCTTGGTGTATTCCATCTTGCTTACCTCCGTTTGGGCGAAATGATAAAAAGGCCTGAGCCGCCACCATGTTCCCGCCGCCAACAAAGGTCAACCCTTAGCCCCACGGCAGACCATTGCCATTTTCGTTAATAACAGCAATTAACGGGCGCCCTTTTGAGCTCTTAAAACACAATGGCTTTCGCCGTTGGGCGCCATGCCGCTTCACCGGCAGCCAAAACCTGTTTGCCTTCTCTGCATCAAGGAGTGACTTATGCTTTCCCTCAGAACCTTGGCCCTTGGCAGCCTTTTTTGTCTCAGTGTTACGCTGTTTTCTACTGCCGCCAGCGCTGGCAGCAACTACGCTGTTGGCCCGCAATACGACACCACCCACGTTTATGTCAAAGCAGGGGATTTTGACCGCTTTGTTAAAAGTTTTGTGGCCACCTTCGGCGGTAAAACCAGCCCCAAAGGCGCCTTTCAGGTAACGCCCACCCCCAGCAAAACCCTGTCGCAGTTAGTGCTAACACCGGCTGGCACGGTGTCGGTATTTGGTTTTAAAACGCCCATTCCCTACCCCTTTGGCGCGGAGCGCACCGGTTATCTGGTCACCAACTTAGACGCCGCGCTGGCCGCGGCCGTAAAAAATGGCGCTAGCCGCTTGGTTGGCGCCTTTGCTGACCCCATTGGCTGCGACGCGCTTATTCAGTGGCCTGGCGGCGTTAACATGCAGCTTTACTGGCACACCACGGCCCCGCATTACCCGCCGCTGGCCACCACTCCGGAAAACCGCATTTACCTGACAAAAGACAGCGCTGATGCCTTTATTCGCGACTGGGTTGCCTTTTCACATGGCCATATTACCGACGATACCCAAACGGCTTCAGGCCTTGAGGTGGGTTTACCGGCCCAGCACATTCGCCGCGTTCATATTGTCTCGGGTTTTGGCAAATTGACGGTACTGGTCAGCCAGGGACTGCTGCCATGGCCCTATGGCCGGGATCTGACCGGCTATGAAGTCAAAGACCTCGCCAGCACCTTAAAAAAAGCCCACGCGGCCGGGGTAACAACCTTGGTTGGCCCCTACAACACTGGCAGCAGAGAAGCGGCCATGGTGCGCTTTCCTGGTGGTTATATCGCCGAAATTCATCAGCTTAACAGCCATTCATAAGTTCACTCGGCGACTTTACCGTCGCCCTTTTCCCAGACTAGGTATCCACTTATGGTTTTGCGTTTAGGCGCCACGCTCATCTCGGTGATGGCACTGAGTTCGCCCACCCTTGCCGAGACATTACCAATAAGGCCTGCCATTCAATCTGACCGCTGGCAGGAAGATTGGTCAGCCTTGGCCAACCCGGCGCTACGCACCGCCCCGTTAGACAATCTTAAGTACCTACCGCTGACAGCAAATCCGAAAGACTACCTGTCGTTTGGGGCCAACCTCAGAGAGCGTTACGAGAGCAATCATGCTGCGCAATACGGCGTTGAAAAAGGCAGTGGCGATAACTACCTGATTAACCGCATCGAAGCCCATAGCGACCTGCACCTTGGCCAGTGGCAAGGCTTCCTGCAGTTGCAACAGCAAACGGCGCCAGGGAAAAAGCATAAAGGGGGCGCCGATATCAATAAGCTTGATGTAGAGCAGGCCTTTGTGGCACTGGTGCAAGCTGCCGGCGCCGGCACCCTTAAGCTAAGAGCGGGGCGTCAGCAGTTTGCGTTTGACCTACAGCGATTTGTGTCAGTACGTGAAGGGCCCAATGTGCGCCGCTCTTTCGACGCCCTTTGGGGCGATTACGAAACCACGTCTTGGCGCTGGATAGCCTATTACAGCCAGCCGGTAACCAATAAGGCCGCCAAGCGCTTTGATGACAGCTCCAATAACAGCCTGCAGTTCTACGGCCTGAGGGTAGAGCGGCATGTTTTCGGCCAAAATGAGCTTTCCGCCTACTGGTCGCGCTACCACAACCAGCACAGTCAGTATTTAACGGTTGCCGGTAATGAGCAGCGCGATGTGTGGGACCTGCGCTTTGCCGGTAAAACAGCGCGCCTGACCTGGGACAACGAAGTGATGCTGCAAAGTGGCCATGTTGGCAATGTGCGCATCCGTGCCTGGGCGCTGGGAAGCCGTGTTAGCCTGCTGGTTAGCCACAATCGTTGGCAGCCGCGCTTGGGTATGCAACTGGACGCCGCCTCGGGCGACAAGCACCCTAACGACCACCGCTTGGGCACCTTTAATCCGCTGTTTCCTAACGGTTCCTACTTAAACCTGGCCGGCTACAGCAGTTATGTGAATATCATTCACATCAAACCCTTTGTTAGCACAACGCTGACGCCAGCGCTGAGCTTACTGGCGGCCATCGCCGGGCAATGGCGCATGACAACCGCTGATGCCATTTACACCCAGCCGAATAACGCCATTGCCAACTCGGCCGGGCGTGGCCAGCGCTGGATTGGCGCTTATGGCCAGCTGCGCGCTAATTGGCAGGTTAACCGCAACCTCAGTAGCGCTTTGGAAATCGTGCATTTTGATGCTGCCAGCACCGTTAAGGCCTTGGGCGGCCACAACAGCAATTACCTGGGGTTACAACTTAAGTTCAGCTGGTGAGGGCGGCGTGGTGCCAACCAGGTTGGGCATCACCGTTTTCATCAGCGTAAAAAAGCGGCGCATTTTCGCCGGGTAATAGTTGGCGTAGGGATACACCAGGTAAACCGGTAGCGGGTCGGGTTGCCATTGCGGCAGTAATGCCTGTAAACGCCCGTCGTTTATGGCCTCGGTGGCTATCCAAGCCGACACAGTAGTTACGCCAATGCCCATTAAAGCCGCGTGATAAACCGCATAAAGGCTGTCACTAATCAGCCGCGGGGCAATATCCACTTGCACAACCGCCTGGCTTTTTTGGTGACGCAGCAGCACTTCACGCCGGTGATACGGGCTTTGTGCCACCCACGGCAGGCTGGCAAGTTGCTCTACCTGCTGCGGTATGCCCGTATTTTTAATCAGATCAGGGCTTGCCACCATCAAACGCGGCACTTCAGCCAGTAAAACCGCCACCAAGGAAGGGTCTTCAACGGCCCCAACATGCACGGCGCAATCAATGTTTTCGGCCAAAAAGTCAGGGGTTTTGTCATTCAGTACCCATTCTACCGACAAGCCTGGGTAACGTTTTAACAAGGCCAGAAGGTGGGGCATCATTTGCTGCTGGCCAAAGGCATGGGGCACCCGCACCCGTAACATTCCTACCGGCTCGTCGTGGTTGCCTGCCAAGTCTTCGGCTAGCGCATCCCAGTTTGCCAACATGGTGCGAGCTTGCTGATAACAGCGCTCGCCCTCGTCGGTGAGCTTCATGCCATGGGTCGAGCGAAGCAACAGCTTGGCCCCCAGCAGGCTTTCCAGCTGCACCAAGCGGCGGCTAACGGTTGGCTGCGTGGTTCCCAGTTGCCGGGCGGCTGCCGACAAACTGCCACTTTCGATAATGCGCACCAGGGTTCGCATCATTTCTATACGGTCTGCATTATTCATGCTGCACCTTGTTATGCATATCACGTATAACCGTTTTACCTCTTGGCATACTACAAGGGCAATTGCCTTATCCGCAAAATAGCGCCATCAACGTGATTGGAGAGCAAATCATGAATACGCCAACCACTACCGAGGCGTCCACCCATAGCCACTTTACCGGCACCACAGTGCTTACCCTTGCCAGCGGCGCTGGCTTTGCTGTGGCATCCATTTATTACGCGCAGCCAATACTGCCGCTGATGCAAAAAGACCTGGCGTTAAGCGTCGAGCAAGTCGGCTGGGTACCCACCCTGACCCAATTTGGCTATGCCTTGGGCTTGTTCTTTTTAGTGCCCTTGGGCGACAGGCACGACCGGCGTGACATTATTGGCATCAAAAGCTTGCTGCTGGCCTTGGTATTACTGCTGTGCAGCTTAAGTGGCGGCGTTTATAGCGTATTACTGACCAGCCTGATGATTGGTATTGGCGCCACCTTGGCCCAAGACATTGTGCCCAGTGCCGCCATTTTGGCGCCGGCTTCACGCCAGGGAAAAGCCGTGGGTACAGTAATGACCGGGCTATTGTTGGGGATCTTGCTGTCGCGTACCTTTAGCGGCTTTGTTGCCGAGCATTTTGGCTGGCGCGCCATGTACCAAATTGCGGCGGTGGTGGTGGTGATATCGGGCATTGCCCTGCGCCGCCAGTTGCCGCGCTTTGAACGCCATTCGTCTTTAAGCTACCCGGCCCTGCTGCGCTCTATGGGGCATTTATTTGGCCGCTACCCAACGCTGCGTTATGCCGCCTTTGCCCAAGGGATGCTGTCTATTGGCTTTAGTGCTTTTTGGAGCACCTTGGCACTGATGCTAAGTCAGCGCTTTGAACTGGGAAGCGACATCGCCGGTGCCTTTGGCCTGGCCGGTGCCGCCGGTGCCATTGCTGCGCCCTTGGCCGGGGGCCTGAGTGACCGTTTAGGGCCAGCGCGGGTAACTCAGTTTGGCACCGCCTTAGTGAGCTTGGCTTTCGCCACAATGTTTGCCCTACCCTGGCTCGGCATGGCCGGGCAATTGCTACTGATCGCTATCAGCACCATCGTCTTTGATTTTGGCTTACAGATGTCACTGGTGGCTCACCAAGCCATGGTGTACCGGCTCGATCCGGCGGCCCGTGGCCGCCTTAATGCAGTGTTTTTTACCAGTGTCTTTATTGGTATGGCGCTGGGTTCACTGCTGGGCAGTTTGGTGTTTGCCAGAAGCGGCTGGCCGGGAGTGGTGTGGGTAGCAACCCTCAGCGCCGTCGTCAGTTTTAGCTTGCGCTTAAAGGCCGCGCGCCATCACTAACATAAAAGGCCACATCCAGTGGCCTTTTTTATTGGCCACTGCCTATGTCACAATCGCGCCTTTCATACACAGAGCCCAGCGAACGATGAATTGCCGCCAGCATTGCGGGGCCTGCTGCATTGCCCCTTCCATTACCAGCCCTATTCCCGGTATGCCCAACGGCAAGCCCGCCAATGTGCGCTGTATTCATTTGGCCGAAGATCTGCGCTGCAATATTTTTGGCCATCCCGACCGCCCCGCCTTTTGCCAAGGTTTAAAGCCCTCAACAGAGATGTGCGGCAATAACCGTGAGCAAGCGCTAAAGTGGCTAGCTGATTTAGAAATTGCTACCCGGCCACTGTAGCGTGATTACGGTTTGTCGGTTGTTTGCTGGGCGGCCTGGTGTTCTAGCATCTGCGTCATCATCGCTTGCATCAGTGCCATTCGCTGCTGCATTTGCTGCAGATGCTGCGCCATAGCTTTAGGGTCTGTAGCCAGTTGCGAGGTACTCATAGCACCTTGACCACTACCCATCATCCCCTGACCATGCATCATGCCATTACTTCCCATCATGCCTTGTCCGCGCATCATGCCTGGGCCCATGCCGCCCATCATTTGCATGGTTTCAACCATCGCTTGCATGTGTTGTTGCATCAAGGCTTGATGCTGAGCTGGCGTTTGCTGTTGCTGCAGTTGCTGCATTATTTGCTGCATTTTCTGAAACTGGCTTTGTAGCGCCGTGGGTTGTGTGTTCTCGGTGCTAGCCTGTTCGGTTGCCATCGCCGCAGGACCTAGCAGCAGTGCTACAGCCAAGAGTGGGATCGCGCTTTTCATCAGGGAAACCTCATCGACGTTGATAAGATCACCTTATGCCGATGTGCCAATAAAGCATTGCCTCAGATCAAAGCCGCCGTAGCCAGTACGTTTACCAATAGCCAATAAAAAAGCCACCCGAAGGTGGCTTTTTTATTGGCTTAAATCAGCTTAAAGCTTAATCATCCAACCGTGTGGGTCAGCAACTCGGCCGTATTGAATATCCAGCAAGGCGCCTTTGAGCTTGGCGGTCATCTCGCCACCTTCACCGTTACCAACGGTAAACTCATGGCGGTTACCTTTGACTTTACCGATAGAGGTCACCACTGCCGCGGTACCACAGGCAAAGGCTTCAACCAAACGGCCACTTTTCGCATCTTGCTGCCATTGGTCAATGGAGTAACGCTCTTCACGCACCGTAATGCCCATATCCAGCGCCAGGCGAATAATGGAGTCGCGGGTAATGCCGGGCAAAATAGTGCCGGTCAGCGGCGGTGTTTGAATAGAACCATCGTCAAAGACAAAGAACACATTCATGCCGCCCAGTTCTTCAACCCATTTACGTTCAACCGCATCCAGGAACACCACTTGGTCGCAGCCCTGACGGTCGGCTTCCAACTGCGCCACCATGGCCGCAGCGTAGTTACCGCCACATTTCGCATCACCAGTACCGCCCGGCGCCGCGCGGGTGAAGTGATCAGAGACCCACAAAGATACCGCCGCAGCGCCACCTTTAAAGTACGACCCTACCGGCGAGGCAATAACACTATAAAGCGCGTCATCAGCAGGCTTTAGGCCCAGAGTGGCGTCGGTGGCAATCATGAAAGGCCGCAGATAAAGGGCCGAAAAATCTTGCTCGGGGATCCAGTCGCGATCGGTTTCAGTTAAGGCAATAACCGACTCCACGAACAGCTCTTCCGGCAGCGGTGGCAATGCCAGGCGTTTGGCAGAATTGGCAAAACGCTTGGCGTTGGCGTCGGGGCGGAACAGCGCCACACCGCCATCGGCCTGGCGGTAGGCTTTCAGGCCTTCGAAGATCTCAAGGCCGTAGTGCAGCACAGTGGTACCCGGTGAAAAGGTAAAGTTTTTACGTGCTTCCACCTTGGCATCAACCCAGCCATCCGCCTTGGTATGACGCACCGTCACCATATGGTCAGTAAAGACCTTACCGAAGGCCGGGTTAGCGAGCAGTTGCTGACGCTCTGCGGTATCGGTAGGGGTTTCGGTTAATACCTTTTTCAGGCTCGGATACGACTGGCGGTTCATGGGGACTCCATATGGGAAACGGATAATTCGCTTGCTATTGGTATTTTAGCGAGCAAATGAGACTGCCTAGGTTACAGATAAAGTGCAATAGGCCAGCAGGCCAGAAATACATATAAATGACAGGATAGCAACGTTAGCTGTATTTCGTATTCTGTAACAATGTTATCGCAGTCTGGTACAAGCTTTAATTTACAGCTTAGAAAGCATACTTAAGATATTGATAATTATATAATAAAACAAAAAACCTTGATGAAACATCACCGCCATAGAGAACAAATAACAAGTACCGTCAAGCAGTGACAAGCCAGCAACGTTAGGCTGCGCTGTTGGCCTAAGCACCCGGGTTTACTTGAATTTACCGGCTATTAAACCGACTATAAAACAAGATTAATTTTGCATGAGTGGCAAATGCAACATCGCCAAACCCTGACGTCTACTGGTACCCGAATACTGGCCGTTGCCATTTTTGTCATTTCTTGTTCTGCGGTAGAACTCTTCTTTCACCTAATCGACAGTAACCGCCAAGCTCAGGAAAGAGCGCAAATTATTACCGAGCTTGGTAACTTGCGTACCAAAATTGAATCGCACAGCAATGCCGCTCTTTATTTGGTGCGGGGTTTGTCGGCCTATATCAAGGCCAACCCACAGGCGAGCCAAGCGCAAATTACCCCTATTCTCAAAAACATGTATGAAGACGGCAAAAGCATTCGCTCGATTGCCGTGGCTCCTGATTTGATTATCCAAACCGTTTACCCGCTACAAGGAAACGAAAAGGTGTTGGGTGTGGATTTTCGTAAAGTCCCTAGCCAATGGCCCTATGTTGAAAAGGCCATTAACCTTAAAAGCACCGTGTTAGACGGGCCGGTAAACCTCATTCAAGGTGGCCGGGGTTTAATAAACCGTACCCCTATCTTTTTAGATAACGGCAAGCTGTGGGGCGTGGTAAGTGTGGTGCTAGATATCGACAATCTGTTAAAGCAGGCGGGTATTTATGATGAACCCACTAGCCTGAAGCTCTATCTGTATAACCCCAAAAAGCCGGAAAACAGCACCATTTACGGTGACAAGCGGGTTCTGAATGACAGTAACCGCGTCAGCCAGCCGTTGTCGTTGAACAACGAAACGTGGATTTTATCCGGGGCCGGCACCTTGGCGACCAAAACCCCTTGGTGGACCCTTGCTGGCCACCTACTTGGCTGGCTGTTATCCATAGCGCTGGCGGTGATGTATTACGTCATTATGCGCGAGCATGGGCTGAACAAGTTGCTGGCCAACAGCGACAGTTTGACCGACCTGCCCAACCGCCGCGCCTTTTACAACCAAGTAAAGGAATGCCTTGGCGAGTATAAAAAAGAAAACCGCGGTTTCGGCATCTTGTATATGGACCTCAACGGCTTTAAGCACATTAACGATACCTACGGCCATGAAGTCGGTGATGATGTACTGATCACCACCGCCAAACGCTTAAGGCAAGCCTGCCGCCAAGGCGATCAGTATTTCCGGTTAGGGGGCGATGAGTTTGTGGCTATCTTGCCAGCGGTTTCTTCGAAAGAAGAAGCAGACCACATTGGTGAGCGTATATTGGCTGCAATGAAACGCGATATCGTCATTAATTCGCAGCTCACATTATCCATTTCTGCGGCGGTGGGCTCTGCCTTTCCTGAGCCCAAAGATACTATCGACAGCTTGCTGGCTAGGGCTGACAACCGTATGTACAAAGACAAACGTGGTAACAAACCCGCTGTTGATTTCAGTATTTAGCTAGAGCGTAGCTCCCCACCAAAACCAAAGCGCCAACCAACACAACACCAGCATCAGCCAAGCCGGCCAGCTGGCTTTTACCTGTGAAGGCCCATTAACGCCGCGTTTTCGGCCAGAAAACATCGCCGGCACCAAGCGCTCGCCGCGGGCGCAGTGCACCATCACCGCCAAAACATGAATAATGCCAAGCCACACAATGTAATCGAAATTACGGTGATGAAGCAGGGTCAGCCAAGACGAGGTGTCGGCTGACACCCAGGCCGCCAGCGGCCCCTGGAAAAAAATCTCGTCGGAGGCAAATAAACCGCTACCCAGTTGCAGGCCCACCACCACCATTAAGGCCACCACCATCCAGCCCCCTAATGGATTGTGGCCAAGCTGAGCAGGCGCTTGATGGCGTAATAACTGCTGGCCATAGCGCCACACCGCCGCCGGGCTTTTAACAAAGTGGCTAAAACGGGCAGAAGGTGACCCCACAAAGCCCCAAATAACCCTCACCAGCCAAAAGGCCAGTAATGTCATGGCTACCCATTGATGCCACACCATATGGCCGTACTCTGCCGTCCACCAACAGCCCACCAGCAACAACAGTTGGCTCCAGTGAAAGCCCCGAACAAAGCTGTCCCAAACCCTGACCATAGCTGCATTCCCTTGGTTTATTTGTTGCCGTTATCAATACCATCAAAGGCCACTGGGTGTTTGGCTAATTTGCGCTGCAAGGTGCGCCGGTGCATACCCAGCGCCCTTGCCGTTGCTGACACATTGCCGTCGTTGTCAGCCAACACCTTTTGAATATGCTCCCACTCCAGGCGCGCGGGGGGCAGTGGCAGGCTGGCAGCGGTCTGTTGCGCTTCGCCGCCAATCGCTGCCAGCAGCGATGCGGTGTCCAGCGGTTTCGGCAAATAATCATCGGCGCCAGCTTTAATGGCAGCCACCGCCGAGGCAATAGCCGCGTAGCCGGTAACCACTAAAATGCGCGCTTGCGGTAATAACGAGCGCAGCGGCGCGATAAAAGGCAAGCTGGTGCCTTCTTTGAGTTTCAAGTCCAGTACCACCACAGCAGGCTGCAGCGACGTTGCCGTCTCAACCAGGGTGTCACTGCTTTCCAAGTAGCTCACATCAAAGCCTTTGCGTTTAAGCACCCGTTGCAAGGTTTGGCCAAGGGCAACATCGTCTTCTAATAGCAACAGTTTCATGGTTTTTTCAGCCCTACTTGTATCCAGCTGCGTTTGCCATCGCCTTGGATTTTTAAAAAGCCGCCTAATCGCTCAAAGCTGGCATGGGCCAAAAACAGCCCCAGCCCTGGCCCCGGGTGGCGATGAGAAGGCAAAGGTTGGCCCAGGGCTTTTGCCAACTCAGGGGCAAGGCCGGGACCACCGTCGTCAATGTCCAATAGCCAATGGCCAGCCCCTTCTGCTAGCGACAATTGAATGTTGTCCGTTTGATAAGCGGCATTATCCAACAGGTTCAACAGTGCCGGGATCAAGGTGGTGTCACAGCGCACAGCGCCAACAACGGTGTCCGGCGTATGCAACTGGGTTTGTGGCCGCAGTAACCGAAAGCGCTCGGCCAAATCGGCTAAAAGCGTACTCAATTGACGATTACCAACCGGCTCGGGCTCTGCCGCTTCTCGCACTTTTTGTAGCAGCGCCGCGCAACGCGTTAATGCCTGCTGCAGTGCCGCTAACCGGGTATCAGTTTGCTCTTCGGCTAACTCATCAGCGGTAAGCCTGGCTACCGACAGAGGGGTGGCCAGTTGGTGAGCGGCTAGCGCCGCCTGCGACGCTACCGCCATCACTTGTTCGGAACGCAATTGCCGTTCGCGCAGCTGCAAAATAGCCTTGTCCTGGCGACGAAAAATACGGTTAGTGCGGTAGGCAAAAAGCACCATGATCACCATGGTCAGCAGGGTATTGGCCCACATTCCCCAATAATGGCCATGGTCGTGCCAACCATCGTTGTCGGGCAACAACATCAGCGAGCTGTAACCGGCCAAGGCCATTAGCGAGATCCAAATAGCCGCCCCTTCAGCTTTCGCCAAAAGTACGATCACCACCGGTAAAAGATAAAGAGAAACAAAGGGATTGGTATGACCGCCAGAAAGGGCAAACAAGGCGGTGAGGAAAAGCATGTCGGCGAGCAGTAAAGACCAGCGCACACCAAAGCGCAGGCTCAAAGCGCCAAGCGCCCCTTGCCCGGCCCAAATAACAAGCAACCAAGCCAGGTGAAAAGGCAGCCCTGCCACCCCAAGCCACAGCAGCATTAACGCTTCAGCAGCCCAAAGTAATAGGCGCATGGCCTGGATATCTTTGGCAGATAGCACGCTTAAATCCTCTCAACTATGCCTTGGAAAAAAGGCGCAAACAAGGGGTTGTCGACTGGAAATGTCAGCCGATTCACGCTTTATTTTCACATGGCTTCAATGCAATGAAAAGTTGATCAAGATCACATGACAGCGCGCTCGAGAAAGCGTAGTTTGAAGTTGAAGGCAATACACAAGTGATGACTTAGGAGGTCGTAATATGCGTATCGACATCACCAGCCGTACCCAGCCTGTAACCGACGCTCTGGATGCTCAAATCCAAAAACAATTGAGCAAACTAGAACGGTTCGATGTCCCCCTAATCAACCCCAAACTGGTCATAGACCGTGACGGTATGACAGTGTTGATGGAAGCCACCATTGGCTTGCCCAACGGGGAGCTGGTTGCCAAAGCCCGAGACCTTGATGGTTATGTAGCTCTGGCCTCTCTGGTGCAAAAACTCCAACGTCAATTGAAGACTTATCTGCACAAACCCAACGCCCACCGGGCAACACGCTCTAACCGGGCTCAGTTACTTCAATCCACTGCCACCGACAGTATGATCTGACTTGCCTTGCTGCTCCTGCATTGCCTGGGGCAGCAAATCCAACCGAGAGGGGCAACCGATAAGGTTGCCCTGCGCATAATCAAGCCCCAGCCTTCTTACAAAATCCAAAAGCTCTGGCTTATCCACAAACTCCGCCACCACCGGCAACGACAAGCCTCTACAGACCGACGCAATACCGCGCACTATGGCCCGGTCACGGCGGCTATTGGTGAGGTCGCGAATAAGGCAGCCGTCGATTTTCACATAATCAACCGGTAGCGCTTGCAGGTATTTAAAGGATGAAAAGCCGCTGCCAAAGTCATCCAGGGCAAAACGCACCCCAACTTCTTGCAATGACGCCATAAACCGGCGCGCTTCGGCCAAGTTCTCTATCGCCACCGACTCGGTTATCTCAATACAAAGCGTTTGTGGCGGCACCTTGGCTTCACGCAGCCAATGGCGAATGGTGAGTGCAAAACGGCTTTCAGATAGACTCAAGCCACTTAAATTGATGGCCAGTATCAACTGGTTATGAAGCTCTGGCCGTGCCGCCAGCCAGTCGATAACCGCCTTTATTACCCAGCGGTCCAGGCGCGACGTTAGTTGGAAGTCGTCACTGGCAGCCATGAAGCGTCCCGGGGTCAGCATTTCCCCCTGCTCCCCCAGCATGCGCACCAGTACTTCGGCCCGCATCGGGCCAAACTGCGGTTTAAGCGGCACCAGGGGTTGGTAGAAAAGTAAAAACTGGTTGTTGGCAATGGCTTGGCTAACATCTTTGGCCCAGCGCGAGGCTTGTAGCCGCTCGACCAACACCGGATGGTCGGTGGTAAATTTCACCCACGGCTTATCAGATGGTAAATGGCAGGCAAAATCGCAGCGGCGCAAGCCTTCCCACAGATCCAGATGCGCCTCTCCTACACAGACGCCGGCTTTTACCGCCATCGGGAAGCCCTCTTGGTCAATACGGGCAACTTCACCGGCAAGTACGCTAAGTAGGGCCTCAAGGCGTTCCTGCCAGCCGTCGTTTTCAAGTAAACGCAGCCAAAAGGTGTCGCCATCAGGGCGGCTGGCAAATTCGCCATGGCGCAAAGCGCCGGCGATTATTTCACCCAAGCAGCGCAGCAGGTTGTCACCGGCATCAAGCCCTAAGTTATCGTTTAATAAGCGAAAACGGCTAAGGTTTAGCTGCACCAGTACAGAACCGCGTAACCCCATAGCGGCAAGGCGCAGAATAAAGCCCTGGCGGTTCAACAGGCCAGTTAAGCTGTCTTTTTGTAATTGGGCGCGCAGGTTACGCAGCTGCATTTGCTGGCCCCGCTGGCAGCTCAATTGCAACCACAATAGGTTGTCGCGGCGAAGGCCAAACAGCTGGTAGCCGTCTAAGGGCAGTTCAATAATGTCAGTGCTGCCATCGCGCCAGGCAGTTAAGGCGGCCAGGGGCCAGTCGAGGGGTAAATCGCTAAGGTGGCGGCCGATAGGGTCAGCAGGTAGGGGAATCCATTGGCCAACAGCCGGGCTGAGCTGCTGAATGTTAAATTGGCCATCAACAATCAACCAGCCACTGCGAGACTCGGCCGCTAATTGTTCGGTAACATGCTGACGCTCTTGTAAAATATCAAGGCGTTGTTGCAGTTGTTGTTTTTGATGTTGGCTTCGCCACCATAGCGCAGCGAAAACCAAAGTGAAGCTACAAAAACCAAAGATTGCCAACCACAGTGGCATTACGTTTGCTCCCAAAATGCAGTCTTATTGCTGCTTATCAATGACTAGCCAAAGATCCGGCCTTCTTTGTATCGTTATTAACGGTATTCTGATGGACTGACCTGAAACAGCAAGGAAAATTATTGTGAAATGGCGTATCGGTGCATTCATTCTGGCGTTACTTGCTGTTTCACCCCTGCTGATTCTTTATTTCAGTACCCCAAGGCTGGACGGCAGCGTACAAGTGCCGGGCCTGAACTCGTCGGTGGTCATTAACCGCGACAAAAATGGCGTGCCGCTGATTCTCGCCAAAAACAAGCTCGACCTGGCCCAAGCCCTGGGGTATCTGCACGGCCAGGAACGTTTTTTCCAAATGGACTTAATGCGCCGGCTTTCAGCTGGCGAGCTGGCGGCATTGGTGGGTGATAAAGCCCTGCCCCATGATCTGGACGTACGCCGTCATCGCTTTCGGGCCTTGGCCGAACAGCAGTTAGCCGCGCTGCCGCCGCAGCAACGCGCGGTGTTGGTAGCCTATAGCAACGGTGTTAACAAAGGCTTAAGTGATTTGTTAACACCGCCCTTTGAATACTGGCTGCTAAGGCAAAAGCCCAAACCCTGGACACCGGCAGACAGCTTGCTGGTCATAGACAGCATGTATCTGGATTTACAAGGTGACAGCGCCGTACGTGAATGGAGCCTTGCCGCCGTAAAAGCGCGCCTGAACCCGGCGCAGCTGCGCTTCTGGTTTCCCTTCGGTGGCAGCTTTGATGCCGCCCTCGACGACACCTATCCAGAAAAAGCCACAGTGCCTGACGGCAGCTTTCCTAACCTGCAAACGCCAGTAACGCCCAAAGATCCGCAACATCCCGGTTCCAACGGCTGGGCCATTGCCGGGCGTTTTACCAACGACGGCGCCGCCATGTTGGCCTCCGACATGCACCTAGGCTTGCAAGTGCCCAATGTCTGGTATCGCATGGCCGCTCGGGTGGGCAGCACCACCGAAGTGGGCCTAACCCTGCCTGGCGCTCCGGCCCTGGTGGTGGGGTCTAATGGCCATATTGCTTGGGGTTTTACCAATTCCTACGGCGATTTTTCCGATCTGGTTGTGCTTAATAAGCTGGGTAATAACCAATACCAAACCCAAGACGGCCCCAAAGCCTTTACCGAACACAAAGAAGTGGTTACCAGCAGCAGCGGCAAGTCGAAAACCCTGACCGTGAAAGACAGTATTTGGGGGCCGGTTATGGGCAAATTGCCAGGCGGCCAACCTTATGCCCAGCTTTGGACGGCGCAGCAAGCCAATGCTGTAAACCTTAATTTAATGAAGCTTATCGACTGCCCTGACGTCAGTTGCGCTTTGGCATTAGCCCCCACCATGGGCATTCCCACCCAAAACCTGATTTTGGCGGACAACCGTGGCAACGTTGCCTGGACCCTGGCCGGGTCCATTCCGGAACGCCAGGGCTATACCGGCCTAGACCCGGTTGACCTTTCCAAAGCCAATGTCAGCTGGCACGACAGCCTGCCCGCCAGTGCCTACCCCAAACGTATCAACCCGCCTGATGGCCGCATTTGGAGCGCTAACCAGCGCATGCTGGGCGGCGCCGACCTAAGCCGCATTGGTGATGGCGGTTACGCCTTGGGCGAACGCGCTGGCAATATTCGCGACCTTTTAAAAAGCCAAAACCTATGGGATGAAAAAGGCTTTTTTGCCATGCAATACAACAACAAGGTGCCTATTTACGATTTTTGGGCCGCGCTGCTTTCCCACCAGTTAACACAAATGCCGCCGTCGCCCGATATTGTTAAAGCCCGCCGCTTGCTGGATAACTGGGACGGCACAGCTTCCGCAGATTCACAAGCTTTTGTGCTCATCCACGATTTTCGCCAGTCGATGCTGGGGCTGCTGTTCTCGCCCTTTTATCATCTCAACACCCTGCTACCGGGCTTTTCGGCACAAACCCTCAGTAGCCAATGGGAATATCCGCTGCGCCAACTGGTTAGCCAGCAGCCTGCCAACTTGCTACCCGCGGGCTACGACACCTGGCAAGGGCTACTGAGCGAACAAGCCGCCCACCAGGTTGCCCACAGCGCCGATGCCGGCTGGCCAACCTGGGGCAGCGTGCACCAAAGCCATATCCGCCACCCCTTGTCATCCGCCCTGCCCGACTGGCTTTCTCGTTTTTTGGATGCGCCAATGCGGCCGCAATCGGGCGACAGCTACGCGGTGCACGTTACCGCTGCCCAGTTTGGTGCCTCAGAGCGGCTGGTGGTGACCCCAGGCCATGAAGACCGCGGCATTTTAGTGATGCCCGGTGGCCAAAGCGGTAACCCCTTTAGCCCTTATTACCTAGCCGGGCAACAAGACTGGCAACAAGGCCACCCCGAGCCATTAATGCCGCAGGAAATGCGATGGCAGCTGACCTTAACGCCCTAACCGGCACCTATTATCTTGACCACCTTGAAAGCCTGCTGGCGGCGGTAAAAGGTCGCTACGGCGACCTTTTTGATAGCGACGAACAAGCCTTGCTGGCCGATTTTGCCGCCCTGCCAGTGGATGCAAGAGCCCTTTATGCGCGTTTTCTTAGCCGCCGCGGCAGTTGCTTTCGCCAAGACAAGCTGCACTACCGCGAGCTTGATGTAGAACAGGCTATCCACCACCTGGCAAAAAGCGGCTTTATTGCCCCCGCCCCGGCGGACAATAGCGTTATTTTGCCGTTACTGACCAAAGCCGAAATTGGCCACTTTTATGGCCTTGATGCCAAACAAAAGCGCCCGGTTTTACTGCAACAAGCGCAGCTAATGGCAGTGCCAGCTCTCCCCTTTTGGGTGTGGCAAACCTTAAATGAAGGCCTGTTTCGTCGCTGCTTGCTGCTTTATTTTGGTAATGCTTATCAAGACCTTAGTGAATTTATTACCACCACCCTTGAACATGTGCGCTATGAAAGCTACCCCCTTGATAGCGCCAGCCGTTTTTACCAAGACCGCCCCCACCTGGAACGCCACTTTCAATTGGCAGAACTGGCCAAAACGCTCGATGCCACGGATGACGAGGCCTTGGTTGCCCTCGCCGATAGCTGGCCCCAAGGGGACGATAACCGCTGGCAGCGGCTAACCTTGCAGCTGGCCCGCCGCCTGGAACGGGCTGGGTGTTGGCAACAGGCCCTGGCCTTTTATGAAAAGCTCAGCCTGCCACCCGCCCGGGAACGGCGAGTGCGGGTACTGGAAAAACAACAAGGGGTAGAAGCTGCCTGGCAAGCCTTAGTGCCCATTATTCAGGCGCCAAAAGATGCCAGTGAACAGGATTTTATTGATATTTTCGGCCAGCGGTTGGCCAAAAAATGCGGCCAGCTGTTGCCGCAACAAGCGGTGAGTACATTGCCAGAATGGCAAAAGCCCTTGCTGGCGGGCGAGCAAAGCGTTGAACAAAAAGCGCTGTGTTACTTTGCAGACGGCATGCACAGTGAAAACCAGCTAATGACCGGTCTTTTTGGTTTGTTGTTCTGGGACATTATCTTTGCCCCCATACCGGGCGCCTTTTTTCACCCCTTTCAACGTGGCCCGCGCGACCTATTCAGCCAGCAGTTTTACCCACGCCGCCAGGCACTTATTGACCAGCGCCTAACCGACATCGCTAGCGGCTGGCAGCAGCGCGCCCACATCACCTTTGCCAACAAATACGGTATTGCCAACGCTTTAGTGCAGTGGCCGTTTTGGACCGAGCAGCGCTTAGCCCTTTGCCGCCATATTAGCGGCGCGCATTTAGTGGCCTGGTTTCGCCACTATCTTGCCGACCCACGCCATCACCGCAGCGGCTTTCCCGACTTGCTGGTTGTGGAAGAGCGCGGTTACCGGCTGGTGGAAGTCAAAGGCCCCGGCGATCGCCTACAGCCAGGGCAAAAGCGCTGGCTAAGAACACTGGCAAGCCAAGGCCTGCCAGTCGCGGTGTTGCACCTTAATTAAAACGCGTTAACGTCTCTTATCTGCGACCACCCCACCTGATCTTTTAGCTGCCTGGGCGGCAGTGAAGTCTGCATCTTCCTGAATAAGCGCCAGCTTTCGTTTCTTAGCTGCCTGGGCGGCAGTGAAGGTGGCTTGGGGCGCGGCTAACGCCGGTTGGATTTTCTTAGCTGCCTGGGCGGCAGTGAAGACGGTGGAGGTTCCAGATGGAAATTTGCATTATTTCTTAGCTGCCTGGGCGGCAGTGAAGGCCCAAAGCCAACCCATAAAATGGGCCTGAAATTTCTTAGCTGCCTGGGCGGCAGTGAAGGATGAAATTGAAACCATCAACGGTATTGAGTTTTTCTTAGCTGCCTGGGCGGCAGTGAAGGCCCAAAGCCAACCCATAAAATGGGCCTGAAATTTCTTAGCTGCCTGGGCGGCAGTGAAGAACGATTCCCATATATCAAGAGCATCCTCTATTTTCTTAGCTGCCTGGGCGGCAGTGAAGGGCGATCCTTTGGCCAAAGCCCGTGCGCTGATTTTCTTAGCTGCCTGGGCGGCAGTGAAGCAGAGCGGCTGACCAAGAGGGCGGTATAGCAATTTCTTAGCTGCCTGGGCGGCAGTGAAGAACTGTAATCAATAGCCGCGCCGGTAGCGGAATTTCTTAGCTGCCTGGGCGGCAGTGAAGGATGAAACGTATACCGTTATTCCCCAGTCTTTTTTCTTAGCTGCCTGGGCGGCAGTGAAGAAGTTTTGATGGAGAACTGCGATTGTATCAATTTTCTTAGCTGCCTGGGCGGCAGTGAAGTAATTTCGCTAATGCTAATGGAATACTCTGGCTTTCTTAGCTGCCTGGGCGGCAGTGAAGACATCCGGCATTGAACGGGGCCTGGTGTCCGATTTCTTAGCTGCCTGGGCGGCAGTGAAGGACTTGATCGCGTTCAGGTTAATAGGCCAGCCTTTCTTAGCTGCCTGGGCGGCAGTGAAGAACTTGAAAACGACGGCGCCGTGCCCGCTTAATTTCTTAGCTGCCTGGGCGGCAGTGAAGTGAATGAAACCTATGCTTCATCGTCTCAATTTTTTCTTAGCTGCCTGGGCGGCAGTGAAGGTTCATGCGAAGGGTTTGGGGAAGGGGGATTTCTTAGCTGCCTGGGCGGCAGTGAAGTGTAGAATCACAGGGGCCGCCCGAGCCTCGAATTTCTTAGCTGCCTGGGCGGCAGTGAAGTTGCAGGGCGGCTCAAGCTATCCGCAACAGATTTTCTTAGCTGCCTGGGCGGCAGTGAAGGTGGGAAAAGCCCAAGTCTTCAAGCTTTCGGCTTTCTTAGCTGCCTGGGCGGCAGTGAAGTTATCGCCTATCATATCCGTAAGGTTTTCAATTTTCTTAGCTGCCTGGGCGGCAGTGAAGACCACCTAACTGGCACCTGTGACACTTGTTTTTTTCTTAGCTGCCTGGGCGGCAGTGAAGTCTTGGGTTGGTTTCTGGCCATTTCGTTGTCTTTTCTTAGCTGCCTGGGCGGCAGTGAAGTAGAGCCTGTCTAACCTAACGTTCTGATTGTTAAAGAGCAATAGTGCAAAAGGCCAGCGCAGCCCTTTTTTAAAGCTGCGCTGTAAGGTTTTGTTTTTAAAAGGCCTCTATGGAGCTTTTAAAAAAGGGTCAAAACCATGGGATGGTGGCTGATGGGCTTAAGCCGTAGCGGTTAAAGAGGCCAGGCTGCGGCGCCTGCTGCAATGGCCCAAGTTCTAAAAACAGGCGAAACCGCTGGCCGGTACTGCCGCTTTGCAGTTGCAAGTACGGCAAGTTAAGCCATTTAGCAGCGCTGTCGGGGATCCGCGCTTTGGCTTCCTGTTCGCTGATACCCAAACATTTGATGCTGCGGCGGCGAAGCCGCTCTGGGCTGCTTTTGGCTTGTACCCGCTTTAACTGCCGGTATTGTGCATGGTCAGGCACCAACGCAATGGCACCTACCTCGGTATGGTCGCGCATTCCCAACAGCCATGGCTCGGCCATCAGCATATCAAGGGGCTTGGCATCGCCAAATAAGCGCATCACGCCACCCAGTCCGGCATGTTGCTGCTCCATTAACGGAAAACTCACGGCCACTTGCAGTTCGCCGCGCTGTGCCAATATGCGATGTAATTTACTGAACAGCGCGGCCATCAGATGCGCGGCCGAAAACTCCGGATCGGGCCGCAACCGAATATCAATGTAGTGGTTCATGGTTAATCCGCCTTACCAAACACGCCACCACGAATAAGCGTTGCCACCACAAAATGCTGCTGCTCCTTTGCTGGCTCTTTGTCGGCGGTGATCCAGTTATCAAGCAGGGTGTAGAAGTCCATTTTGGCTTTGGGTTGGCGATAGGCTTTGCCTTCGGTGGTGACCGAGCCGTAGGGCTCAACAGCAATAGGGCCTAGGTCGTCGCCAGCTTCACTCGGATACCAGGTGTCGATGGTGCGAAGGGCATTTCCGATTTTTTGCGAGTGAATGCCGGCGATACCCTCGACGCTGTAAAGGGTTTTACTTTTACGGTCGCCCTGGGATTTGTCGAGAATAAGCTCTTGGGATGGAAACACTTCTTGCCCGGCGCCAAGGCGCACAAATGCGCTAACGGCCAGCAATACATGCTGCTCGCCAGCCAAGCCTTGTTCAATCAGCTTGGCAAGCTCGGCCACGGCGCTGTGGTTGCCAAACTCACGCAGCGAATGCGCTAAGGCATCAAAAGTCCAGCTTTGCTGAGTCTGGCCATCAACCAGATGGCTAACCACCACTTCTACTTGCTCGGCGCCAAAGCGGTTGCGCCACAAGAAGCGGCCATTGGCGAGGTTACTGGCGTAGCGACTGGCCAGTTCAGCAAAGCCATACTGACTCACGTAACCGGCCACCGTTTGTTTGAGCTTGTCGCGATAAGCGATGTCATTACAAGCAGAGGGCTGCCCGGTACCGGCCAACACTCGCAGGGTAAAGGCCACTTTTAGGGTGTCGGTAGTGGCTTGCAAAGCCGCCACATCAACGGTTTGCAGGTTCGGTTTTTCTATTTGGGCATCGAGTTTGGCCGGGTCCAACTCTTTGGCTTTAAGGCGGTTGGAAATAGTGCCGCGTACTGACTTGGTTCCCACGCTAATACCTGGCCAGCCTTGGCTTTGCTGGCGCTCGTGCCAGTTGCCAGCAAACATCAGCGCGTCAGAGGGGTCAAGCTTGCGTTCAAAGGCTAATACCGAAGCGGTTTTTACTGGTGCAGTTGCCATATTCAGGTTCCTTTTCAAATGTGAGAGGTTTCAACAGTAAATTCGTTAAGACAGCGATACAGGCCTTCTTCAGGCAGGGTGACGGGGTACCAAAGCAGTTGCTGGTGCCCCTCCAGCCGGTGCGGACTCAGCCACTGGCCAATGGAATAAAGGCTTTCTACAAAGCGAAAGGGCACCCGTGGGTCGCGGGCGTTAGCCACTTGGCCGGGTGCATAGGGGTCGGACAAAGCCCCGAAGCCAACAGGAATGGGGACCAGCCAGCCGGGCGGGCGCCGCGCTTGCCATTGCGCTTTGTCAGTGCCTTGCTGTTGCAACGGCTTTATCTGCAAGCTCGACAAATCAAGCCAGGCATCAAGGCGCGAAGCCGCTGGGTTGGTTTGTTGCAACTCTTCCAGCCGCGCTTGCAGTAAATCGTCACGGCAAACCAGGGCAAAACCCGGCAGCCATTGGCGAGACAGTGTGCGAAAGATTTTATGCCGGGCCTCGGTGCTATCCCCCAGGCTGACAAGTTGCGGTTTTTGATAAAAAGCACGGGTGCCGGGCTTGGCAGCTAGCACGCTACCGCCAGCAATACGCATGGTTGCTAGGGTGTCGGCGCAGTATTGGGCCATCTGGGCATATTGCTGTGGGTCTGCTGCCATGCCCTGCCCCGCCACCCCAAATACCAGGGTGATCTCCAGGTGGGCGCGCCCTTCTTCGACAATAGCGGCCGTTGAGCCGTTTTTATCCACGGGGTTGCGGGTCAGGCGAAAGGCACGGGTATAACCCCCTTGGGTAACTTGGGCTTCAAAGTGATGGCAGATCACTCCCACACTCAAGAACTGCAAGCCGGTATGGCCATGGGTTTTACGCTCTAGCGCGGTCATCAAGCCAGTAAAGGCGGTGATGGCCGGGAAGCCCCAGGTCATAGGGCTGGAGATACAGTTAGCGTTTTGTACCTTGATGCGGGGCACTACCAGCAAGCCGGTTTCTGGCGAGTTAGTCATGGCTCAACTCCTTTTGTAACTGATCCAGCTCTTGTTGCAGGTGCTTGAGCCAATGGCGCCAGTCATCGTCGAGCTTGACCTCCTTTTGCCATTGCGCGAACTCCGGGTCGCCCACCGGCAGCCCGGCTTTATGGAGCTGGGCGTTAAGCCAATTAGCAAAACGCTCGCGGATTTGCTGTGGCCAGTCGGCTTGTTGGCGACGCTCGGCAAAGTCGAGGTCCGATTTGGCGCGGTAGGGGTCTAGCCAGAAGATCTCTTCTTCCACCAAGCGGCAATCGGGGTGCTGGCTCCAACCTGGGTTTAGCTCCCAGAACTCGGCGCCAAATTGCAGCAACTCATCCACTACGGCTGAGGTAAGGGAAAAACGGGTTTCGCGAGTGCGCAGGTTTTTCGGTGGCTCGGCTTTTAATAACCCCTGCAAGGCTTTGACGGTTTGGCGCACAGCCGGGCGCCGACCAAATCGCTTGAAAACCGAATCGGTTTTCAGAGGCGGCGTAAGCAAGCTGGTATCCCAACTGGGTGGCAGAGACGCTAACAGGTAGTTATTACCACCACGCTCACTGTTGAGCTGGCTGATATTTTGCGGCTTGGTACCACCGAGTTTTTGCACCGCCAGGTTGGGGTAGTCGCAATAACCGGTTTCGTGAAAGTGGCCATTGCGGCGCGCCTCACGCGCCGCTTTGGCTTCTTCGCCAAAGCGGTGCTGGTTGATGCGAGTAAAAACCTCATGGGCCAGCGAGCTGGCATAAAGGGGCGCCAACACCTGGTAGTGAAGGTCGTTACAGGGGTCTTCGCCGGTTAACCAGTAAATTTGTTTGGCCTGTGGGTGACTGGCAAGAGCGCCATCGCTGCCAAGGAGGCTGGCAAAAGCTGCCAGCCACTGCTCGGCCTTAGCGGCGTCTTTACTTAGTGCCGCCTTGAAGGCAGCATCATCCGCCAGCGCCAGTTCCAGCAAGGTATTGCCATGCTCGTCGGTCAGCTTTAAAAACTTGTACACATCTAGCGCGGCGGCGTTACCCACTACATCGGCTTGAAAGCCACCGGCCAAATCATGGCTACCCAGCAATGAATGGGCTTTTAAGGTGCCAGGGCTAACGTAAAGATTGCTGCCTTTGGCATCAGGGTGAATGGCTTTGAGGGTGTGAGTAACACTTTGGATTTGCCCTACCCGGCGGGCAGCACTTTCCAACCAGGCGTCATATTGATACTGCGCCGTGAGCAGAGCGTATTTAGGGTCATCCGCTACTAGCTTTTCCAGCTTGGCAGCCAATCGCCCTTGGATAAACTCGGCGATAAGCGCGCGTAGCTTTTGAGATCGGCTTTCTAAGTCAGCCATAAATAAGCCTCCCAAAGATATTTCTGCTTTTCATCCTTTTACCTCCGTTTCCTAAATCCCAACACCGGGTGAAAGTGCCAGCCTCGTTCGTTGTCTGGCAGGCGCACCGTGG
Organism: Gallaecimonas mangrovi; assembly: GCF_003367375.1. Lineage (GTDB taxonomy): Bacteria > Pseudomonadota > Gammaproteobacteria > Enterobacterales > Gallaecimonadaceae > Gallaecimonas > Gallaecimonas mangrovi. The sequence continues at coordinate 2,890,179 of NZ_CP031416.1, forward strand.
CAAAGCGTTTGGCACAATCCTCCAGCGGCATATCCAAGGCAGTTGCCAGGGCGCTAAGGGCCACCAGCAGATCGGTTTCTGCCCAAGGACTGACCCTCTGGCCACTGAAAATGCTGTGGTCGTCGTAGGTGAGCAGGCTGTTATCGACTGGAATGGGTTGCCATTCCTTGGGCATGAATTCGTAACAAAGCAACTGCTGCTGGTCGTCATCGGCTAAAAACACTAAGTCGCGATAACGCCGGTTGTCTTCACGAAAGGGAAAGCGCTGGGGCAGCACCCCGGTTAAACCGATGTGGGGAATGGCCCAGCAACTGTAAGCGCCCAGCGGCGGCACTACCGGGGTGCTAGCCCCTCGGCGGCCAGGCGTCACCGAAGGCACGCTGAGGTTTGGGTGCATCACATCGCGAATGCGCTGGTGCTCCAAATCCACCAACTGGCCACTGGGGTTTAATGGCGCGGGTTCCAATAGCCTTGGCCGGGCATCAATAACGCGGTATTGGGAAGGCTGCAAAATAGCGCCGAGGCGATGCGCGTGCAGGCGATGCCCAAGCGATTCGTATCCGGGCCTGCAAAAAGCTGGCTGGCGAGGCTCAGCCAGGTGTTTAAGGTTGGTGTCGAGAATAAGCAGGTTAGCTGCCTTGGCGGCCCCAAAGCGATGGCGGCGGATGCGCCCGGCCAGCTGAATAAGCGAGCGCATGGAAGAGGGCTCGGCAATGGCCCAGTCGTAATCATGGTCGCGGCCCACTTCGGTAACCGGGCTGCCTAGCACCACAAACAGCTGCTGCGGCTCGGGATGGTTGTCGAGCCGCTGGCGTATATCCGCTAACGCAAATACCGCATCCGGGTCACGCCGGTTAAGGGCCGAGTCCAGCCGGTGCTCGATGGCCGAGCGCAAGAAAAGCGGAAACTGCGAGTGATACACGCACAAATGCAAGCGCCAACCGGCAGGCAGTTCGGCAGCAAAAAGAGCCAAGGCAACCTCAATCAGTGGCTCGATATTGGCCAGGCGAATAAGCCCGAAGCTGACGCTTTTCTCGCTTTTACGGTCTGGCTGGCCGTGGGCAGCATGCAACTTTTGCATGTGTTCAATAAGTAAAGGTGCCAGCATTTCACCGGCTTTATCCCGAGGGACTGGCGCCGGTGGCAAGGCAACTAATGCCCCAAGGCGCCGGGCCTCGTCTTCTGCCAGTTGCCGATAGCGTTTGCTGGCAAAGCTGTGATGGGCTTTAGCAAAATCATCAAGGGCCGGGCAGTCGTTATGCTGGGTGCGGTGCTCATCAACCCAGGCGCAGCAAACATCAAGCGGCGTACCCAGCTCGCCCCGGTATTGCTGGTAGGCCTCGCGCCCCTTCAGGTAAGCATTGAACAACCCTTCTACCAAGGCAGGGGGCAAGGTGGCAGAAGATAAAATCACCCGCCGCCCCAAAAGGCCGGCCCAATACACCAGGCGGGTCAACCCATGGCAATCGGCTAAATCAAAGTCGTCCGGCTCATCGAGGATAAGGTCGCTACTGAGTAGCCGCAGCATCGGCAAAATGTGGTGGCCACCTCGCAAGCTCTCAGTGGCAGGCATCAGGTGGTCGATGGTGCATACCAAGAGCGGGGCATCCAGTAACTGGCGGCTACGCCCCTCAAGCATCAGTCGCGTTAATAGGGGGTGGGTTTGGCCATTGCCTTCAAAATACAGATGGTCCTGCGGCTCTGATAACGATGCCGCAGAAGCAGAGCCATGTTGCTCGGCCTGGTGCTGGTAGTGTTCTTGTAAATCGCGATGTGCTTGGCCGCCAACCAGTACCGCCAGTTCGTGTTCGCCAAGTTGCAAACGCTCTCGCAGGGCCTGGCCGGTTTGCAAAGTGAGGGTTCTAAGCCCTAAGGCAACGGTAAAGCGGGCGCCGCGCAAAGGGTCAGCCAGGGCATAGGCGATACGGCCATTGGCCAGGGTTTTACCGCAGCCGGTAGAAGCCATGTTCACTACAAAAAGCCCCTGTTGCACCGAGCGTTCCCGAAGAGACAGCGCCAGGTCTGCCGCTTTGTCTTGCCAGCGAAAACACGGGTTTTGGCTGCGTTTTCGAAGCCCTTTGTGCCGAGCCAGGGCTGGCAAGTGGCGCTCAACGCCTGCCAGTGCATGGCTGACAATTCCGGCTTGGGCACAGACCCCCAGCAGGTGCTCGTCCAGTGGCTGATTGAGCTCGCCCGTTGCCCTTAGGGTATTGGCATAAAGCCGGTAGCCAGGCAATGCCGAGAGGCGACGCGGGTCCCGGCAGCGGCTTTTATCGGCACTATGGGTAGTGACCCCCAGCGATGAATAGTAGTGGTCAGCCAGCATCAAGCAGAGCCGCGAAAGATGCATGACATAGGGGCTATCAAGCCAGCGCTGCGGGCTTTCGTGCTGCTGGGCCAGTTGCAGGCGCTTGGCGATTCGGGCGGCCTGCTTTTGCCAAAGCGGGGTAACAACCGGTAGCTCGTCATCAAAGTGCCAGTAGCTTTGCAGCTCATTGGCCGCGGCGGTCTCGACAATCTCATTCCAGCGGGCGTCGATTTTACTGAGTAGCTGCTGAAGCTGCTGGGCCTGAAGCTGGTCGTTTTTACGGCCATAGGGCAGTTGCTGGTCATGCTGGTTGTAGGCAGGGTAAGCCGGCAGCCGGTGGTGGCTTAAGATAAGCCAGCCAATGGCGCTGGCCAGGGGCGGCATCTTGGTAAAAGGCCTATCGCAGTGGCTGTCTAGGCCGTCTTTTTGCAGATTGGCAAGCCAACGGGCATCGTCCTTTGGTGAGGGTTCTACCAGCCTTTGCAACCACAGCTCATCGCTATCGGTGCCAACAAAAGCCTGAAAAAGACGCAGCGATATCCACTCATGGCGATAGCGATTTCGCTCGCTCAATTGGCCTTTAAGGCGGCGCTGAAACGCCAGGCAAGCTTTACCTAAATCGTGCATCAAGGCAGCCATGGCCGATAACAGGTAAATAGCCTCGCCGCAGTGCCAGTCGTTCTCGTCATCTGCACGCAATACATCGCGGCGGGTGATGTTGGTAGGTACCGCGCCTTGCTCGTTAAAGCGCCCGGCATCGCCCACTATCCAAACCAGTTCACTGTGGTCGTGGCCACGGATCCAGTGGCAGGCCACAGCGGTATTTCGCCTAGCAGTTTTTCGCAGCAGCTTTCTTAACGTATCAAGCCCCGCTTGGGTAATGCTGGTTTGCCAAGTGCGGCTACCTCGGCGCTCGGCAAACTGGTCGAGGATACGGCGGCTCTCGGCCAAGGCTCTTTTGTCACATTGCGCGATCAGCAGCACGTTCATAGGGCCGCTTCCTGCCCCAAGGTGGTAGCAATTTCCTTGAGGTGGTCAATCATGAAATCCAGCGCTTCGCTCTGGGTCAAGCTCTCGATACAGCGCTGACGAAACTGCTGTTCGTCGTCCCCTTGCATGGCGCTGATAAAGGCCAGGGGCAAAATAGTGGCGTCTTTAACCAGATCGGCCACATCAAATACCAAGCCGCCACGCCGGGTTTTGCCGTGCAGCACTGCCAGCCCATGAGGCAGGCCTAGCACCCAACAGGCCGTTGCTCCCAAGCCGTAAGCCAGGTAGTTGCCGTGGTCAAGAAAGCGGTTGGCAGGGTCGGCACCGGTGCCGTTTTTGGCTCGTACAAAATCGCCATAGCCGGTGGCTTGGGCGGCAAGTTTGAAGAGCAGCTTGGTCAGCCGCGCTTCTTCCGTCAGTAAGGTGGTGTGGTCCTGGGCTTTGAGCACATCGGCTTGCGCCCTAGCCAGGGCCTGTTCCAATGGCGCTTTATCCAGTTGAAAGCCAGCATTGTGCAGCGCCTTATCCCTCAACCACTGTGTTTTCAGCCTGTTAATTCGTGCCAACTGCACATTTTTGGCCGCTTGCAAACGCAGTGCGTCGTTAAACCAAAACCGCACCCAGGCTTGTAGGTATTCGGTAGGCCGGTACTCGCTTTGCGGTGAGAACCACGCCACATCCATGCCCATTTCCGTGCCGCTAAATAGCGGCGTCCCCCCACCGCCACAGAAACCGACCATCACACCAGCTTTAGCCAGCTCCCGCATCGCCGCTTGAGTAACCGAGGTGCCGGTGCCTAACAACACCGTTGTGGTATTGGCGATAGGAATATTCCAATAGAGCTGACGCTGGCCTTCGTCGGTGACGTATTCCACCCGGCCACCATTGACCAGCACGCGGCATTGCTGCAGGTAATAAAGGTTGGCCCTTTTGGAATGCAAAATGGTCTTCATGTCCGACGGTGTAAAATCTTGCATCAAAGCATCTCCCGCTGTGTCACTGCACCTTACCCTCTCCTAATTTCTTGCCAACACTGTGGTTTTTCACATGTCGCCTTAGGCGACATGTCAGTTGCCAAAGAGCCAGGGTTTAACCTCGTCAATATTGGCGAGAATAAGCTGCTGGGCGGCGGGATTGCCGTCGAGCATCTTGGTGTGGATGTGCATATCCAGTAACAGGTAGTTGGCAAGGGCGGCGCGGCTTGGGAGCAAAAGCTCACCGTTTGCCATACCGTAGTCGGCAGCAAGCGCAGCTTGTTGGGCAGCGTTTAGGCGCGGGTCGGGTTTGATGCAAAGGGTGATGTGGGTGTGCCAGGCAATGTCGTCTGGCAAGGGGGTCAAGGGCTTGCCCAATAGCTCGGGTTCGCCGCGAAAACGGCTTAGCACAAAGTCGCGGTAGCCCTGGCTTTGCTCGCACCATGCCCGCAGGTGCCAGCGCTGGGCAGTTTTGATAAAACGGGTGGGAACTATCACCCGCCCTTCGCGGCTAGGGTTGGTGACGCCGAGGTAGTCCACCTCCAGCCGCTGCTGCTGGCGAAGGGCTTTGACCAAAGGGCGAATAAGCCGGGCGCTGACCCGGCGCGGGGCAAGCACAGTATTCCCCGACGCCAAATGGTAGGCCGCTTTGGGCACCAGGCTCGGGCGCTGCTGGGCGGTCACCCAGTCAAGGTATTCGCCCACATCGCCGCTAAGGAGCGCAGGCCTAAACCTCTCCGTAGGCACATAGCCTTTGGCCGAAGCGCTATAGGTCAGTTGATGTGGATAATGGGCGCGGTAACTGGCCAATTCCTTGCTGGCCTGCTGGCGACCAATGGCAAGGAAATGGCTCAAATGGCCGGTGGTGACCCGGCCTTCCCAAAAGGCAAATAGCTCTATGAGCCAAAAGCGTTGTTGCAGATTTTTCGCAAGCGAAGGTAATAAGGCATCCATGCAGCATCAGGCTTTTTCCAAAAACATTGAAAATACTATGCCCTTCGCTGTTTTTTATAAACCTTTAACCAGGGTTGTTATTCACCCTTTTAACGCATTAACCCAGTCGGCCACGGCGTCGCCGCTGGACAGGCTGGGCTGAATAAGGCCGTCAATCATAAAGGTGGGGGAAACATGAATGCCGTTCTGGCGGGCATATTTGCAATGCCATTTGATTTCCCGGTCCAGCTCGGGCAAATCAAACGCCTCGGCCAACGCTACCCCTGAGTATTTTTCAATACGCTGAATAATGTCGTTCGGGGTTGCGGTGCGATTGGGGCCAATGCAGTGCTTTTCAAACTCAAATTCTTCGCGGTGGTCGGCCACGGCCTGCAGCACCTTTTTGGCTGCGGCTTTACCTTCTGGCAAGGTTGAAGCAGCCAGAATGCAGCGCACAATAACCCCCGAAAACAGGTGCCAGGGCTGTGATTGCAGGCGAATTTTTACGGTGATGTTCTCTTCGCCGGCTTCACTCAGTAGTTCATCAAGCTTATTAAAGGCCTTTACCGAAAAGGGACAGGTAGGTTCTAAAAAGACCTCAAACACCTTCGGCCCTGTGCCCCAGCTCAGGGGCTTGGCTTGCCAATCACTCATCACATTATCCTCGGTACAACACGATACAACTGTGCCTTCACACTACTGCCGTAACCATTTGAAATTCAATAGCACAGCAACAACTTGTGCTGGGCAATACGCCATTAAAAAAGCCAACCCGCAGGTTGGCTTTTTTCATTATTGCGCGGCAGCTTATTGCTTCATTTTGGCGCCAAGCCAACTATCGGCTTTAAGCGCCTTACGGGCCTTGGCTACCTCATCGCTGGTGACCGCCGGGGCGGCATTGCCCCATCTGTTGCGAATATAGGTCAGCACACCGGCTATTTGCTGGTCAGACAGTTTCCAGTCAAAGCGCGGCATACCGGCGCCGGTGGGGTTACTGGCAGTTTTCACGCCATCGGCCCCGGTCAGCACCATGTGCACCAGGCTGGCAGGGCTATTGGCATTCACCTGGGCGTTTTTCACAAAGCCCGGGATCATGCGGTTTACCCCTTCACCACTGCTGATATGACAAGCGCTGCATTGGCTGTTGTATACCCGTTTACCCAGCTGCATTTGCGCGTTACTGGCAGTTAGCGCGGCGGGCGCTTGATGGTCACTGGCAGGCTGCGCTTTTAAGTAAGTGGCAATGGCGTTTAGGTCACTGTCGGTCAGGAACTGGGTAGAGTTATGCACCGCTTCAGCCATGGGGCCAGTGGCAACACTGTTATGGCCAGCGCCGGTTTTCAGGTACTGGGCAATATCAGCGGTGGTCCAGTTACCCAAACCTGTATGCGGGTTGGGGGTAAGGTCCGGTGCATGCCAGCCCGACAGGTTGCCGCCTTGCAAGGTGGCACTGGAATCGCCACCCAGGGCATTTTTAGCGGTGTGGCAGGCGGCGCAGTGGCCCGGGCCTTCCACTAAGTAAGCGCCGCGGTTATAAGCCGCGCTCTTACCGGCTTGCGGGGTAAAGGTGGAGGCGTGGAAGAACAGCAGGTTCCAGCCACCCAGCAACCAGCGCTGGTTGTAGGGGAACGGCAGTTGGTTTTCCACCACCTTGTTTTGCACCGCGGGCACGGTTTTCATATAGGCCCAGATGTCGGCCAGGTCCTGGTCGGTCAAGCGGGCATAAGCGTTATACGGCATTGCCGGGTACAGGTAACCGTGGCTGCCTTTACCGTGACGCACCGCCCGGTCGAACTGCTCTTGGGTCCAGCTACCGATACCGGTGCTTTTATCCGAGGTAATGTTCGACGACAAAATGGTGCCAAAGGGCGTGTCGATGGGGTAACCACCGGCAAAGGGTTTGCCGCCTTTGGGGGCGGTGTGGCACGCCACACAGTCCGAGGCGGTGGCCAGGTATTTACCCCGCGCCACCTGCGCTTTTAAGGCATCACCGGTCAGGTTCTGCTGCGACTCGGGGTAGCTTTTGTGAAGGTCGTACTGAATAGCAGCGATGTAAATCACCAGGGCCGCAACGATCAGCACGCCAACGAGGGTCAGTGTCTTTTTCATTGTCAGCCTCCTACCGCACCAAAGAGCCGGGGTTTTTGATGTAGTCGTTGATGATGTGGTGCGCTGTCCACAGGGTAAGCGCCGCTAAGGTTTCGGTGGGGTTGTAACCGGCGTTATTGGGGTAGGACGAAGCGCCCATTACAAAGACGTTGTGAGCGTCCCAATGTTGCTGGTAACGGTTTACCACCGAGGTATTAGGGTCCAGCCCCATGGCGGCGCCACCGATGGTGTGGCCGGAATCGTACGGGGTGTAAGGCGAGTTGTGGCTATCGGGATAGGCCTTGGTTTTCCAGGACTTAGCACCGGTTTTGGCACAAATTTCTTTAACCCGTTCGTGAATGTACCGCGCCATGCGGCGGTCATTCTCGTTGTAGTCAAAGGTCTGGCGGATAAGCGGCAGGCCGTATTCGTCCTTGTAGGTTGGGTCCAGGCTCAGGTAGGCATCAACATGGGAATACGAGGTGCCCTGCCCCTGAATTTTGGCGTAGTTCTGGTAGCTGTGCTTAAAGGCATGCTTCCACTCAGAGCCCCATTTTTTGGTGCCCTCGGGTAGGCGGTCGGTCATGCTAAGCGGCGTGGCCTGGTCCGACAGCGACTGAATACCGGCGCCGCCCAAAAAGCCAAGGCCGGTGTGGTCAAAGTTGTCACCGTTAAAGTTATCAATACGGGTTGCCAAAGCGCCGGTACTGATAAAGGGGTTTAAGGCTTCGTCTTCAAAATACAACCAGGCGTAGTTCATGGTTTGGAAGTTGTAGCCGCGGCCCACCACCCCCTCTTGACGAGCATGGTCATAAGGTTTGCCCAGCTCAGAGAGCAGTAACAACCGTACGTTATCCAGCTGGAAGGCGGTCACACAAACAATGTCGGCTGGCTGAAAGCCGGTATCACCGTTGGAGTCAATAAAGGTAACCCCAGTGGCGGTTTTGCCGTCTTTGGATTTTTCAATTTTGGTGACGGTGCACTCGGTCAGCAGCGTCATGTTTCTGCGGTCCATTAAGGCGGGCAGCACGCAGATATTGGGCGAAGACTTGGAGAAGTTGCCACAGCCGTAGAAGCCACAAAAACCGCAGTAGGTGCAGGGCGCAAGCTCGATCCCCAGTGGGTTTTTATAAGGGGCGCCAATGGTGCCAGCCGGAATGGGGAACGGGTGGTAGCCCATCTCGGTGGTGGTTTTATGGAAGATGTCGTTCCAGCGAGAGCGCACCAGTGGCGGCGTGGGGTATTCGTTGGTACGGCTGCCTTCAAAGGGGTTACCTTTACCGGTTTTTTTACCGTTGATCACCCCGGCCTCACCGGAGATACCAGCGATTTTTTCAAAGCGGTCGTAATGCACTTCCAGGTCGTCGTAAGTGACGCCCCAGTCTTGAACGATAAGACCGTCAGCCAGCTTTTCGTTGGGATAACGCTCTTTTACCCGGGTCGCCATGGTGAAATCGGCCGGGGTAAAGCGCCAGGAGTTAACAGCCCAGTGGGTACCGGCGCCGCCAACATTGTAGCCTTGTACCCAGTAGCTCCAGTCGCGAATGGGACGCGCGGTTTGCGAGCTATTGTTGCGATAAGTCACCGTTTCCTTGCTGGGTGGACGCAGCATTTCGCGGCGGCGACCATAGCGCAGTTCGTCGGCAGACAAGGTGGGGGTGTAGTTAGTATGGGTGTCGTGCCAAGGGCCTTGCTCAATGGCGACCACATTCAAACCAGCGCGAGTTAATTCTTCGGCGATCAGTGAACCGGCCCAGCCAAGTCCAACCACCACCACATCGGCCTTTGGCCTTTTGTAGTTCATGTCGATGCTCTCTATTTTTTAGGTTTCAGCGCGAAGGGATTGGCTTAGATAGGGCCAACCAAGCTCACCGGCTCTAATTCAATTTTTTTGCCTTTGATGTGCACCACATCGCGATAGTCGTAACGGGCACCAGGGAAGCCAATCATCTTCCAACCCACCATGCCGCGGTTACCGCCGTAGATGGGATCAGCGAAGAAGCCTTCCTGCACGTTGGCCAACAGATGCGAGAACATCTTTTGTGAAGGGACTTTTTGATAGGGATGTTTACCGGCTTCCATCTGCTCAAGGTAAGTGTCCTTGTCTTGGTCAGACAGCTCGGTAAAAGCTTTGCCGGTGGATTGGCGGCAGTGGCTGTCAATCTCGGCCAAGCCTTGGCGATAAATATCAGCAGGTACCATGATGCTTTGGTCACCGGCTTGTGGAATGCCTTTTTCCACCGGACCACCGCGGTACATCCAAGTACCTTTGCCATAGTTGCCAGCTAACTGGTGGTCGATAAAGGTCACGCAGCCTGCTTGGGTAGCACCGATGCTCAGGTCATCAGCGGGGATCAAACGGTCAAACAGAGCGCTTACCAGCTTGGCTTCATCTTGGGTGAAGAACACCAATTTGCTGGGGTCGACGGGTTTAGGAAGGGGAGTGGTTGCGGGTTGCCATTTGGTGCCGCCTTCAAAGACCTTTGCTTCGGCCTTTCGAGGTTTGAGCACGGTGGCTACCGTTGCGGAGCCAGCTACAACTAGCCCAGCTTTAAGGACATCACGACGCTTCATGTCTCATTACTCCTGACTTTTCATTTTTTATTTATTTCTAATGTTTTGAATTCTTTTCTAACGGTTACTCTTTTCTTTTTTATGCGGACAGATCAGATAGGGAGAACATTAAAAATTAATCTTTGATAAAGATCTCATAAAAGACTTTTTTGCAGGAATGAATAAAACATAAAATTAACAAAGCAAAGCGATAACCCAACTGGCATAAACCCGTTGATAAAAAAGGAATTAAACAATCAAAAACAATAACTTAAAAACAAACACACCTTAATAAAGATAACCGATGATTTCATTGACCTTCTTTATTATTTTTCTATTGTTAAAAATAAAAGCAGCAATTTCTTTCATCTATATGAATTTAAGACTTTCAATAACCACAACAATAAATTTAACTTTTAAAATTTATGTAGCAATCATTTTTCGCCGCTGCCCACGGTTTTTATTACAAACGCCGACCCGAAAATAAAATGGATTTTGGAAAGCAGAAAATAAAAAAACAGCCATTAAAAAAGCCAACCCGCAGGTTGGCTTTTCCAAATTAACCGAACGGTTTGTCGATAGAAACCGCGGGCTCGGTGAACCAGCGCGGGCCGCTGTCGGTCATGTAGAAATGGTCTTCAAGGCGCACCCCAAACTCACCGGGCACCACAATCATCGGCTCATTGGAAAACACCATGCCCGATGCCAACGGCAGCGGGTTGTCTTTAACCAGATAGGGCCATTCATGAATATCCATGCCCAGACCATGGCCGGTGCGGTGCGGCAGCCCCGGCAAGGTGTAATCTGGCCCCAGGCCGTCTTCTTCTAGTGCCTTGCGCGCCGCAGCGTCAACGTCGCCACAGGGCTTACCAAGCTGGGCAGCAGCAAAGGCGGCCAGTTGCGCTTTTTTCTCCGAGGCCCAAACCGCTTTTATTTTATCGCTGACCTCGCCAAAGGCGTAAGTGCGAGTGATATCAGATAGATAGCCTTTGACCTTACAACCGGTGTCAATCAGCACCAGATCGCCTTTTTTCAGCACTTGCGGATCTTTAACCCCATGGGGGAAGGAGCTGGCAACACCAAACAGCACAATACAAAAGTAAGAGCCGCTGGCCCCCACTTTTTGGTGGGCCTGGTTGATAAAGCGCTCCACCTCAAGGGTGGTAATGCCTTCATGCAAAATGCTGGCAGCCGCCTTGTGCACTTCCATGGTCATGGTCATGGCTTTTTGAATAAGGGCAATTTCCGCCGCTGACTTGTGCATGCGGCAATGGGCGCTGACCTCACCACCATTAATGATGTTGAGCGCTGGCGCGGCCTTTTGCATGCCATCAACCATAAAAAAGGCGGTGGCTTCATCAACAGCCAGGGTGCTACCGGCAAATTTTGATACCAGCAATTGATAGGGGCTTTCGTGCTCATGCCAACCATAGATAGGGGCATCAATCAGCAGCCGCTCTTTAATCGAGTCGATTTCAAAATCGGGCACCAGGTAGCAAAGCTCACCCTGCTGGGTCAGCAAGGCCCCCACCAAACGTTCGCTGGGGTACCAATCCAGGCCGGTGAAATAACTTAAGTTGGTACCTGCGTTTAAATAGAACGCATCAATGCCTTGGGCCTGCATGTAGCGCGTGGCTTTTTCAATACGGGCCTGGTGCTCGTCAAGGCTGATAGCCTCGGCGTCGGTGGTCATGTCTTGCAAATCGGCAAGCGCCTGCTCGATGCTTTTTGTGCCAATACCGCTTGAGGTCATGATTTTCCTTAGTCGTTGCAAAGGCGGCCCTTGGGCCGCCACTCGTTAGATAGTTTGTTGATGTTTAGGCTTAAACAGCAGCACCCCGAATACCGGGCCGGCGGTGTTGCCTTTTTGTGGCTCAAACCGCACCTTGATGCTGTCTTTGCCTTGGGTCAGATGTTCGGGAATGTCGTATTCCACGTCGAAGAACTGCCCTGGCTTGTTGAAGTTCAGGGTCTGGGTGGCAATGCGCTGACCGTCTACCAGTATATAGAAGACCCGGTTACGCTCCTCGCCCCAATAGGTGGCCTGCAGCTTAAGTGGGCCGGGCGCCGTTTTAAAGGTAAAGGAGAAGAAACCGCCGGTGCGGGCATCACGGCCATTGCGGCCCCGGTACACCACCGGATAACTGATCTCAGACTCCAGTTTATGGTCGCGCTCGGCCTGCATTTCCCCTAGGTGCATGACATCAACCGAACGGGCAGCCAAGTCTTTCAAACGCTCTTGCTCGGCAGCATAAGCCACTTCTTCCTTGGCCCACTGGGCATCGTCAAAACGTTTAAAGTACACGGCGCTGCGGCGTTTATGGTTGGCATAAAACGGCGAGAAGGTCATGTCGCCGGGGCGACCAATACCGTCGGTTTTATACTCAAGTTCACTGCTTTGGGCTTTAAAGGCGCCCAGCAAATCGCTGCCCACCAGCGCCGGGGCGGTGCCGTCAAACTTGTCGTCAACGCTACCTAAGTCAGCGGCCATCACCAAAGGCCCACGCAGCACCGCAACGACGCTGTCATCACCTTGGGTACCTTCCAAACGCAGCTTCATCGGTAAATCCAGGGTGACCTTGTCACCGGCTTTCCAGCGTTTTTCCAAATACACGTAGCCCTTGTCTTGGCTGGCCTCTACCGGCTTGCCGTTAACCTTTAGTTGCCAGTCGTCGCCAGCCCAGCCAGGAATACGCATCGCCAGTACAAAGGCCTTTTCAGCCTGGTCGATATTGAGGGTTATTTGGCCGTCGTTGGGGTAGCGGGTGTCGAGGGTGAAAGCGGCCTGGCCGTTTTGCCATTTGGCTTTACTGGGAATATAGAGGTTTACAAATAAGGTGTTGGCGCTTTCCCAAAACACCGAGTCGCCATGCTTGGCGTTACTTTCCATACCGGTACCGGTACAACACCAGAAGCTATCAAAGGGGGTGGAATGTTCCCGCACTGCCCCTGACATCAGCGGCATCATGTAGGTCACCATGCCAGACTCAGGTTCAATTTGCGCCAGAATATGGTTCAGGTGGTTACGCTCATAAAAGTCAAAATAAGCGCCATTGATGTTCCAGCTATAAAGGTGGCGGGTGAGCTTGAGCATGTTGTAGCTGTTACAGCCTTCACAGGTTTGCTCGGTAATGTGGTTGGCAATGGCGTCGGGTTCGTAGAAGTATTCCCGGTCAGCATTACCGCCAATCACATAGGAATGATGCTGGGTAACCACATCCCAAAAAAAGCTCGGCGCCGTGCCTTTACGCACTTCGCCGGTTAGCTCGTGAATACGGGCCAGGCCAATCAGTTTCGGAATTTGGGTGTTGGCGTGCAGGTTTGCCAGCTGGTCTTTTTTATCGGCTAACGGGTCTAACACCTTGCGGTGATAGAGCTTCTCGGCCATAGCCAGCCAACGTTTGTCGTTGGTGCGGGCATAAAGCTCGGCAAAGCTTTCATTAATGCCGCCGTGCTCGCAATCAAGCACCTTTTGTACCTGGGCATCACTGAGCGGTGCAAAAACCCATTCAATGTATCCCCCCAGTTTCACGCCAACCGTAATAGCCTGGTCCAGGCCACAATGCTTGTGGGCGTCCAGCAAACCGGCATAGAGCTTGTGCCAGTTATAAAGCGGCACCCAGCAACCGTTTAAGTCAAAGCCCGCGGAGCGAATGTCGCCGGAGCGGATCTCGGGGAAGATTTCTTTGCCGTCAACAATGGTTTTGTCTTTGCGCTTACGGGTAAAACCCGCCACATAGCCATCACCTTGGGCATTTTGTACTTCGGTAAGCTCATCGATGATGTAAATCAGCCGCTGCTTGGCCCGTTCGTCACCGGTTTGCGAATACAAATGCGCCAGTGCCGACATGTAATGGCCAAGGCTATGGCCGGCAATGGTGTCTGACTCCCAGCCGCCGTAAACGGCGCCTTTGGGCTTTAAACCGGCAAACTCGCGGAAGTTATGCAAGAAGCGGTCGGGCTCGAGTTCAAACAGGTAGCGAGTGTTTGCGTCCTGCGCGGTTTTAAAGGCGGAGGGCTGTAGCCGAATATCGCGCAAGGGCAACGGTTGAGCCGTTTTCGGCAGCGGCTTTGCGTCGGCGACTAAGGCCGTTTTTTGCCCAGAGCAAGCAGTGAGTGAAATAGCGGAAAGTGCCGACAATGCTGCAAGTGCGGAAGCACCTTTTAGTACATCACGGCGGCTGGTGTTCACACAGAGTTCGCACATATTCGGCTCCAGGGTGATTTTGACCCGTTGTTGGCGGTCTTTTTATCCAATGAATTATACGGTATACGATATATAGACTAACAATCTAATTCAAGGAGGTAGACGTGATGAAACTATCAACAGTACCCAGAAGTCTGTTGCTGACCTCATTGCTGGCAGTTTTACCCGCTACGCAGGCAATGGCCTCGAGCGCTGATGAAGCCTTTAAAAAGCTCTATACCAGCGAGTGGAAATGGCGAGAGTCACAGCAGTTAGTTGATGATGAAAGCAGTAACAGCTTTTCAAGCTCACTGCCCCATGTAGATGAAGCAACTCAACAGGCGCATCTGAAATATTGGCAAGGTGTTGAAGCCAAGCTGGCCAAAATTGACCAAAGCAAACTCACTTACAAGGACGAGGTCAGCTACAAGGTTTATAAAGAACAGCTTGATACCATGATGACCGACATCAAGTTCAAGGTGTATCAGCGCCCCCTGTCTGGCGATACGTCTTTTTGGGGTGATTTGACCTACGTTCCCCAAAGTGATTTTCACTCCGAACAAGATTATCGTGACTACCTAAAATGGCTGTCGAGCATGCCCCGTTATTTCGATGAAAACATCGATAACATGCGCGCCGGTCTAAAACGCGGTTTTACCCTGCCTAAAGTGACATTAAAAGGCCGGGACGTTACCGCACAAACCGTGGTTGATGCCAAACCGAAGGACAACCCGTTTTTCGCACCGTTCACCCATTACCCGGCCCATATGCCGAAAAGCGTGCAAGACGAGCTCACTAAAGAAGGCCTTGCCGCAATGGCCAAGTACGTTATTCCGGCTCATGAACACGTGCTGACCTTCTTGCGAAAGGAATACATTCCTGGCGCTGTTACCTCGATAGCCGCTTACGACCTGCCTAACGGTAAAGCCTTCTACCAGTCGCAAATCAAGGAATACTCCACCCTTGATATGACGCCTACCCAGATCCACAACATCGGTCTTGAAGAAGTAGCCAAAATACATAAGCGTATGCTTAAAGTGATGCATCAAGTGCACTTTAAAGGCGACTTGCATCAGTTCTTCCATTTCTTGCGTACCGATCCGCAGTTCTATGCCAAAACCCCGCAAGAGCTGTTAAACCACGCCGCCTGGATAGCCAAAGAGTTTGACGGTGTTGCCGACAAATGGTTTGGCCGCCTGCCACGGCGCCGCTTCGCCATAGTGCCGGTACCGCCCGATATCGCGCCTTTCTATACTGGTGGCCGCGGTGGCCCTGGCATCTATCTGGTTAACACCTACGATTTGCCGTCTCGCCCGCTCTATTCTCTGCCGGCGCTGACAATGCATGAATCGGCCCCAGGCCACGCCTTCCAAATGCCTTTGGCACAAGAAAACAAAGATTTGCCGGTGTTCCGCCGCAATTACTTTATTTCAGGCTATGGCGAAGGCTGGGCGGTGTATTGCGAGTCTTTGGGTGAAGAAATGGGTATTTATCACACGCCATATGAAGTGTTTGGCATGCTCAATTACCAAATGTGGCGCGCCGCACGTTTAGTAGTGGATACCGGTATTCATGCTCAAGGCTGGAGTCGCAAGCAGGCCCAAGATTACCTACTGCAAAACACCTCGTTGTCCAAGCATGAGATAACCACTGAAGTAGACCGTTATATCGCCTGGCCTGGCCAAGCAGTGTCTTACTACTTAGGTGAAATGGCCATTAAAAAAGACCGTGCTCGCGCCGAGAAAGCACTAGGTCGCAAATTTGATATCCGTCACTTCCACGACACCGTGCTGCAAATGGGTTCGGTACCGCTGGACGTCTTGTCTGCGCGTATCGACAAGTTCATTAAAGACGGTGGCCCCTCCCCTTATAAGGACTAAAAAATGCTAGAGAATGTTCGCAGTCACAGGAGGTGTGCCTGCGGCATTCTCCTGACATTATCCGTTCTAGGTTTAAGCCCGGCCGCCATGGCCAATTCCTTGGCCGGGCTTATCAACCGCTATCAACACCTTGAGCAAGACAACCCACAAAGCTGGCCTGGTTTGGGCAATAACAACCAAGCGCAGAAAAAGGCCGGGTTGCAGGCATTGCAAAGCGCCGTTAACGCGCTGCCCCGCCAGCACTTATCCTTTTCTGAAAAAATGAGTACCAAGGTGCTGACCTGGCGGCTTAACACCGAGCTGCAGGCGCTGGCATTTCATAGTGACCGCATCGCCTTTGATAACGGCGATGGCTTTTTTAATACCGCCACCTATACCGCCCAGGTCACCCGTATTCAAAATCCGAGCGATGCCCAGCACTGGCTTGACCGGCTGCAACAGCTGCCGGCTTACTACCAGCTACAAATGGCGCGCATGCAAAAAGGTATCGACAGCGGTTTTACCCAGCCAAAACCAACGGTGACATCGGTTATTAACATCCTCAGCGCCCGTATCAAGGCGCCGCTAACCCAAAGCCCACTGTTGGAACCCATTGACCATTCAACGGCCCTGAGCGCCGCACAAAAAGCCCAGTGGCGGGATAAAGTGGTGGCGCTGTTAGCCGCCAAGGTGCGCCCCAGTGAAAAGGCACTACTGGCCTTTTTTAAAAACCAGTACCTGCCCCATGCCCGGCCCAAACTGGCGGCACGCAGCCTACCCAATGGTGAGCGCTACTATCCGTTTTTGGTGCGTAAAATGACCACCACCGACATGACACCCGCTGAGGTTTTTGCCTTAGGGCAAGGGCAAATCAAGGTCATTCGGGCGAAGATGCAAGCCATTTTGGCAGCGCAGGGCTTTGATGGCAGCGTCCATGACTATGCCCAAAAGCTGCTCAATGACCCCAATAACTTTGCCGCAGATTTACCGACCTTTATCAAAGATGCCCGCGCCGTGGGTAAGCAGCTTGATTACCTACTGCCCCGTTACTTTGGCCGCTTGCCAAGGCTCACCTGGGGCATTGAACAAAAACCGCCGTCATTGGATGCGTCTTCAGGTGGCTACTTCCTTGGCGACCCGAAAACCGGCAACGCTGGCGCGGTGATGGTGGGCACCCAGTCTTACCACGACCCGCTCTTTAGTCTGCCGGCCTGGGTGATGCACGAAGGCGTACCCGGCCACCATCTGCAAATTGCTCTGGCCCAGGAAAATAGCGCCCTGCCCTTTTTCCAACGCAGCGACGATGTCACCGCTTTTGTCGAGGGATGGGCACTGTATTCCGAAACCCTGGGTAACGAAATGGGTATCTATGACACCCCAGCCAAGCGCTTTGGTCAGCTTTCGATGCAAATGTGGCGCGCTTGTCGCTTGGTGATGGATACCGGTATTCATTGGTACGGCTGGTCGGCCGCCAAGGCCCGCCAGTGCCTTGCCGACAACACCGCGCTACCGGCAAAGGTGATTGATGGCGAAGTACAACGCTACATTGCCTGGCCCGGTCAGGCGCTGGCCTACTACGTGGGGCAGATGGCGTTTGAAAAAGCCCGCCAGCGGGCGCAAGCGGCCTTGGGCGATAAGTTTGATATTCGAGCCTTTCACGACGCGGTGCTGCAAATGGGCTCGGTGCCGTTAACGGTGCTAAGTGCTGTTACCGATCACTTTATTGCCACCGGCGGCCGCGACCCTTATTCCACGATGTAAATTTTCACTCCTTTTTTATATTCAAAGCAAAGGTCAGCCAGTCGCTGGCCTTTGTTTATTGGGGCCAATTTCAAAATGTGAAATTTATGAGGACGCCTTCGTGGCCATTCTGGCACTGCCCTGGCTGTTTTGTTAGCAGGTCACAAGGGTAACCCCTCGCTAATAAAGGCTTTCAGGCTTTTCACCACAACAAGACAAGGGTCTTTTGCGGCACATTTAAAAATATCTCAGCCAATCACAAAGTTTGAACCCCATCAGATTATATAACGAATATCGTATACTATATTTGACATACGGTATCTCTCCGTGCAGATATTAGACAGGTCAGGTGAAGGTTTTTTGCTTCCTTGCAACAGAAGTGAAACGAGTCTGACATCAACGACTGCTAAGCAAGAGGGAACCCATGAAAACGAAAAGACCTATACCAAAGGGGGTTCTGACTATTTGTGCATTGCTAGGGACCACAACGCCATTTATTACGATGGCGCAATCATCCGACGCTGCTGAAAGTCAGGCTCAAAATCAGGATATCGCGGTAAAGTCACAATCTTCTAAGCAACCAGAGAAGGTCAGCAAAGAAAAAGCTGATAAGAAAAAAGATACCGAAACCATCACTGTTACCGGCACCCGTATTCAACGGGCGGAGTATTCCTCCAACAGCCCGGTATCCACCATTGATGCCAAAGAAATGAAAATGCAGGGCACCACTAACGTGGAAGAAGCCCTGAGCCGCATGCCTCAGTTCACTGCCGATAACGACGAATACGTCTCTAACGGCTCAGACGGCACCGCGCAAATCAACTTGCGCAACCTAGGTTCAAACCGGGTACTGACCCTCATTAACGGTCAACGCATTCTGCCCACCATGGCCATGGACATGAACTTCATTCCATCGAGCTTGGTAAAACGGGTTGATGTGGTGACCGGCGGCGCTTCTGCGGTATACGGTTCTGACGCCATTTCGGGTGTGGTTAACTTCATCATGAAGGACAACCTGCAAGGTTTTACCTTCGACACCCAAGCCAGTACTTACCAGCACAACAACGACAATAGCGAAGTACGCAGCATCGTTAGCGATGCCGGTTACGACAACGCTGACAGCTCGGTATGGGATGGTGAGAAATACAACTTCAGTCTGGCAGGCGGTACCAACTTCTTAGATGGCCGCGGCAACATCACCTTCTACGGTACTTACCGCAAAACCAACCCGGTAACCCAAGACCAGCGTGACTATTCTGCCTGTGCGCTCTCTGCCAATAGCTCACTGAACGGTTATGCCTGTAGCGGTTCCAGTAACAACCCCTATGGTCGTTTCTATGTGCTAGACGGCGATAACGCCGGCGCCGACCTTGCCAACGCCAAAGACGGTTCTAAAACCTTCAACGACTACGACAGCAGCTACCTGTACAACTATACGCCGCTTAACTACACCCAACGTGAAGATAAGCGCTACACCGCTGGCTACATGGCCCATTACGACTTTGATAATGGTACCCGCGTTACCAGCAGCGTAATGTACATGCACGACCGTAGCTTCTCGCAGGTGGCGCCATCTGCCCTGTGGTTTGGTTCTGATTTCTCCATCAACTGTGACAACCCATTGATGAGCGACCAGCAAGCCGAGGCCCTTTGTGGCAGCGCTGCCGGTACCAGCACTGATGTCAGTACTTATGTGGGTTATCGCCTGGACGGTGAAAACTCGCGCCCACGCCGCGACGACTTGCAGCACAGCGATTACCGTTTCACCTTGGGTGTGAATGGTGACATCACCGACAACATCACCTACAACGCCAGCTACCTGCATTCAGAAGCCCATTATTCTGAGCAGTATCAAAATGACGTTGACCAAACCAAAGCGGCTAACGCGCTGTTAGCGGTCACCGACAGCGACGGTAATGTGGTGTGTCAATCGGTTGTTGATGGCACCGACCCTGACTGTGTGCCCTTGGATGTGTTCTCGGCGGAAGGTAGCAGCATGTCTGATGCCGCCCTTGACTACATATTGACCACCAGCGAAACCAACAGCAAACAAACCATGGATGTCTACAGCGCCTACAGCCAAATTGATTTGGACGGCTATGGCATCAAGGTACCTTGGGCAAACTTGGGCCCAGCGTTGGTTGTAGGTGGTGAGCACCGCCGTGAAATGTACAAATTCAACGCCGATGCCGTTTCTATCGACAACGGTTATGAAAACTCCTACGGCGTTATCAAGGTTGACGAAGCCTACACCGAATTGGACGTGCCTTTGGTTGAAGACGCCCCTGGCGTGAAATACTTAGGTGTGAACGGTGGTTATCGCTACTCTTCCTACAAAAACCACGATGACGAAGGTGACGACAGTAAGTACAACGCCAATACCTTCAAGTTTGAGCTGACTTACGCACCTAACGACGACGTACGTTTTCGCGGTAGCTTCAACAAAGCCATCCGTGCCCCGAACGTCACCGAGCTGTTTGCGTCACAAAGCCTGGGTAACTACTCCGGTACTGATCCCTGCGCCGGCTCTGATCCTACAGCCACCATGGCCGAGTGTGAAAACACCGGCGTAAGCTCCTCTCAGTACGGCAGCATTGTTGAGTGTCCTTCTGACCAATGTGTGGCCCAATACGGTGGTAACCCTGATCTGAAACCGGAAACCGCTAAAACCCTGACCTTGGGTGTGGTTCTGACACCGCAGTTCATTCCGAACTTCAGCCTGTCTATCGACTACTACCACATCAAAGTGGACGACTACATCAGTTCGGTCGACCCCACCTTGATCCTCAGCCAATGTCTGAACACCGGCGACAGCTACTACTGTAACCTGATTCACCGTAACCCAAGCTCTGGAGCCCTGTTCGGTACCACCGGTTATGTTGTGTCTACCACCCTTAACACCGGTTACCTGCGTACCTCCGGTTTTGACGTTAACACCAACTACGACCTCGACCTGAACGGCCTGGGCTCGTTGAACTTCAACCTGGTAGGTTCACTGCTGACCGACATGACCACCGAGCCACTGCCTGGCTACGGTAGCTACAACTGTAAAGGCCTGTACGGCCCGACCTGTGGTCTGCCTCAGCCAGAATGGCGCCACAACGCCCGTGTTAGCTGGTCTACCCCTTGGTACGACCTGGACGTATCACTGATGTGGCGTTATATCGGCAAAGTTGACCTGTCCAGCAACACTGACAACCCGCTGCTGGCAAGCGACGACACTTACTATGTGAGCGATCACATCGGCTCATACAGCTACTTCGACCTGTCGGGTTCCATGCCGGTAACCGACAACATTCAAGTACGTGCCGGTATCAACAACATGT
Source organism: Gallaecimonas mangrovi (assembly GCF_003367375.1). GTDB lineage: Bacteria > Pseudomonadota > Gammaproteobacteria > Enterobacterales > Gallaecimonadaceae > Gallaecimonas > Gallaecimonas mangrovi. The sequence goes on from NZ_CP031416.1 coordinate 2,911,136, forward strand.
TTGACCGCGATCCGCCGATCATTGTCAGCGATGTCGCTACCTCTTACACCAACGGCAATACCTACCCCGGTGTTTACGATCCTTTAGGTCGTCAAATCTTCCTGGGCGTAACTGCCAAGTTCTAAGTCAACAACCGTCATGACTTTAGGCCCCTTTAAGGGGCCTTTTTTTTGTTCAGTGCTCCTGGCCCCAAGCCGTTAGTGGCGCTGCTAAAAGCGAGCAGCCACCACTGCCTCTTTTGCCGGCAAGATAGCCAACGATTTGGTGCCGGAAAAACGGGCTGCGGTAACCGCTGACCCAAAAGCCTGGCAACCGGCTTTTTGGGCTAATAAAGCCCCGTAAGGGGCTTATTTTAAGAAGATTAACTATTTATGAATTTTGCATTTCAACGCAAAAAAGCAGCCTAAGGGAGGTTTACTACTGCCAGCCACATTCGCTCCATAGACGCTGCCAAACGGGCAGCCTGGCAAAATTCAGGCAAGAAAAAGCCCCTGGATAAGGGGCATAAATAGTCATGACGGTTGTGTATCATCAACATTAAGCGACCAAGGCTGACCAGAAGATTAAAATTTATGCACTTTGCGGCATCTTTTCTTGGCTATAGCTTTTTCGGCCGCAATAAAAGCGTGTTGCTGCCTTGTTTGAGCGGCACCTGATAACGCCCGGCCAGGGTGTTAAGGGGGCGACTCGGCTGATACAAAGGACCGTAGGCATGAATGTTAAGCGCCGCATGAGGCGTTTGGGCATCTGGACCATTAAAGGTTACCAGCACAGTGCCGTCAGTGCGGTATTGCACGGCTTTAAAGGTGCCAGCATCAAGCGTTAAATACAGCTTCAGCGGCGCAATATAAACCCGGGTTTTAAAGTCATCCTTAGGCAGCAAGGTTATGCCGTCTGCCGCCGTTGTTACCTCGCCGCCAAAACCTAACCAGCCCAGTTGCGCGTCTTTTACCAAGTAGCTACCAATGCCATAGGCCTGGCCAAAGAAGTTAGAGCCGTAGTCGCCGGAATAAGGGTCGAACTTGAGCATATCCGGGAAGCTATGAAAGGCCGCCGATGCAAAGCCTTTTTGGTCAATATTGGTCAGACTGCCCATCATGCCGCCGTAGCCAACCCGCAACAGATACAAACTGGCGGGGTTACGCCGGTAGCTGTCGAGTAGCGGCAAGGCATTAATGGTGGAACCGTAGTGGTGTAATTGCCGCTCAATACGGCTGAATTTACCGGCGTAGAGGAAATCCCAAAAACGCCGGGCGCTGCCGTTATAGCCCCAGTGCGGCTGCGTTAGGTCGTAGCCCAGAATAACGTCACGAGTTTCATCGGCTTGCTGGGTGTCGCCAAAATAGCGCATCCAGGCATATACCTCTTCCTGGCCGGTTGAATCCCAAGGCATTTCACTGCCAAAGGGGTATTTCATACTGGCCCAATGGTCGGCGCGTTTTTTCATGACCGCTTGCAGTTTGTCGGCTTCGCTGTTCATGCCTTCATGGCGAAGGTCTTTTAAAATAGCGACAAAAACGTCCCCTTCCATCTGCCCAAACTGGGTGTAGTAAGGCGCCAGTGTCATCATGGCCATGGTGGTGTGGTAGGCCTGATTTAGATACCAGCGCCAGGGGTGCGCTTTAACCAGTCCTTGGTGGAAACGCGCCAGACGATAAAGCACCCACTGCGCCGCAGCTACATGGGGGTAGTTAAAGGAACGCTCAGGTGACGCGGCGTCCTTTTTATTCCACGAGGTCCAGCTGGACCAGTCCAGATTTTTGTCGTACTGGAAGTTAGGCAGCGCCTTGGGGTCGTAATAAAAAAGGCTCTTTTTCACGCCGTACTTATAGGGCCCACTGGCGTATTGCAAGTTGCCGTCCAGCACCTGGGTGTAGAACTGTTCAAACTTCGCCACTTCCCCGGCGTTTGGCTGACCAAGCTCTTTCATAATGGCCGCCAGCCAAGGGCCAGCACCGCCTTCGTCACTAAGGCCTGCTATCCACACCCGTGAGTCTTGCAAAATAATGTGCTTGGCTTGGTTGTCGTAGCCCATAACCGAAGGGCCGCGGCCAAAGGGGTCATTCTTGCCCTGATACCATTGCTGGTTATAAAGAAAGTGGCCCATTTTACTGACCGCCGTGGCCATAGGGTCGGTCACAAAGTAGTGGATACTTTGCTCGCTACCGTCTTGGTAGTGCACCGTGAGCCGCGCCCGCCCCCACTTTTTGCCCGCCACTTTAAAGTGATGCCAATCGCCCTTGTCAGCACCCTGGCTGACAACCAGCGCCCCTTTCGGGGCCACCGTCATCGAGGTGATAGCACTGGGGGTATCAAGGAACAAGTCCGCAGGCAAGTCCGTTGGCACCACATAGCCAGGAATACCCACCGCTACCGGCCGCTGCTGGGCTTTTAGGGTTGCTTCAATGCCTTTAATGGACGGCGACAACACAAAGCGTACTGCCGTTTCCATGCTGGCGCCCGGTGCCAGCCATTTCGCCGTAGGCCGGTTCCACTGCTTAACACCCTGCCACTCGGTATCGCTGAAGCCTTTGCTGAGCACCATCCAGTCATAGAACCCCTCAAAGGTGGTGGTTCTGTGGGTCGGATCGTTGAAAATCAGCGGCTTGCCATCAGGCTGGGTTTTATCTAACAGCGGCATCCAGTTTTCAAGGGGGGCCTGTTGCTCGGGCACCACCAGCAGAGTGGGCCCCTTGCCATTAAGGCGTGTGACCTGCACATAGCCAGCATCCATGCCCATGTAAGGCTCGGTAAAGCTGGCTTGTTCGTGGGCTTGGTCAAGGGTGCGGCCGGTGATGACATTATCAAACACCATGGGGATGCCAAGGCCACCAATTTCAATGCGCTGCGCGGTTGGGTTGGTTAGGCGAAACCGCAGCACCAAGGCACCCTTTTCGACCAGCCAGTCCCGTTCGACCTTAAGCGGAATACCCTGCAGGTCAGCGCTGATATCGCTGGCTGCCAGCACCTTGCCCTTGGCGCTAAGGACGTTAACGCCATGGCTGGTAAGCGCCGATGAATAGTCTTGCCAGGCACCTTTACCGGCTATGCGTAGCCTGAGGTCAATATCCCCCAGCCGGTAATAACCGGGGCCACTGTGGGCGCGGCTATGGGCGGCAGGCAGAAAATCAAAACCTCCGGCACCTTTGGGCTGCATGGAAATTAAGGTTTGCGCCTTGTCATCCAGCTCCAAGGTAAAGTGCGGGGTGTCTAAGGTTTGTGCCAGCGCCTGCTGGCTTAACCCCAGTACCAACAGCCCAAGCAAGTGGCGTTTTAGGGTGAAAGGCTTTGTTGTCATGTTGTGCCCTTTGCGCATGTTATTTTGTGACCGGACTAAAGTGCAGATGCAACACCCACGCCCCCTGGTGCTCACCAGGCAGCAAACGATACGGCTTGTAAGGCAGCGCGCCCCAGCTGGTATCGCCGCCCAGGCCGCGCTGGCGCAGGTCTAAAATAACTTCGGTCAGTGGCCGCGGCACTATGTCGGTGGTATGGCGATTGGGGCCATCTTTGGGATGGTCAAAATCGGCAATGGTGTTGTGGTGCGCTTCGAAATCAAAGCTCGGTTCACCGGTAACGCGCAAGCCAATGCCGTCTTTGTTGGTCAGCGTCAGCCAGCGGTTATCACTGCGGTTACCGTTCTCCTGCGGGCGGATATAAAGGAACTGCAGCGCGGCAACTGATGATTGGTAAACCCCAAGGTAGGCGCTTTGTTTGCGGTCCTGGTAGTTTTCCTGTGGGCCACGGCCATACCAGCTGACCTCATCAAAGCCTTTGGGCATTTGGAATTTCACGCCAAAGCGCGGCATTTCCGGCAGGTCTTTGGCGATATTGGCACTGTAGGTGAAGTCAACGGCGCCGCCTTCACTGACGGTGTAGTTGAGCGAGGCGGTGGAATGCAATGTCGGGAAGCTGACATTAAAGGTCACCACCGCACTGTTACCCTGGCGGCTTAATTTAACGCCGGTGACCTTGGCTTTTTGGTCAGCAAACTTATAAAACGCTTGGGTTTCCTTACCAAAGTGGTTGCCGTAGTCGTTGTCGGTTAGGGCGCGCCAGAAGTTGGGGAACAAGCCCGCTTTTAAGGTTTCAACGCCCTTCACCTGATAGCTGGCAAGGCGGGCGGTGGCGGTATTAAAACGCAGGGCAACATCACCGGTGTGAATGGCAATGGCGTCTTGGCTTTGCTGGATATCAAGGGGCGTTTTGTCTTTCACCACCGGCATGACCGGTAACGCTTTTTTCAGCAAAAATTGGCCGCTGGCCACTTCAAATTCGGCCGGGCTGTATTGGGTTGCGGCTTTGTCGTAAAAGCGGAACGTTACCGCATATTCGTGGTGTTGGCGGTAATTGAAATCCGCCAGGGCTTTGATGGCAACGTCTTCGCTGTGACGCGGCTTGGCATTAAGGGCCGGTAATGCGCCTTGTAAGGCAGGCTCGCCATTATCTAGCAGCACCCAGCGCCCTTCATAGCCGCTTAAGTCGGTAAAGAAAAAGCGGTTAAAGAGCTGGTATTTACCTTTGCCTTTTCGGCTGATGGCAATGTTTTGATAGGTCTTTTTCACTTCAAGCAGTGCCGGGTGCGGCGTGCGGTCGGCGCTCACCAAACCATTGGCACAGAAGTTACCGTCGTTAGGAGTGCCGGGCGGTTCAAAGTCGCCGCCGTAGCCAAAGTAGGCGCGGCCATCTTTGGTGTGTTTAAGCAGGCCCTGGTCAACCCAATCCCAGATATAGCCGCCCTGCAGTTGACGGTGGCTACGCACAAAGTCCCACAACTCTTTTAAGTTACCGTCGCTGTTGCCCATGGAGTGGGCGTATTCAATCCAGATAAAAGGGCGGTTGGGGTATTTGCCCAAGTATTTTTTACTGATCATCTCCCGGTTGGCATACATCCAAGGAATGATGTCGGTCATCCGCTCTTTAAACCAGAACACGCGGGTTTCATACTGCGCCACCCGGGTTGGATCCATGGATTTTGCCAGGCGATAAGATGCCGAAATATTGGCGCCGGGGCTGGTTTCGTTGCCCACAGACCATGAATAGATAGACGGATGATTGCGGTCACGCATCACCATACCGCGCATCCTATCCAGGATGGCGGCTTTAAAGGCCGGGTCGTTACCCAAACCGTCGGGCTTATAGCCATAGCCCTGGGCTTCCATATTGGCCTCGTCAATCACATAAAGGCCGTATTGGTCACAAAGCTTGTACCAGTAGGGGTCGTTCGGGTAGTGGGAGCTGCGCACGGCATTGATGTTGTTTTGCTTCATCATTTTGATGTCGCGCAACATGCTTTCACGGCTAACGGTTTGGCCGGTAACAGGGTCATGCTCGTGGCGGTTAACCCCTTTAATGTAAATGGCTTTACCGTTCACCAGCAACTGGCCGTCTTTTAGCTCGACACTGCGAAAGCCCACTTGCTGGCGCACCACCTGGCTGACCTTGCCGCCTTGCTTTAAGGTCATTACCAACTGATAAAGATTGGGTTTTTCAGCTGACCAGGTTTTTACCTTGGCAAAATCGTGGTTCATGCTAACCATGACGTTTTGCCCCGCGCCAGCGTCAAAGGGCTGTTGCTGTTGCCACAAAACCTTGTTGCCGTCATAAAGCGCCGCTGCCACCGTACCCGAGGTGTTTTTAGTGTCGGTGTTGGCCACTTCCACACTCAGCGCCAAGCTGCCGTCTTGGTAATGGTGCTTAAGGCCTGCTTTGGCGTAGTAATCCCAGATATGGGTTTTGGGCACCACATGCAGCAGCACATCGCGGGGAATACCGCTCATGCGCCAAAAATCCTGGTCTTCTAAATAACTGCCATCACTCCAGCGGTATACCTCAACCGCCACGGTGTTTTGGCCGGGGTGCAGCAGTTTGGTGATATCAAACTCGGCTGGCAGTTTGGAGTCTTGGCTGTAGCCGACCTTGGTGCCATTAACCCACACATAAAAAGCTGACTTCACGGCGCCAAAGGTGAGAATAACCCTTTTATTCTGCCAGTTACTGGGCACAGTAAAGTTGCGCCGATACGACCCCACCGGGTCGTAGCTGTGGTCCACATAGGGTTTATTCATCGGGAAGGCGTAGCCGGAGCTGACATAAATCGGGTAATCGTAGCCTTCCATTTGCCAGTTACCCGGCACTTTAATTTTTGCCCACTTCGACACATCAAAACCGGGCTTATAAAAATCCTTGGGCCGCGCCTCCGGGGTTTTGGCAAAATGAAAGGCCCATTGCCCATCCAGTGACACCAGCTGATCCGATTGCGCCTCGTCATCGGTTTTCGCGGCGCTCGCATCCTGATAGGACGTGAACCAAGCCCGGGCTGGCAGCTTGTTAATTCTGAAAATGGCAGGGTTTTCCCAGTCGTTGTTATGGTCAACAGTACGGGTTAGCTGCTGACAGCCACTTAACAGTAATGACAGGCCTATCAACACGGGGATCGAGCGTTTTAAATGCTGGTTCACGGTTGCTTTCCTTAATAAAAAAAGGGCCCTGAGCAGCGATGCCGCTCAGGGCCCAGGCGGACTTAAGCCTTAAGGTAGGTCGTCCGGGTAACGGTATAAAAGGTTTTGGCTGCCCTGCCCTGTTCTCTGGCGCCATAGCTCGAGGCTCCCACGCCGCCAAAGGGCACGTGGTAGTCGATACCGGCCGTGGGCAGGTTAATCATTAACATGCCGGCCCGCGCATAGCGCTTAAAGTGCTCAGCATATTTCAAAGAACCGGTGCAAAGCCCCGCCGACAAGCCAAAGCGGCTGTCGTTAACCATGGCAAGGCCAGCGTCGTAATCGGCGACGCGAAACACTGCGGCTACCGGCCCAAAGATCTCTTCTTGGGCGATAGGGTCAGCGGCGTTGGCATGGTCAAACAAGGTTGGGGCAAAGAAGCACTCCGGTAGCGCCTCGGCGGTGCCACCAAATACCAGTCTGGCGCCGGGGTGCTGCTCCATGGCCGCCGTTTGGCGGCTAATCAGCGCTTTTTGGTTCGCTGATGCCAGCGGCCCAATATGGGTATCGGCGGCCAGCGGATCGCCAACCTTATGTTCAGCAACCCGCTCACTCAGCCGGGCCACAAAAGCGTCAGCGATGGCCTCTTCAACAATAATGCGAGAGGTGGCAGTGCAGCGCTGGCCAGCGGCTAAAAAGGCGCCGTTAAGGGCGGTTTCCACGGCGCTATTAAGGTCACTGTCTTTGAGTACCAACAGCGCGTTAACGCCGCCCATTTCGGTTTGCACCGCGACACCGCGCTCGGCAGCGGCCATACGTACTTTTTTGCCGGTAGCCACAGAGCCGGTAAAACTCAGCGCGTTAACCTCGGGGTGATGGCAAATCGCCGCCCCAGTTTCACCGCCGCCTAAAACCATATTCACGGCGCCCGGCAGCACGCCGACCTCACCAATAATGTCCATTAACGCCTGGGCGGTGGCCGAGGATAACTCCGACGGCTTCCACACCACGGTATTGCCGTAAGCCAGGGCCGGGGCAATTTTCCAGGCTGGAATGGCGATGGGGAAATTCCACGGCGTGATTTGGCCAATAACGCCTAGCGGCGCGTATTCAATTTCAACCATGGCGCCGTTGCGAGTGGACTCTAAACGCTCACCAACAATGCGCAGCGCCTCACCCGCGAAAAAGCCGAAAATGCGCGCCGCCCGGCCGACTTCCCCTTTGGCGTCGCCCAGGGTTTTACCGGTTTCACGGGCGATAAGCTTGGCCAGCTCATCACTGCGGGCATTGATAAGCGATTGCGCCCTTAATAAGGCGTCTGACCGCGCTTCAATACCCTGGTCGCGAAAACGCAAAAAGGCAGCTTTGGCGGCGGCGACGGCATGACAAACCAGCGCTTGGTCAGCGGCAGGAATAGCCACTTTGAGGTCAGCAGCGTTAGCGGGGTTGTACTGGGCGAGTGTCGCCTCACCCAGTACCTTTTCACCACCGATAACATGCGAAAGTTCAATAACTTGCATTACAACAATCCCTTACACCACCAAGAAGCCTTCGGGGAAAGGCTCAGCATCGTCTATCCAGATTTGGTTAAACCCGGTTGAAAAGGCGGTGCCTTGAATGGATGGCACTATGGCGCTGTTACCCGCCAGCTCGGTGATGGCTTCAACACGGCCGATAAAACGGCTTTTGATGTAGCTTTCGTGAATGAAGGTATCGCCGGCTTTAAGCTTGCCCTTGGCGGCTAACTGCGCCATGCGGGCAGAGGTACCGGTGCCACAGGGGCTGCGGTCGATGGCTTTATCGCCATAGAACACCGCATTACGGCCATGGGCGTCACTAGAGGCCGGTTTGTCGGCCCAAAGCACGTGGCTAACGCCGTTAATGGCAGGGTTTAGCGGATGCACCGGCTTAAACTGCTGCTGCACGGCGGCGCGAATTTTTGGGCTCAGGCGCAAAATGTCGCTAGCGCTCATGCTGTCGAGGCCGTCATAACCGGGCTGAGGGTCAACAATGGCGTAGTAGTTACCGCCGTAAGAAACATCAACGGTGAGTTCGCCAAAGTCGGGCACATCAACCTTAAGACCTTCAATAGCCAAATAGCTGGGCACATTACGCAGCTTGACCCAGTCGACCTTGGCGCCGGTCTTTTGGTATTCCACTTCAATGAGCCCGGCCGGCGCTTCCATCACCAAACGGCCTTCGGTTTTCGGCTGAATAAGGCCGTGTTCCAGGCCAAAGGTGATGATGCCAATAGAGCCATGGCCACACATCGGCAGGCAGCCACTGGTTTCAATAAAAATGACCCCAAAATCCGCTTTCGGATCCTTGGGCGGATAAATAAAGCCGCCGGACATCATGTCGTGTCCACGCGGCTCAAACATCAACCCTTTACGGATCCAATCGAATTCGGCCATGAAATGCTGGCGCATTTCACTGAGGTTATTGCCTTGTAAGATGGGATGGCCACCCACCACCAACCGCACCGGGTTGCCAGCAGTGTGACCATCAATACAGAAAAAGGTGTGCCTCATTTGGGCCCTCTTTATGGCAACAATTACCCTTTGGTAGGACGGGTAGCAGCAGCTTTTTCAACCATGGCAATAACGTCTTCGCGGCGTTTGCCAGCCAGTGGCAGGCGCGGCATACGTACACGTTCGCTACCACGACCCATGATTTGCTCTGACAATTTAATGGCTTGTACCAAGTCGTGGCCAGCATCCAGGTGCAGCAACGGCATGAACCAGCGATAGATCTCAAGGGCACGGGCCATATCACCGGCTTTAAAGGCACGAATCAGTTCAACCGATTCTTGCGGGAAGGCGGAAGTCAGGCCAGATACCCAGGCACAGGCACCCAGCATCATGCCTTCAAGGGCAACGTCATCAAGACCGGCCAACACGTGGAAACGGTCGCCATAGGCATTGAGCAAGTCAGTGTAACGACGGGTATCGGAAGCACTTTCTTTAATGGCAACAATGTTGTCTACCTCAACCAACTTGGCCAAGGAATCGATGCTGACATTGACCCGGTAAGAGGTGGGGTTGTTGTACAGCATGATAGGCAGGTTGGTTTCGGCAGCAACGGCCTTAAAGTGAGCGATAAGCTCGTCTTCGGTGGGCACATAAACCATGGCCGGCAGCAGCATCAGCGCATCAGCGCCGGCTTTTTCTGCGTCTTTAGCAAAGGCAATGGCGCGCTCGGTGGTAAATTCTGAGACACCGGCAATAACGGGTTTGTCGCCTTTGGCTTCAACAGCGGCGGCCACAACTTTGCGTTTTTCTTCTGGCTCCAGTGAGTTGTTCTCACCACAGGTACCAATAATAACCAAACCGTCGACACCGTCGTTCAACAGATTGGTAAAACCCTGTTGGGTGGCATCAAAATCAATCGCAAGGCTTTCATCAAACTGCGTTGTTGCTGCAGGAAATACACCGGACCATTGCATACTCATTCTTTTCCCTCACTGATATTCGTGATCTTCACATCTAGATATACATTATATCGTATACCAAAACCAAACAAGATGAAACTTTTCTTAACCATCAAAAACTAGAGCTAGGCCACAGATGGCGTGGCTTAGCAGCCAAATCGGGACAGCGAAAAAGCCGTTAACGATTGCGACAATTTTTTGTCACCCATCAGTTGCGCCATTAATTTCCCGGTAACAGGTGCCAAGGTCAGCCCCAGGTGTTGGTGGCCAAAGGCGTAGTAAAGGTTATTGGCTTTATCGCTTTGCCCCATCGCTGGCAGGTAGTCGGGTAAGGTGGGGCGGGCGCCATGCCATTGGCTGATGTTGTCGGTTAGCGGCAGGCCAAGCTCAGCGCTGTGGCGCAATAACTGCTGCCATTTACGCGGGTCGGGTTTAGCGTCAAGGGATGACAGCTCAACAAAGCTGCAGGCACGAAGCCGGTTCTCGAAACGGGTGACAATAAGAGAGCGGTCTTCAAACACCACTGGCGGCAATTCCGCTGGCCAGCGGGCAGGATCCCAGTCGGCTTCGATGTGATAACCCCGTTCGGCCAGCAGTGGCACCCCGGGGTGAATGTCGGCCAGCACTTTGGCAGAAGCGGCGCCACCGCAGACTAAAATTTGGTCAAAACTTTCAAAACCATCGATAACCGCCCTGCCCTCACGTAAGCGCAGTTTGCCCACCGCCAATTCTCGCCAGCGGCCTCCGGCGGCAATAAAGGCGGCTTTAAGCTCGGCAGCCAAGGTTTTATGGCGGATGATTTGGCCGGTACCAGAAAAGGCGATACCCGCGTGCATGGGTTCACTCAGTTGCTGCTCAATATGGCTTAACTGGCTTGCCTCAAGGTCAGTAAAAGTGGCCTTACCGATATCGGCGCCTTGCCATGCCGCCCGGCTTTTTTCGCTGCTTTTAGGGCTTTCCCAAAGCACCCAATGGCCTTGTTGCTGATACTGCGGCTGCGCGCTGTTAAGCTCTGCTGCCAAGGCTTGCCAGTGCGTCGCGGCGTCAATGACCAGCTCAGTTAACGCCGCCTTACCCTTGGCAAAATTTCCCGGGGTTGAGGCTTTAAGATAGCGCCAGATCCAACCGCCGATCCCCGGTGTGGAGAAATCGAAATCCAGGGCACCGCCAACACGAAATAAACGTTTAGGGGCTGACTTAATGGCCGCAAAGGACGCCAGCGGCGTCACTTGCTCGGTGGCGATATGGCCGGCGTTATTCCACGAAGCGGCGTTTAGTTCGGGGTCGTTATCCAGCACCGTGACATCCATGCCCTGACGCTGAAGAAAATAACCGCAGCAGCGGCCAACAATACCGCCACCAATAATTGCAACACTGGGCACTCGCTCACCCCATCACACCTGAAATATAAATTCGTATACTATATATGAAATACGAAATAGACAATTACGCCCATCCAGGAACGGGACAAAACCGTCATAAAAAAAGCCAACCGGCAGGTTGGCTTTTGCTTTATTCGTTCGGCAATTGCTGACGTAAGTCGTCTAGCGTGCCCTTGGTATGATCTTTAATGAGCTTTTTCACCAATTTGGCATCCCTTGCCATCCAAGCATCAAAGATCTGTTGATGCTCGTAAAAGGCGCTCTCTTCACGATTAGGTGGCTCAAGGTGTTTGCGCACATAACGCTCAGACAACAAGTGCAGTTTTTCCAGCACGTTTTGCGTCACACTGCGGTTGGCCGGGGCGGTCAGTGCTAAGTGAAAGGCGCGGTTGATGGTTACAGCGTCAGGGGAGCATTCGTCAGACAGCTCACGCAGTTTCAAAAACACCTTCTCGGCGTAAGCGCGCTGCTCGTCATCAGCCAGCTTACAGGCTTCGGCTGCCGCTTCTGGCTCTACCGTTAGGCGAAGGTGAAACACATCTTCAGCTTCATCGACCGTTAAAGGACGAACCAAAAAACCCCGGTTAGGGTGCGAGATCAACAGTCCGTCGTGTTCGAGGCGGGTCAGAGCTTCACGCAGCGGGATCTTACTGACCCCAAGGCCTTTGGAAAGCGCATCTTGTCTGATCGGCTTGGACGGCAGCATGTCATTAGACAAGATCCGTTCACGCAAGATCTCATATGCCTGTTCAGACAAAGTCTTGACCACTATAGATGACATAAATTGGCTCCGATGCCTAAAGTGTGTTCCTGCATAGCGTGGGTGCTGGGCTTGGACAAATAGATAGGCTTATCAAGGTGCGGCATAAATAACTCACTAAGGCAAACATTATACTATATACCTACCTAACTGCATACTGTATAACGGCCCAGCCAGCACCCTGCCCGCCCAAGCACGGTTTTTTCCTTAGTCAGTCCTTATCGCAAAAAATGGTGGCGCAATAAAAAAAGCCAGGTTAGATAACCTGGCTTTTTGGCTTACTCGACTTCAACAGCACTGGCCGGTGTCGTCTCACGAGTCTTTTTTTTACTGAAACAAAAGGTGTTGGTGTAGCAGTAGAAAATGGTGATGGTAAGGCCAATAAAGTGGTACCAGAGGTAAGGCAGATAAGTGGTGGTGGCAACCCCTAAGGTAGTTGCCATAAAGACACCGCCATCGGTCCACGGCACCATTGGTGTGGTAACAGTGCCCCCCGCTTCGGTATTACGCGACAGCACCCGCCGGTCTACTCCCAGTTTGTCGTAGTTTTTAGCGGTGATAGTGGTCGCGGTAATAAGCGATACATAAGCCGCGCCACCCAAAAAGTTACCTAGAAAGCCGGCGAAAACGGTTGAAAGCCCCAAGCGCCCTTGCGTGGTGGCCCAGCGCTGCAGGCCATTTGAAACAGTGTTCAACACACCGGTGGCTTCCATTAACCCACCCAGACCGAGTGCCAGCATGACCAGCAGGATCACGTCCAGCATCGATACAATACCGCCGCGGTTTAGCAGCACATTTAGAAAGGCGAGCTTGGACTCAACATGGTTACCTTCATAAAGGCTTTTGATGGCGGCGATGATCGGCATATGGCCAAAGAAATAGGCCCAGGCCACCCCGAGAAAAGCGCCGAAGAAAATAACCGGTACCGACGGAAACTTCATCACGAGCAACACAATGACGGCCAAGGCGGGCAGCAACATATACCACGCCATGGTGTATTGTCCTGCCAGGGCTTGCATAACATCGGTAGCGCGGCTGATACTGCCCTGGTGGCCATGGCTAAACCCAACCAAGAAAAACAGCAGCGCCGTTAAACTGATGGCCGGCACCGCCACATAAAACATCGATTTTACGTGGTCAATCAGCCCCACCTTACATAAAGACGCCGTCATCACTGTGGTGTCAGACAAAGGCGATAATTTATCCCCGACGTAAGCGCCGCTGATAACCGCCCCTGCCACCAGTGGCATGGGAAAGCCAAAGCCGGCGCCAATGCCCATCATCGCGACACCAGCCGTACCGGCAGTACCAAAAGAGGTGCCGGTGGCTAACGACGTGATCATGCATATAAAGAAGGCGGCTAACAAAAAGATGCTTGGGCTCATCACCGACAAGCCAAGGTAGATAATATTGGGCACCACGCCACTTGCCATCCAGCTACCAATCAGCGCGCCAACGGCAATAAGCACTAAGATGGCATCCATCCCCTGGTTAATGCCATGCACCAAACCTTCTTGCATCTGCGCATAACTGACCTTCAGATACTTGCCAAAGGCCATCACCACGAACCAGCACCCCAGCAGTGACAGCTGAATGGGCAGCTCCATTTCCTGCACAACCAGAAAAATCACCCCGACAATGGCGGCCGCAAGCAGCACAATTTCAAAGGTACTCGGGAGACGGTGTAACGGCTGTGTTCTCATGACAAATCCTGATGCCTTATTGTTATCAAAAATGCATATTGCGCTCTGTAGCAGCCACTTTAACCAAGGTGGTGCTGGCTAATAACAGAGCCCAGGCAAGCAACGAATAAAAAATACCGTATACGATTTGAGTTTTTAGGACAACCAAAGGACCTGCCACGGATAGTGACATTCGTCATAAGAAAAGCAGAAAGTCGGACCTTAAAAGCCAGGCTTGTTGGCAACGAGAAAATAAAAAACCCCGCCTTAAACGGGGCTGGGGTTTAGGAGTGCGCCTTTATCCAGGCATTCATATCATCAGTTACCTTGGCTGGAATAACAGCCGCTTTTTGGTAGTCCTTGGGCGAAGGCGCTTTGCCTGCTGGCATGAAAAGGTGACTAAGAGCGGGATATTCAATCAAGGTGGCATTGGTTTTATCGTTGAGTGCTGCTTGCCATATTGGCCAGTTCTGAGCCGCTGGCACTTGAAAGTCTTGGGCGCCCTGCAACAGCAACAACGGCAGCGTAAGAGACTGAGCCACTTTAACTTGTGCATATTGATGCAGACTCAAAAACCAGCTTTGCGGCATGCCAATAAAATCGCCATCAATGGCGGTACCCGGCTTATGGTTGGCTAACAACTGTTGTTCTTGTTCCAGCTCGATTTGGTGCTGCTTTGCCGCAACTGCGTTAAGAGCGTTGAGCTTATCGAGATAGGCGGTTTGCAGCTTGGCATTGTCCAGTAAGGTTAAGGACGGCGCCGCCATCATAATGACCCCTTTTAAATCGACCTGACTGCGCTTGGCTATGCGTGGTGCCAGCATAGCGCCAAGGCTATGGCCAAGCAGAAAAATCCGCTGCGGGTTCAGCTGACGATTTTTAGCCATTAGACTAAGGGCACTGAGCGCATCATCGGTTTCGTCGTCATCCACAGTGAGCTGTTTGTCCAAAATAGCTGGTGTTGGGTAAGCACGAATGGCTTTGTCATAGCGAAAACTGGCAATCCCCTTTTTGGCTAAGGCGATAGCAAGTTGCTTTAAAGGTTGATTGGCACCTTCTCTGCCGTCCATATCCTGAGCGCCGGCCCCGGCCACCAGCAATACTGCTGCAAAAGGCCCGTTGCCTTGAGGAAAGGTCCAAACCGCAGGTAATGGCCCCCAGCGTGAACGCAAAATATCTGGCACCAAACTCACGCCACTGCTGAGCTTTTGCACCTTGGCTTTGGCAATGCGGCTACGCGCATCGGACCAAGGGCCCCACTCAAAATAGCTAATGGCGCCACTGGGGTCACAGCGACCGATCGCCGTTTTAGGGCCGCTGCTAAACAGCATGGAAGTAAGCAGATAATGCTGCTGATTGATAACCAGCCAGCGGCTATGGCCTTTGGCTTTAAAGCGGCCAAGCTGGCGGTGTACCTGGCTCAAGGCATCGGTGGTGTATTTTTTACCAAGCACCCAAGTAAAATGCTGGCGCGCGTTTTGAAAATCGCCGTTGGCAAAAGCGGTTAGCGATTGGTTGATGGTTTGCTGACAAGAACCAGCAGCAGTAAAACTGATGCTGAGCAGGCACCCGAAAAGAAAGGCCAATCCTTTGTTTTTCATGAAAAATTCCTAGCCACATCCAAGGCTCAGCCTACCTCAGTGCCGTCGAGGCCGCAAATGAGCCAATCTCGGAATACAAAAAGCCCCGCACTAGGCGGGGCTTTTAGCTTTATACAGCGACCATTACTTGGTGGTCAGCTTCTCGCGGATACGTGCAGCTTTACCGGTGCGGCTACGCAGGTAGTACAGCTTGGCACGACGTACATCACCACGACGCTTAACCTCAATCTTGGCGACCAGAGGGCTGTGGGTCTGGAATACGCGCTCTACGCCTTCGCCGTTAGAGATCTTACGAACGGTGAAGGAGGAGTGCAGACCGCGGTTACGGATGGCAATAACCACGCCTTCGAAGGCCTGCAGACGCTCTTTATCGCCTTCTTTTACACGGACGGAAACAACCAGGGTGTCACCCGGGGCGAAAGCCGGTACGTCCTGCTTGAGTTGTTCGTCTTCAAGTTGCTTAATGATGTTGCTCATAATTTAAAATTCCCTAGGTGTAACTGAGACTTAACTGTGATCCGCTTGTTCGCGGATAAATTCAGCAAGAAGTTTTTCTTGCTCGTCAGTCAGAGCTAGGTTGTCCAGCAAATCCGAACGCCGCTGCCAGGTCCGCCCCAATGACGCTTTTAAACGCCAACGGCGGATGGCTTCGTGGTCACCGCTTAAAAGCACATCCGGTACCTGCTGCCCGTCGAGAACTTCCGGTCGCGTGTAATGGGGGCAATCTAAAAGCCCCGTCGCGAAGGAGTCTTCCTCAGCTGACAACTCATGACCCAATACTCCCGGCACTAGCCGAGCCACTGCGTCAATCAATACCATCGCGGGGAGTTCCCCGCCCGAGAGGACGTAATCGCCGATAGACCATTCTTCGTCTACCAAGGCGGTTATCACCCGCTCGTCAATGCCTTCGTAGCGGCCACACACCAGGACCAAACTCGATGTTTGGGCCAGGCTTCGGACGCCTTGTTGATCTAACTTTCGACCTTGCGGAGAAAGATAGACCACCTTAGCCTGTTTGCCTGCTGCACGCTTAGCGGCAGCAATGGCGGCTTGCAGCGGTTCAACCTTCATCAGCATACCGGGGCCGCCGCCATAAGGCCGGTCGTCCACGGTGCGATGCTTGTCAGAGGTAAAATCACGAGGATTTATACACTCAAGCTGCAATAAACCTTTGTCGATGGCCCGTCCCATAACGCCATGCTCGGTCAAAGCCCGAAACATGTCAGGGAACAGGGTAACAATCGCTAGCTTCATTAGAAGCTAGGATCCCAGTCCACTTCGATGACACCATCAGTGGTGTCGACCTTTTTAATGAACTGATCCATGACGAAGGGGATCAATCGTTCACGTTGACCAAAACTGTCGCGGCTATTGGCTTTTACCACCAGCACATCGTTGGAGCCGGTCTCCAGCAGGTGATCAACCAAGCCTAAATCATAGCCTTGAGTGTTCACCACGCGGAGCCCTTCCAGGTCGCGCCAGTAATAATCGCCCTCAGCCAGCTCTGGCAGTTTGTCGGCAGGAACAGCGATGTCCATGCCGTTTAACAGCTCAGCGCCGTTGCGATCGCTAATTTGGTCCAAGAGCACAACGAGGCCCTTGTTGTGGCGTCGCCATTTGACGATGCCGGTTTCCTGCCAGTTCCCATCACGGCCCAAAAGCCAGGGCTGGTAGGAAAAAATGCCTTCAGGATCGTCGGTGAAGGAATTCACTTTGACCCAACCGCGGATGCCGTACGGGGCGCCGAGTTTGCCAACAGTGATCTTTTCCATGAAAAGCCTTACCTCTTATCCAAAAAACAAAGGCTTATTAAGCCTTGTTGCTCTTAACCAGTTGAGCAACGCGATCGGTCATGGAAGCACCCTGGGAAACCCAGTGATTGATGCGATCCACGTCCAGACGCAGTTTCTCTTCCTGGCCACGAGCGATAGGGTTGAAGAAGCCAACGCGCTCGATAAAACGCCCGTCGCGGGAGAAGCGGCTGTCAGCAACGACAACTTGATAGAACGGACGCTTTTTAGCGCCGCCACGTGCCAAACGAATGGTAACCATACCGTCCTCTTGGTAATGCAAGTGAATGGTGGGCCCGAGGAGGCCCAAGCTGTAAAGCCCGGCAATTTTACTCAGATTGCCAGTTAATGCAAGAAATGGCGTCAAAGCAGGCCCACAAATAAAAAAGGCAGCCTTGGCTGCCTTTTTTCGGGGCTTAGAATTTGGGCATGCCGCCCGGTGGCATCATGCCTTTCATTGAGCGCATCATCTTCATCATGCCGCCCTTGCCAGACATCTTTTTCATCATCTTTTGCATCTGTGAAAATTGCTTTAAAAGCTTATTCACTTCATGCACTTCGACACCAGCACCGGCGGCAATACGGCGCTTGCGCGAACCTTTAATAATGTCCGGCGTACGGCGCTCGCCCGGGGTCATGGAGCTAATAATGGCGCCCAGGCGTTTGGTCATTTTGTCGTCCATTTGACCTTTGACCTGTTCAGAGATCTGGCCCATGCCCGGCATCTTGCTCATCAGCCCCATCATGCCGCCCATGTTATTCATCTGTTCGAGCTGCTCGCGGAAGTCTTCCAAGTCAAAACCTTTGCCTTTTTTGACCTTTTCAGCCAATTTGCTGGCTTTATCCTTGTCAACCTTACGTTCCACCTCTTCGATAAGCGACAACACGTCGCCCATGCCGAGAATACGCGAGGCAATACGGTCAGGGTGGAAAGGCTCAAGGGCATCCACTTTTTCGCCCATCCCCAAAAACTTGATGGGCTTGCCGGTGATGGTACGAATAGACAATGCGGCCCCGCCGCGGGCGTCACCGTCGACCTTGGTTAAAATCACCCCGGTCAGCGGCAGCGCTTCGTGGAAGGCTTTGGCGGTATTGGCAGCATCCTGACCGGTCATGGCGTCAACCACAAACAGGGTTTCAACCGGGTTAACCGCTTTATGCAGGCGCTGGATCTCTTCCATCATTTCGCCATCAACGTGCAGGCGACCGGCGGTATCTAGCAGCAAGACATCGAAAAAGCCTTTTTTGGCGGCGTCGATGGCGCTCTTGGCAATGGCGACCGGATCTTGGGAAACATCGGAAGGATGGAAGCTAACACCCACTTCACCGGCCAGGGTTTCCAGCTGTTTAATCGCCGCGGGGCGATAAACGTCAGCACTAACCACCATCACTTTTTTCTTGTGGCGATCTTTTAGAAAACGCGCCAGTTTAGCCACCGAGGTGGTTTTACCAGCACCTTGCAGGCCGGCCATTAAAATAACGGCAGGTGGCTGGGCGGCAAGGTTAAGGCCTTCATTGGCCTCGCCCATGGCGGTTTCCAGCTCACTTTGTACGATTTTGATAAAGACCTGGCCGGGGGTAAGCGACTTGGTCACCTCCGCCCCTAAGGCCCTTTCTTTGACCCTGGCCACAAAGTCGCGTACCACTGGCAAGGCGACATCGGCTTCCAGCAGTGCCATACGCACTTCGCGCAAGGTATCTTTGATGTTGTCTTCGGTCAGGCGGCCGCGGCCGCTGATGGTTTTCAGGGTGCGTGTTAACCTGTCGGAAAGATTCTCAAACATCGATCTGGGGTCTCAGAATTCACTATTGATGGGCAGTATACCCCAAACCGGGGGGCGTTCCGAAACACCGCTATTCACTTTTACAAAAGTCGTCCCTTAGAATGGCACTAATAAAAAGGAACCATACCAGGCCATGTTGACCTCGATATTTTCACTTCTCGCAGCAGTTCTTTATGGGTTGTCCGCTGTTTTAGCGGCCAGCCGCCTGTTCGCCCACGACGGCCCCAACCGGGTACAAACGGTGTCGTTGGGCTTTGCCGCCGCCGGTGCTCACCTGGCTAGCCTGATGGTGCTTATCACCACCGGCAATGGCGAAAACTTAGGGGTGATTAACGTTGCTTCCATGTCCAGTTGGGTGGTGGTGGTGATGATGACCTCGGCCGCGGTGCGGCTGCCGGTATTGCAGCTGATGCCCATCGTTCACGGTTTTGCTTCGATGGTGGTGCTGGCCGCTTGGTTAATACCCGTTAAATGGATGCTGCATTTACGCACCGAGCCCGAGGTGGTGGTGCACATCACCCTGAGCTTGATTGCCTACGCCATTATGGTGATTGCCGCCCTTTATGCTCTGGAAATGGCCTTTATTCGCCGCCAGCTGAAAAAACGTCGTTTATCCGGGCTGCCTGCGTTTTTGCCACCACTGATGACGGTAGAGAGGCAATTTTTCCAGCTGCTGTTAGTGGGGCTAACAGTACTTAGCTTGGCACTGGCATCCGGTTTTGTGTTTCTCGAATCGATGTTTGCCAAGGCCACAGCCCATAAAACCGTGCTGTCTATCATGGCTTGGCTGGTTTATGCCGGAACACTTTATGCCCATTATCGCCATGGTTGGCGAGGCAAAGGTGCCGTTTGGGCCTGCCTTGCCGGGGCATTTTTGTTAACACTGGCGTACTTTGGCAGTCGATTTGTACAGGAAGTCATACTGCGGTCTTGATCACAAGCCCCCCTTCGCGTAGTAAAATGGGTGTTCCTGAATTTAGAAAGGACACCCCCTTTTGGACGACATATCGACGGGTACCTTAGTTATTACACTAGTGGTATTCATCTTGATCTCAGCTTTTTTCTCAAGCTCAGAGACCGCCATGATGTCGCTAAACCGTTATCGGTTGCGCCATCTCACCAAGGAAGGACATAAAAGCGCCGAACGCGCCAGCGAAATGCTGGAACGCCCCGATCGCCTGATTGGCCTTATCCTCATCGGTAATAACCTGGTTAATATTGGTGCCTCAGCCATTGCCACCATTTTGGGTGAACGCTGGCTAGGCGGCCTGGGCATTTTGCTGGCCACCATTGCTTTGACCCTGGCCGTGTTGTTATTTGCCGAAGTGACGCCGAAAACGCTGGCCGCCCTTTATCCTGAAAAAGTGGCCTTTCCTGTTTCTATTATTTTGAAAGTGCTGCTGCGGGTGTTCTATCCGCTGGTGTGGATAGTCAACGCCATATCCAACGGCATGCTGGCGCTGCTGCGCATTCGCCCACATTCCATGACTGGCGACAGCTTATCGAGTGAAGAGCTGCGTACCGTTGTGGCCGAAGCCAGTGCCATGATCCCAAGGCGTCACCGCGACATGCTGGTGTCGATACTGGACCTTGAAAAGGTGCAGGTTGAAGATGTTATGACGCCGCGCTCAGACATCAAGGGCATTGATATCAATGATGATTGGAACGATATCGTCAAGCAGCTCACCCATGCCCAGCACACCCGGTTATTGCTGTTTAGAGACAACATTGATGATGCCGTCGGCTTTGTGCATGCCCGCGACGCGCTGCGCTTATTGTCGAAAAACCAGTTCACTAAATCAGCGCTGCTGCGGGCGGTACGGGAAATTTATTTTATTCCCGAAGGCACCCCGCTAAACGTGCAACTCTTAAAGTTCCAACGCAACAAAGAGCGTGTTGGCCTAGTGGTTGACGAATACGGTGATATTCAAGGTTTGGTGACCTTAGAAGATATTCTTGAAGAGATTGTTGGCGATTTCACCACCGACCAAGCACCGTCGGTACATGACGAAATTGTGCCGCAGCCAGATGGCTCTTACTTAGTTGAAGGTGGTATTTCCCTTCGTGAACTCAATAAAGAGATGAACTGGGATTTTCCCACCGATGGGCCCAAAACCCTGAACGGACTCATTCTTGAGTACTTAGAAGAGATACCAGAGGCCAATATTTCTGTGCGCCTTGCCGGCTACCCGATGGAGATAGTCGATGTGAAGGACAACATGGTAAAAACGGCCCGTATCCTGCCGCAGTTTAAAAAAGCCAGTTAAGAAAAGGCCGCAATTGCGGCCTTTTTTATGGTCACTAAAACCAATCCCAGAAGCCTTTTTTAAGGTCGTCTTTACAGCCCCAGTATTGCTTGGCAAAAAGCTTGGCGCGGTGCTCAACTTTGCGGGCCACCTTCTTCAGCCACGGCTTTTTATTGTAGGTTTTCTTAATATAACCGCCCCAGCCTTCGTGGTAAGCCAGGTATTGGCCGTAAGCGTCCCACTTGGATAAACCGGTAAGCTGATGGGATTTGTAGATATACCAGCCCATAAAATCGAGGGCGTCGTCAAAATCGTCGCGGTCAGCGCCCCAGTTGTCGGTTTCACGCATGTAGTCTTCCCAGGTGTCATCTTTGGCCTGGGCATAACCGTAGGCACTGGATACCCTGCCCCAGGGAATAAACCCCAGCAGATAATCACGCGGCGGTAAGGCGTCGTAACGAAAGCTCGATTCCTGGTAGAGAATGGCAAAAAGCACATGCGGTGGCACACCCCATTTGGCCTTTACGTCCATGGCGGCATCGTACCAATCGTCTTTTTCCCTAAAGATGGAACACAGGTTATTGGGGTTCTTTGGCGGTGCCGTGGCGCAACCTGTCATAAAAAGCAGCGGCAACAGCAAAAGAATTATCTTCATTTACAACGTCTTCCAATTTTATTGTGAAAAAGTGCTAACGCTGGCGAACTTTCACAAGGCAGGGACCTCTAACCTAATGCAAGCAGCAAAACTTTTCATGTCATATCCCTGATGGGAGGCTTTAATAGCCTCCCTTTTTTTTTATCCTGGCGTCAAACTGAACGAAAAAACCTTTCCAACAACATCCGGGAACTAATCCTTAAGGCGCCACTCTGAATACCTGAAAGCAGCAAACTTTCTTTTTCATGACATCTTCCCTGTAAGGAGGCCTCTGGCCTCCTCTTTTTTTATCTGTATGCTGTTAGCATCCCAAGCACTACCGAGGTCAGGATGCGCAAGAAAACCGCCCTAATCCATGGACAGCATATCAACGATCCCATGGGTTCTATTAGTCCCCCTATTTATCAAAGCAGTTCCTTTACCCACATCGGCAACGAAAGCGAGTTTCGCTATAGCCGCGGTGGCAATCCTACCCGCCAAAATCTCGAAGAGTTAATTGCGCATCTTGAAGGTGGCGACCGCGGCTTTGCCTTTGCTACCGGTATGGCAGCAATTACCACCGTAATGATGATGCTCAAAAGCGGTGATGAACTGGTGGTTTGCGCTGACATCTACGGCGGCACCTTCAGGGTTATCGAACAAGTGCTGAGCCAGATGAACGTGGCGATACGGTTCGTTGATGCATCCAATGTTGAGGCCGTGCGTCAAGCGGTAAGCCCCAAAACCAAGATGCTTTATGTCGAAACCCCGTCCAACCCGCTGCTAAAAATTACCGACATTGCCGCCATGGCAGAAATTGCCAAGGCCCATCAAATTCCGCTGGTGGCGGATAACACCTTTGCCACGCCCTACTGGCAAAACCCGCTAGCCCATGGCGCCGATATCGTGATCCACAGTGCGACCAAGTACCTGGGCGGCCACTCCGACTTGATGGCCGGTTTAGTGGTTACCCGTGACGATATCTACGGAAAACGCGTCAAGCAGCTACAAAACACCATTGGCGCTGTGTTGGGCCCACAGGATAGCTTTTTGCTGATTCGCGGCATACGCACCCTTGGGCTGCGCATGGAAGCCATTGAAGCCAATACCCGGGTATTGGCCGACTGGCTGCAAGCACATCCGGCTGTGAAAAAGATCTATTACCCGGGCTTTGCCGAAACGGCGGATAAAGCCGTTCACGAAAAGCAGTGCTCAGGCTATGGCGGGGTAATTTCTATTGAACTAGCAAGCCAGGAAAAGGCTGAGGAAATGGCCAAACGCTGCCGCTACTTTGTGTTAGCCGACAGCTTGGGCGCCGTAGAAAGCATGCTGAACATCTCCGCGCAAATGAGCCACGGGTCTTTCCCGGTTAAAGAACGCTTGGCACTTGGCATTACCGACAGCCTGGTGAGATTGTCGGTTGGTATCGAGGATGTTGAAGATTTAAAAGAGGACTTAGCCCAAGCGCTTGCCTAAAAAAAGCCCCGCAGTTGCGGGGCTTTTTTATCAGGCTACACCTTGAGAGAGGTCGCTAAAGTAATCGGCCAGGAAATCATCAAAGCTTTCGCTGTCGCTGGCTTCAAGTTCCGCTTGCGCCTTTAAAGAACGCTCGGTCTCTGCGTCAAAGAATGCTTCGCTCCAGCGTTCATAAGCGCGGCCCAATAGCGCTTCTCGGTGCGCCTCGGCCAGGGTAACCCCAAGCTTACCGCTGGTATGGGATTTCAGTGCCACCAAGATCCGCGCTGACGGCGTTAGGGTTGGGTCGGCAATTTTAGCTTGCTGCTCTTTAAGGCTATTTTGATAGCCATGGCCGCCTTGCTGCGCATCTAAGCCTTCGGCAATACGCTGCCAAACCGGCATCAGTTCAGCAAACCAGTCATCCATGGAAATGGCTTGGCCCTTTTGGGTCAGCATCAGCCCGGGTTTGCGCCCTTCAAGCACCGTGGCCTGGAAGTTTTTCAGGTTCTCATTCCACTGCGTGTTATCAAGGGGCTCGGCATCTAACAACAGGCAACCCAGCAAGAAAATGTCCATAAAGCGCACGGTGTTAATATCAACGCCGGTTGGGCTAAAGGGGTCCACGTCTAGTGCCCGCACTTCAATATATTGCACGCCGCCACGAGCCAGGGCTTCTGTGGGTTTTTCGCCGCGCTCGGTTACCCGTTTGGGACGAATGGGGGCGTAGAGTTCGTTTTCAATTTGCAGCAAGTTGCTGTTGAGCTGGCGATATTCACCGTCAACCTTAACGCCTATCTTGGCAAATTCTTCACTGGGCTGAGCGATGACTTGGCGAAGATCGCGAATATAACCTTCGATGCTGTTGTGATCGATGCGCAGGCCCGCTTGCGCGGAGCTGGTATAACCAAGATCGGATAGCCGCAACGAGGTGGCATAAGGCATATACAAACTGCCTGACGCGCTTTTTTCAAATGCCAAGTGATGCTTTTGGCCACATAAAAAGGAGCCACAAAGAGCAGGCGAGGCGCCAAACAAATAAGGCAACACCCACACCAAACGCCGGTAATTGCGCAGCAGGCCCATATAAGCTGACGATTGGTCACCATCTGGCCAGTGCTGCCAAAAACCCTCTGGCAAGGAGAAGTTGTAATGGACACCGGCAATTAACTGCATCACCGGCCCATAGCGATTCTTCAAGCCTTCCCGGTAAACCCGCTTCATGCGGCCAATGTTGGACTGGCCAAAGTCAGCCAGGGGAATTTGTTTTGGGTCCTTGATATAGCAAGGCATCGACAAGGGCCACAGGCGCTCTTGCCCAAGGTGCTTGAAGGTATAAACATGAATATCGGTAAGCGATGCCATTAACTCATCAACTGAATCCGTCACCGGCGTGATGAACTCCATCAAGTTCTCAGCAAAATCGGTGGTGATAAATTCGTTGGTCAGGCTCGCACCTAACGCCTTGGGATGTGGCGTCAGCGCCATAGTGCCTTGTGGCTCAATGCGCAGCGCTTCACGTTCTACACCACGCTTTGGCGCAAATAACAGGGGCAATGCATCCTGGGCCGCCAATGCATCGAGGCGGCGTTGCAACTGGTTCAGCAAAGAAAACCTTCCCATTTATGCCGGGTCGCAAGAAAAAACCTTGGTGTTTAACCCCGGCAGGCCATTACCAAGTGGCTAAGCGTAATGCCTCTAGCGGTCCTGATGCAAAAGCTTTTGTGATTACGATCACTGCCCTTACCTGTATTTAACAATTTGTTCTTAGCTTAGATCGTATCTGAATTGGCCCAAGCGCGGCGAACTCCCTACTATCGCTCTTTTGACATTAGGGGTGGGTAACATCATGTTTGCGTTTTGGAATCGCTTTGCACTTTGGCAAAAAGTGCTGGCCGGTTTTGTTTTAGGGATTTTGGCAGGGGTATTACTCGGTGATAAAGCCGATTACTTAAAGCCCTTGGGCGATGCCTTTATTCGCCTGATTAAAATGCTGGTGGTACCGCTTATTTTATTTGCCATTGTCAGTTCGGTAACAGCCATGGGCGGTGGCGACAACCTAAAACGTTTAGGCCTTAAAACCATTGGCCTGTTTTTGTTTACCGCCCTCATTGCCTCGGTTTTGGGCATGGTGATTGGTAGCCTTTTTAATTGGGATTTTGGCAAGCAGCTGATACCCGGCGACTTCACCCCCAAGCATATTCCGTCTGTTAGCCAGGTTTTCCTCGATTTTCTGCCCGCCAACCCCGTTAAAGCCATGGCTGATGGCAACATTCTACAACTCATTGTCTTTGCCGCTTTGGTCGGTATTGCTATCAATGTGGTGGGTGAAAAAGCCGAGCCGGTTAAAAAGTTTGCCCAAGCAGGCAGTGAGGTGATGTTCCAAATCACCCGCTTTGTTATCCAGCTGACCCCCATTGGGGTATTTGGCCTGATGTCTTGGGTGGTTGGCGCCTATGGCTTATCGGCACTGCTGCCTTTAGCCAAATTTGTGGCAGCTATTTACATTGCCTGCCTTATTCACATTGTTGTGGTCTACGGCGGCTTGGTAAAACTGGCCGGCTTTAGCCCCATCCGTTTTTTCAAAGCCATTTTCCCGGCGCAGATGGTCGCCTTTACCACCTCATCAAGCTATGGCACCTTGCCGATGTCCACTAAAGTGGTGACAGAAAACCTGCATGTTACCCCCAAATACAGCAGCTTTGTGCTGCCACTGGGGGCCACCATTAACATGGATGGCTGCGGCGGTATCTACCCGGCGATAAGCGCGATTTTTATTGCCCACATATACGGCATTCCGCTGGACTGGACCCAGTACCTGATGATTGCCCTCACCGCGACCCTGGCGTCTGTGGGCACCGCTGGCGTACCCGGTACCGCCATGGTTATGCTTACCGTTACCCTGAACGCCGTTGGCCTGCCGTTAGAAGGCATTGCCTTTATTGCTGCTATCGACCGAATTCTCGATATGATCCGCACTGCCACCAACGTCACCGGCGACATGATGGTGGCCCTGGTGGTGGGTAAGAGCGAACAGCAAGTTGATATGGCCCGCACCCAAGCGCTGCCCGAAAACGCCCAAAGCGCCTAAACTGCATTCATAGAGTCAATAAGGCGCTAAGCCTCTGGCTTAGCGCCTTATTTTATATGGGAGCACCATGAGTAAACTGTTTTTGATACCGCTGGTGCTATGTGTCATTTGGTACATAGTGATGCGCCAGTTCGCTATTCCCTTTGAAAAGGGCCGCAAGGGGTTTTACTGGATCATAGGTTTGAGCGCTTTCATCATTGCCTTTATGACGCTGATGCTAAAACTCACCGCAACGCAATAACGCAAAAAGCCCGCTCATTGAGCGGGCTTTTTTGAAGATGGCGCGACCGGGAGGACTCGAACCTCCAACCGCCTGGTTCGTAGCCAGGTACTCTATCCAGTTGAGCTACGGTCGCAGAAGTTGGGTTGTGTTTTATCTGAATGGCGCGACCGGGAGGACTCGAACCTCCAACCGCCTGGTTCGTAGCCAGGTACTCTATCCAGTTGAGCTACGGTCGCAGTCTTCAGACAAAAAACGCTTACCAATGGTAAGCGCTATTCAACACATTTCAAGATGGCGCGACCAGGAGGACTCGAACCTCCAACCGCCTGGTTCGTAGCCAGGTACTCTATCCAGTTGAGCTATGGTCGCATCTTGAAGTGTCGATGGCGGTGAGGGGGGGATTCGAACCCCCGATGGGCTTTTGACCCATACTCCCTTAGCAGGGGAGCGCCTTCAGCCTCTCGGCCACCTCACCTCGACGGATGCGAATATTACCGGAACGACTTCGCAAGTCAAACCCTTTTTCCCTAAGGAGGTATCGGTTGCGCAGCCTTTAAACAATGCGGATACAAAAACGGCAACCTCGTTGAAAAGGTTGCCGTTACAAGGAATCGACAGAAGAAGATGCAATCAGTAGTTGCCGTTTGGATCTTCAGGATCCTTCTCTGCCTGGATACGTTGGTAGATCTCTTCACGGTGAACAGAGACTTCCTTAGGTGCATTCACACCGATACGCACCTGGTTACCTTTAACACCCAGTACCGTTACGGTGACTTCGTCACCAATCATCAGAGTTTCGCCAACACGGCGAGTCAGAATCAGCATCGCTTTGCTCCTTGCAATGAAAGCCGCTCAAATTGCTTCATTCGTAGCTTAGTATAAAGCCAACCCCTTGAAGCTCAAGAAAATTGGCTGAACATTCACCTGAAGGTCAGTCTTGCCATTATTCACAGATTAGCGCCCGGTGCAAAAGCCTTACGGCTTTTTCACCATCACGACTGGCTACAACAAAGGTAATTCGCTTCGCCGACGTCGTAAAAAGCTCTGCTGCAATCTGTTGGTCAGACAAGGCGCCACAGGCAATAGACGCGATATCGGGCCTGATACCAACATCATTGCCGACAATCGCCACCTTGGCCACATTCTGCTCACAGCGCAGAATAATGTTATCCATTACCCCAACACTCGCCTTGATAATAGGCAAGGCTTGGCCGAAGTCGGCAAAGGGTACAGTAAAAACCACCTCTTTACCCGAAACTTCAATATCTTTCAGTAAATCTGCATCAATACCCACATCTTGCAAGGGTTTAAAGAAAACATCTTGTGAGAGGGCATGAATATTAGACCCACTCAGTTTAACAACTACCGATTGTTCACAACAGGCTATACCGCTGACTTTTGGCACATTTTGATTGTCATCAAAAGTGACCAATGTACCAGGGTGGTTGTCATGAAAACTGGACAATACCCGCAGTGGCACCTGGTTACGGCCTGCATATTCAACCGACTTAACCTGCAGCACCTTGGCCCCTTGCGCGGCCAATTCCCGCATCGATTCAAAGTCGATATGCGCTAAACACCGCGCTGCCGGCTCAATTCGCGGGTCGGTAGTGTAGACACCATCAACATCGGTAAAAATTTGGCACTCATCGGCGTTAAGTGCCGCCGCCAGTGCCACCGCCGTGGTATCAGAGCCACCACGACCAAGAGTGGTAATGGCGTTGTCGGCCCCCCGGCCCTGAAAGCCCGCCACAATAACCACCTGGCCTCTAGCCAAAGCCTGGTTTAACACCGCGGTATCGACCTTTTGGATCTGTGCCTTACCATGGCGGGGGTCGGTATGAATGCGCACTTGGTCGCCAGTGAGGGAAAGCGCTGGCTGGCCACGCTTTTTAAGGGCCATGGCCAGAAGCGCAATGGTGGTTTGCTCGCCGGTGGCGAGCAGCACATCTAATTCACGAGGGTCGGGTGTTGCAGTGAGCTGCTGGGCAAGGCCCAGCAGCCTATTGGTTTCACCGGCCATTGCAGAGACCACCACCACCAGGTCGTGGCCTTGCCTGCGGCTTTTGATAAGACGTTCAGCCACTGCTTCGATCCGCGCCAAGGTACCAACCGAGGTGCCACCGAACTTCTGAACGAAAAGCGCCATTTACAGCTTGGCCTGCACCCAACCTTTAACCGAAGCCAAAGCCCCTTTAAGGGCAGCCACATCGCTACCGCCGGCTTGAGCCATGTCAGGGCGGCCACCGCCTTTGCCACCGACTTGCGCTGCCACCATACCGATAAGCTCGCCAGCCTTCACTTTTGCCGTTAGCCCTTTGGAAACACCGGCAATAAGGCTGACTTTACCGTCACCTGGCACACCCAAAACCACAATGGCTTCACCGAGTTTATCTTTGAGCTTATCCACCAGTTCACGCAGCGATTTAGGATCGGCTCCCGGTAATTCGGCCACCAACAACTTGGCACCGCCGATATCTTCCGCTTGCTCAGCCAGCGCAGAACCGGCTTGGGCCGCCAATTGGGCTTTGGCCTTTTCCAGTTCTTTTTCCAGCTGTTTGCTGCGATCCAGTTGCTGAGCAAAACGTTCGGGCAGCCCTGCCACATCGGTTTTAAGGCTTGCCGCCAGGCTGCCCACCATGTGTTCACGACTTTGCAGCCATTCCAAAGCACCTTCACCGGTTACTGCTTCAATACGGCGTACCCCGGCAGCAATACCCGCCTCAGAAACAATTTTGAAAAGGCCAATATCGCCGGTGCGGCTGACATGGGTACCACCACAAAGCTCGGTGGAAAAATCGCCCATCTGTACCACACGCACTTCGTCGTCGTATTTTTCACCGAACAGTGCCATGGCCCCGGCCGCCTTGGCTTCATCAATTTGCATCAGGCGCGTGGTAACCACGTGGTTAGCGCGAATTTCGTTATTCACCAGGCGCTCAATTTCTACCACTTCAGCGTCTTTCATGCCTTCAAAGTGGGAGAAGTCAAAGCGCATACGCTCTGGGTCAACCAAAGAGCCTTTTTGGGTCACATGTTCACCCAGCACTTTGCGAAGCGCTGCATGGGCCAAGTGCGTGGCACTGTGGTTCAAACGAATGGCGTCGCGGCGGCTTTTATCCACCTCGGCTTTAAGTTTGTCACCAAGGCTGACACTGCCTTCCAGCACTTCGGCATGATGCATAAAGGCATGGCCGCTCTTGGTGGTGTTAGTAACCAGTAAACGCACGCCATCGGCTGTTAGCTCGCCAGTATCGCCAACCTGGCCACCGGACTCGCCATAAAAAGGCGTACGCTCCAGTACCAGCAGTACCTTGTCGCCCACTTGCGCAGAATTCACTTCTTCGCCGTCTTTAATCAGCGCCACAACGGGTGATACATCACGCACGCCGTCGTAACCGGAAAACTCGGTTTCGCAATCAAGCTGAATACGGTTTGAGTAATCAGCACCGAAGTTAGACGCTTGCTTGGCACGTTGGCGCTGCGCTTCCATGGCCTTTTCAAAGCCCGCTTCATCCAGGGTGAGCTCTCTTTCACGGGCCACATCGTTGGTTAAATCCACCGGGAAGCCATAGGTGTCGTAGAGTTTGAACACCACCTCACCCGGAATAACGGTGCCGTTAAGGTTGGCGAGTTCTTCGTCCAACAATTTAAGGCCGCGCTCCAAGGTTTTACGGAACTGTTCTTCTTCTAGCAGCAGTGCTTTCTCGATAATGGCTTGTTTTTCAATAAGCTCGGGATAAGCTTCGCCCATTTCTTTGGCAAGAGCTGCCACCAGTTTGTAAAAGAAAGGTTCGCTAGCACCTAACTGGGCACCATGGCGCACGGCACGGCGCACGATACGGCGCAGCACATAGCCGCGGCCTTCATTCGACGGCATGACCCCGTCGGTAATAAGGAAGGAACAGCTACGAATATGGTCGGCAATCACCCGCAGGGATTTATTTTCCAAATCGCTGCTACCCACAATCTGGGCTGCGGCCTTAATCAGGTTCTGGAACAGGTCAATTTCATAGTTGGAATGCACGTGCTGCAAAATGGCACTGATACGTTCCAGGCCCATACCGGTATCAACACTCGGCTTAGGTAAAGGCTCCATGGTGCCGTCAGCCTGGCGGTTGAACTGCATGAACACGATGTTCCAGATCTCGATATAACGGTCACCGTCTTCTTCCGGGGTTCCCGGCGGGCCACCCCAGATTTGCTCACCATGGTCGTAAAAAATCTCGGAGCAAGGGCCGCAAGGGCCGGTATCGCCCATAGACCAGAAGTTATCAGAGGCGTAAGGCGCACCTTTGTTGTCACCAATACGGATGATGCGATCGCTGGGCACGCCAATTTCGTTGGCCCAGATATCAAAGGCTTCATCGTCGGTCTCGTAAATGGTGACCCACAACTTTTCTTCTGGCAGTTTGACAACCTTGGTCAAAAACTCCCAGGCATAGTGAATAGCGCCTTCTTTAAAGTAATCCCCAAAGCTGAAGTTACCCAGCATTTCAAAGAAGGTGTGGTGGCGGGCGGTATAACCGACATTTTCCAAATCGTTATGCTTGCCACCGGCACGTACGCAACGCTGTGAGCTGGTTGCTCGGCTATAGGGACGCTTGTCGGTACCAAGGAAAACATCCTTGAACTGCACCATACCGGCGTTAGTGAACAGCAAGGTAGGGTCATTAGCCGGGATCAAGGAGCTAGAAGGCACAATCTGATGGCCTTTGTCCTTGAAGAAATTCAAGAAAGCGTCACGTATTTCAGCGCTGGTCATGCTCATGGAAATTCCTGTCGTTGTTTCAGGCGCGTTCTACTTTGGATAAAACGGCACGGATCTGTTCCGGGGAAAAGCCCCTGCTGGACAGATATCTCGCCCTTTTGGCCCAGTCTTTGGGGCCGGTGATGGCGGCGTCGCGAAATCGCCTATTATAGGCAGCTTGTGCCTGTGTGAACCAGTCGGTTTCCTGTTCATTTAACGCCGCTTTTGCCACGTCATCAGGGATCCCTTTCTGGTTTAGTTCCGCTTGAATACGCATAGAGCCGTAGCCCTTTTGCAGTAAGCGTCGCACCGCACTTTCGGCATAACGGTAATGATCCAGCCAGCCTTGCGCAAGCAGCTTATCAATCAGGGGGGCAATTTCAGAAGAAGAAAAGCCCCTGCGGGCCAGTTTATCGGCCAATTCGCGGGGCTGTGTTCACGAAGAGCAAGCAGCCGCATGGCCGCTTGCGTTAACTCGTCGCTCAGAGTTGGTCTCCTTCGGCGACAGGTGCTTCGCTAACGTCTTCTTCAGGCTGGGCGTTCGGGGTTACCAACAAGGCCTTGCGGATTTTACTTTCAATCTCGTTGGCCACATCGGTGTTTTCCAGCAAGAACTTAACGGCGTTAGCTTTACCCTGGCCGATTTTATCGCCCTGGTAGCTGTACCAAGCACCGGCCTTATCAACAAACTTTTGGGCAACGCCCAGGTCAATAAGCTCGGCTTCCTTAGAGGTACCGGCACCGTACATAATTTGGAATTCGGCTTGTTTAAAGGGCGGCGCCACTTTGTTTTTAACCACTTTTACGCGGGTTTCGTTACCCACCACTTCGTCGCCTTCTTTTACCGCACCGATACGACGAATATCCAAACGCACAGAGGCATAGAACTTCAGCGCATTACCGCCGGTAGTGGTTTCGGGGTTACCGAACATCACACCGATCTTCATGCGGATTTGGTTAATGAAGATACACAGGGTGTTGGATTTTTTGATGTTAGCGGTCAGCTTACGCAGTGCTTGCGACATCAAGCGGGCCTGCAAGCCCACGTGGCTGTCACCCATTTCGCCTTCAATTTCCGCTTTCGGAGTCAAGGCCGCTACGGAGTCAACAATCACCACATCAACAGCGCCGGAACGGACCAGCATGTCACAAATTTCCAGGGCTTGTTCGCCGGTGTCAGGCTGCGATACCAAGAGGTCGTCAACATTAACACCCAGTTTGCGGGCATAAACCGGGTCAAGGGCGTGCTCAGCGTCAATAAAGGCGCAGGTTTTGCCTTCTTTTTGCGCTTCAGCAATCACTTGCAAGGTTAGCGTGGTTTTACCGGAAGATTCAGGACCGAAAATTTCAACGATACGGCCAAACGGCAGGCCGCCAATGCCAAGGGCAATATCCAGGCCCAAGGAGCCGGTGGATACGGAGGCAATATTCAGCACTTGGCTGTCGCCCATGCGCATAATAGAACCCTTACCAAATTGGCGTTCAATCTGCCCCAAGGCAGCAGTAAGGGCTTTTTGTTTGTTGTCGTCCATTTCCGGCTCCAAAGATCCGCAATAAAATAAATTCTGTTGAGGGCAAGTATACTGTATGACCGTACAGTATCAACCCCTGTATGGGGGGATTTTTTCTAAAAGCCCGGAAAGCGCCGCAAAAACGGCTTGTAGCCGCACCGCCTGGCGGTCTCCTGAAAAATGAAAGCAGCGACATTCCACTTCGGTGGCACTGGCCCAGGCCATCCAAACCGTGCCAACGGGCTTGTCAATGCTGCCGCCATCAGGGCCAGCAATACCGCTGGTGGCAACGGCCAAATCGGCTTTGGCCGCCAGCCTAGCCCCCTCGGCCATTTCTTTAACCACCGCTTTCGACACAGCGCCATGGCGGCTAAGGCTGTCATCACTCACCCCTAACCGGCGCATTTTGGCGGCATTGGCATAGGTAATAAAAGCCTCATCAAACCAGCTCGATGAACCGGCGATATCGGTAATGGCGCCGGCAATAAGGCCGCCGGTACAAGACTCGGCACTGGTCACCGTTACCCCCGCGGCTTTGGCTTTTGCGCCTAAGCGGGCCGATAACTGGCTAATGGCGTTCCAATCGGTCATCACGCTTCCCTCTGTTACTGGCGACATTATCCAAGCCGCTGCTAATACCTGCAACCTTGCCAAGGGCAATGCTAAGGGCGCTGGCTGACCAGACAGCACTTGCACTCTGTTCTTGTTTGGCCCCTTTTGCTAACCTCTCGAGCTGATTTTCCCGCGCCCAAAAGCTAAGAAACAGGGACCAAGATGACCGGCGACGCGCTCTCCCAGCATACCCCCATGATGCAGCAATACCTGCGAATTAAAGCCGAGCACCCCGAGGTGCTGCTCTTCTACCGAATGGGGGACTTTTATGAGCTTTTTTATGACGATGCCAAAAAGGCCGCGGCGCTTTTAGACATTTCCCTGACCGCTCGTGGCCAAAGTGGCGGCCAGAAAATCCCCATGGCAGGTGTGCCTTACCACGCCGTGGAAGGTTATTTGGCCAAAGTAGTGGCGCTGGGCGAATCGGTGGCCATTTGCGAACAAATTGGCGACCCGGCCACATCCAAAGGCCCGGTTGAACGGCAAGTGGTACGCATTGTTACCCCGGGTACCGTGAGTGACGAGGCACTTTTAAAAGAAAAGCGCGACAACCTGCTAGCCGCCGTTTATGGCAAAGATGGCCGTTACGGTTATGCCACCTTAGACATTACCTCTGGCCGCTTTTTGGTGTCGGAACCGGGCGGCATTGACGACTTAAAAGCCGAGCTGCAACGCACCAACCCCGCAGAGCTGTTGTACCCGGAAGACTTTGACACAACACTTTTGGGCGACAGAAAAGGCCTTCGTCGCCGGCCGCAGTGGGAATTTGATATCGACACTGCCCAGCGCACCCTCACCCAGCAATTTGCGACGCGCGACTTGGTGGGGTTTGGGGTGCAAGACGCCAAGCGCGCCCTGTGCGCCGCTGGCTGCTTGCTGCAATACCTCAAAGACACCCAGCGCACCGCCCTGCCGCATATTCGCGCCATCAAACTGGAAGCCGAAGACGAAGCCGTGGTGCTGGATGCCGCTACTAGGCGTAACTTGGAAATCACCCAAAACTTGGCCGGTGGCAGCGACAACACCCTCTTCTCGGTGCTTGACCGCTGCGCAACACCAATGGGTTCACGCCTTTTAGGGCGCTGGCTGCACCGGCCATTAAGAGACATTAAGGTGATAAACGCTCGCCTTGACGCTATCGCTGAACTTAGCAACCAGCTGCAAGATGCCGCCCTTAGCGAATTAATGAAGCAGGTTGGCGATTTAGAGCGGGTGATGGCGCGGGTGGCACTGCGTTCAGCGCGGCCACGGGATTTAGTCAGGGTGCGCACCGCTCTGGCAGTGATGCCCGACATTAGCGCCTTGCTGGCCGACAACAGCGGCCGCCTTAAGGCATTAAAAGACGCCTGCGCGCCAATGCCCGAGCTGCTGGATTTATTAAACCGCGCCATTATTGATAACCCGCCGGTGCTCATTCGTGACGGCGGCGTTATTCGCCCCGGCTATAACAGCGAACTGGACGAATACCGGGCGCTGTCAAAAGGGGCCACCGACTTTTTAGAACATATCGAGGCGCGCGAGCGCGAGCGCACCGGCATCAGTACCCTGAAGGTTGGTTTTAACCGGGTTCATGGCTACTTTATTGAACTGACCCGGGCGCAATCGCATCTGGCGCCCACCGATTATCAGCGCCGCCAAACCCTGAA
Organism: Gallaecimonas mangrovi; assembly: GCF_003367375.1. Classification (GTDB taxonomy): domain Bacteria; phylum Pseudomonadota; class Gammaproteobacteria; order Enterobacterales; family Gallaecimonadaceae; genus Gallaecimonas; species Gallaecimonas mangrovi. Next base: position 2,946,173 of record NZ_CP031416.1, read on the forward strand.
AAACACCGAGCGCTACATTATTCCTGAATTGAAAGAGTACGAAGACAAAGTGCTCACCAGCCAAGGCAAAGCCCTGGCCCTTGAAAAGCAGCTTTATGAAGCGCTGTTTGACCAGTTGCACCCGCACCTTGAACCGCTACTGCGGCTTGCCGATGCCTGCGCCGAGCTCGATGTACTGAGTAACCTTTGCGAGCGCAGCCAAACCCTGAACTACTGCCAGCCAAAGCTCAGCAGCGAACGAGGCATAGCCATTAACGGCGGCCGCCACCCGGTGGTGGAAGTGGTACTCGACAGCCCCTTCATTGCCAACCCGGTGATGCTTTCTGACAGCAAACAAATGCTGATGGTAACCGGCCCCAACATGGGCGGTAAATCCACCTACATGCGCCAGACTGCGCTTATCACCCTGCTGGCGCATATTGGCAGCCCAGTACCGGCCGACAGCGCCGACATCGGCCTGGTAGACCGCATTTTCACCCGCATTGGCGCTGCTGACGATCTGGCATCTGGCCGCTCCACCTTTATGGTGGAAATGACCGAAACCGCCACCATTTTGAACAATGCCACCGACAAAAGCCTGGTGCTGATGGACGAAATTGGCCGCGGCACCTCCACCTACGACGGCCTGTCGCTGGCCTGGGCGGTGGCCGATTTTCTAGCTCGCCAAAGCCGCAGCCTGACCCTGTTCGCCACCCATTACTTTGAGCTAACCGCCCTGGCAGAGCAGCTTGCCGGGGTGGATAATGTGCACTTAGACGCCGTAGAACATGGCGACACCGTCACCTTTATGCACGCGGTACAAAGCGGCCCTGCCAGCAAAAGCTTTGGCTTGCAGGTAGCGCTGTTGGCCGGGGTGCCAAAAGCTGTGGTCAAAGCGGCGCGCCAAAAGCTTAACGAGCTGGAAGGCCAACCGGTGTTAAGCGCGCCGGCCAACGGTGAAAAACAGCTGGATTTACTCTTCAGTGAAGAGCCCGAGGTGATCACTCGCCTTAAAAATCTTGATGTAGACGCCCTTAGCCCTCGCGATGCATTAATGCTGCTTTATCAGCTAAAAAGCGACGCCAACCAATAAAACAACCGAAAGCCCGGCGCCCTGCCGGGCTTTTGATTATTGAGGCATCGCCATTGGCGCTATATGCTCGTTTAAAATATCAAACGAAACGGGCGATATCATTGACATGGATAGCCAAAGGGAACACACCCAGTCCTATTACCGGGCCAGCGTCAAAGGCCTGAAAAACCGCCCGCCACTGGAAGAAGCTATTAGCGCCGACGTTTGTATTGTTGGTGGCGGCTTTAGCGGCGTGGCCACCGCCCTGGAACTGGCCGAAAAAGGCCTTAATGTGGTGCTGTTAGAAGCCCGTCGCATTGGCTGGGGAGCCAGTGGCCGTAACGGCGGGCAACTGGTTAGAGGCCTTGGCCACGACCTGCAGCGTTTTACCCATCAGCTTGGCCAAGATGGGGTTGCCGCGTTAGATGCCATGGGCTTTGAAGCCATTGATATTGTGCGTGAGCGGGTTGAGCGCTACCAAATTGATTGCGATCTTAAGTGGGGTTATTGCGATCTTGCCGACAAGCCCCGCCATATCCGCGAGCTTGAGGCCGAATATCAGGCGCTTAAAGACAAAGCCTACCGCCATTCCATCACCTTGTTAGACAAAGACGCCCTTCAAGCCCATGTTGGCTCTGATAAGTACCTAGGCGGCATGCTGGATATGGGCAGCGGCCATTTGCAGCCACTGAATTTGTGTTTAGCCGAAGCCGCCCTCGCCGAGCAAAACGGCGCCCGCCTTTTTGAACTCAGTGAAGTCATTAGCCTAAGCGGCAATGGCCCTTACCGAGTAAAAACCCTGACCGGCAGTGTTAAGGCCGACAAACTGGTGCTGTGCGGTAACGGCTATATGGGCATGCTCGAGCCGCGCATTGGCGCCAAAGTGCTACCAGCCGGCAGTTATCTGTTAGCCACAGCGCCGCTGCCTAAAGCGCTTTGGCAGCAAATATTGCCCAGCGATGTTGCCGCCTGCGATCTTAATATTGCGTTGGACTATTTTCGGCTGTCGGCCGACAAGCGGCTTATTTTTGGCGGCATGTGCAATTATTCCGGGCGCGACCCTAAAGACATTCGCGCCGCCATGGTGCCAAAGATGCTCAAGGTTTTTCCCGCCCTAAAGGGCGTTAACATCGACTATGCCTGGGCCGGCATGCTGGGTATTGGTGCTAACCGCTTGCCGCAAATTGGCGAGCTAACCCCGGGCTTTTTTTACGCGCAGGCCTACTCGGGGCACGGGATAAACGCCAGCCATTTGGCCGCAAGGGTGATAGGCGAAGCCATCAGTGGCAAGCGTGATCGCTTCACCCTTTTCAACCAAATAAACCACCGCAATTTCCCCGGTGGCCCCTGGCTTCGGCCCTGGCTGCTGGCCACCGGCATGCTCTATCACCGCTTTAAAGAACTGCTGTAAAAAAGGCGCCAGTGGCGCCTTTTCATCACCTGCCTCAGAGCTTTATCCAGGTGGCTTTTAGCTCGGTGTATTTATCGATGGCGTGCAAGGATTTGTCACGGCCATTGCCCGACTGCTTGTAGCCACCAAAAGGCGCCGTCATATCGCCGCCGTCCCATTGATTTACCCACACCATGCCGGTACGAAGCCCTTTGGCCATGCGGTGGGCCTTACTGAGATCCTGGGTCCAAACCCCGGCGGCCAGGCCATAGTCGCTGTCGTTAGCAATGGCCAGGGCTTCGTCCATGTCGCGAAAGCTGATGGCCGACAGCACAGGCCCGAAGATCTCCTGCTGGGCAATGGCCATGTTGTTATTAACGCCAGTAAATAAGGTGGGCTGCATATAAAAGCCGTGGGGGTTGATATCGGCAGCGCTGCCGCCCACAACCACTTTCGCCCCTTGCTCCTGGCCCTTGGCCACCAAGGCCTTAATGCGCTCAAGCTGGCCGCTGTCGGCCACGGCGCCAATATTGGTGGCCGGATCCAGCGGGTCGCCCGGTTGCCATTTGGCCATCGCCGCCGCCACTTTTTCGATAAAAGTTTCCAAGATAGTCTCTTGCACCAACAGCCTTGAGCCCGCGGTGCAGACTTCCCCCTGGTTGTAACAAATGGCAGAGGCCGCTGCTTCGGCCGCGGCGTCTAAATCGGGAGCGTCGGCAAAGACAATGTTGGGGCTTTTACCGCCTGCTTCCAGCCATACCCGCTTCATGTTGGACTGGCCGGCATACACCATCAGCTGTTTGGCGGTGGCGGTAGAGCCGGTAAAGACCAGGGTGTCCACATCCATATGAAGCGCCAGCGCTTTACCCACGCTGTGGCCAAAACCCGGTAACACATTAAGCACGCCGTCTGGCAAGCCTGCGGCTTTGGCAAGCGCCGCAAAACGAATGGCGGTTAGGGGGGACTTTTCTGACGGTTTTAAGATAACGCTATTGCCGGTGGCAAGGGCAGGCCCCAGTTTCCAACTGGCCATCAGTAGTGGAAAGTTCCAGGGAACAATGGCAGCGACCACGCCCACCGGTTCGCGCGTGACTAACCCCAGTTCGTTGTCACTGGTGGGCGCCACCTCGTCGTAGACTTTATCAATGGCTTCGGCGTGCCAGCGTATGGCACGGGCAGTGGCGAATATGTCCACCGCCAGCGAGTCACTAATGGGTTTGCCCATATCCAGGGTTTCAAGAAGTGCCAGCTCCTCCTTGTGCTCATCAATAAGTGCAGCCAGTTTTAACAGCACCGCCTTACGCTCAACCGGCGCCATTAACCGCCAGCGGCCATCATTAAAGGCGCGCCGGGCACTGGCCACCGCCAGGTTGGTATCACTTGCGTCGCAGCTGGCAACCTTCGCCAGCAAGCGCCCATCAATGGGGCTGACGCAATCAAACGTCTCGCCGCTTTGACTCTGGCAGTAATGGCCATCAATAAAGGCCCTATGCTCGATAGTTAATGCCGCCGCTTGTTGCTGCCAATAGGCCTTGCTGTATGACTGTGCCATCTTGCTTCTCCTTTGCCCGGGCTTGCTATCGAGCCTAACGCAAACGTGCAGTTTTCCAAACAAAAAGCCGCTATAAGCTGTGATTTGGCAAGCAAAAAAACCGCGTAAAAAAGCCTAATAACAGCATTTAATGGCAAAAGTCACAGGCCATATAAAAAAGCGTTGCCTTTTCTAAGGTGTTTTATATTTTAAACAGTAACACGCCACCAGGCGCGGTATTCACACGGGAGTGTTTTATGCGTACGGCAACACAAACCGAGGCCATGGATGCCTTTTGGATGCCCTTTACCGCCAACCGCCAATTTAAAAAAGCGCCGCGTATGCTGGTTTCGGCCAGCGGCATGTATTACCAAGACCAACAGGGCCATTCGGTGCTGGACGGTACTGCCGGGCTTTGGTGTTGTAATGCCGGCCATGGCCGCCAGGAGATCGCAGCAGCGATAAGCCAGCAGGCCACCCAGCTCGACTACGCCCCCTGCTTTCAAATGGGCCACCCACTGCCTTTTGCCTTTGCCGAACGCTTAGCCGATTTAGCGCCCAAGGGCTTAGATAAGGTATTTTTTACCAACTCCGGTTCAGAGTCAGTCGATACAGCGCTAAAAGTCGCCCTTGCCTACCAACGCCTGATTGGCCAAGGCAGCCGTACCCGTATCATCGGCCGCGAAAAGGCCTACCACGGTGTCGGTTTTGGCGGTATTGCCGTTGGTGGCCTGCCCAATAACCGTAAGTGGTTTGGCAGCAACTTGTTGGCGGTGGACCACCTGCCCCACACCTTAGATATCGCCCGTAATGCCTTTAGCCGCGGCCTGCCAAAATTCGGTATAGAAAAAGCCGAAGAGCTGGAAAACATCATCGCCTTGCAAGACCCGTCCACCATTGCCGCGGTTATTGTTGAACCCATCAGTGGCTCGGCCGGGGTGATATTGCCGCCGCCAGGCTATTTAAAACGGCTGCGGGAGATAACAGCCCGGCACGGCATTTTGCTGATTTTTGATGAGGTGATTACCGGTTTTGGCCGCGTTGGTGCCCCTTTTGCGGCAACGCGCTGGGATCTTACCCCCGACATCATCACCACCGCCAAAGGCCTGACCAATGGCACCGTGCCCATGGGCGCTGTCTTTATCAGCAGCAGTATTCAAGACGCCTTTATGCAGGGGCCGCCAGAGGTGATTGATTTTTTCCACGGCTATACCTATTCCGGCCACCCACTAGCCGCCGCCGCCGGTATGGCAACACTGGATGTTTACCAGCGCGAAGAGCTGCTCACCCGAGCCCTGGAAAAAGAAGCGCTTTTTGCCGACAAAGTGCATAGCCTTAAAGGCCTTGCCAATGTGATTGATATTCGCAACATCGGCCTGGTAGCCGGTATTGAACTGGCCCCTAGGGAGGGCGCTGTTGGCCAACGCGGCTTTGAGGTGTTTGAGCGCTGCTTTAACGCCGGCGCGCTGGTGCGCTGCACCGGCGACATTATTGCCCTGAGCCCACCGCTTATTATTGAAGAGCCGCAAATGGAGCAACTGGTGACCATTTTGGCCGATGCCATTAGCGCCACAGCCTAGCCTTGATTTGGAGAAAGCCATGCCCATCCGCTACCCAAGCTCTTATTACGCCGCCACCGCGCCCATCACGGCACGGCCGGCGCTTAGCGATAAGCGCCAAACCCAGGTCTGTGTACTTGGCGGCGGCTTTTCCGGGCTTTCTACTGCGCTGCATCTTTTAGAAAAAGGCTTTGAGGTGATAGTGCTGGAAGCGGCTGGCATTGGTTTTGGCGCCAGCGGCCGCAACGGCGGCCAGATGGTGCACAGCTACAGCCGGGACCTGGACGTTATCGAAAAAAGCTGCGGTATGGACACCGCCCGCGCCATGGGCGAAATGGCCTTTGAAGGTAACCGCATCATTCGCCAGCGTATTGAAAAATACGGCATCGAATGCGACCTCAAAGACGGCGGCGCCTTTGTTGCCCTTAACCCGCGCCAACGCCAAGGGCTTAGCCACCACCAAGCACTTTGGCAGCGTTACGGCTACCAACAGTTAGAGCTGTTGGAAAAAGACCGTTTAGGGGAATTGGTGGATTCCCCCCGCTATGAAGCGGCATTACTGGACCATGGCGCTGGCCATTTGCATCCGTTAAAGCTGGCTTTGGGCCAAGCCCGGGCCATTGAAAGCTTAGGCGGGCAGATTTTTGAGCAATCGGCAGTAACCCAGGTAGATAAAGGGGCCAAGGTACGGGTGCATACCGCCAGCGGCTTGGTTGAAGCCGACTATTTAGTGGTGGCGGGCAATGCTTATTTGGGTAACTTGCTGCCGCCACTTGCCAGTAAGGCCATGCCCTGCGGCACCCAAATTGTCACCACCGAGCCGTTAGATGCCAGCTTGGCGCAAAGCCTAATACCCAACGGCTATTGCATTGAAGACTGTAACTATCTGCTCGATTACTACCGCCTTACCGCTGACAACCGCCTTTTGTATGGTGGTGGTGTCACCTACGGCGGTGGCGACCCGGCTAACATTGAAGCGGCCATTCGCCCTAATCTTGAAGCCACATTTCCACAGTTAAAAGGGGTAAAACTCGACTATCACTGGGGCGGCGATTTTCTTTTGACCCTCAATCGCTTGCCGCAGCTGGGACGCTTAGATAGCAACATTTTCTATGCCCAGGGCTACAGTGGCCATGGCGTAACCACCACCCACTTAGCGGGTAAAGTGCTGGCCGAAGCCATCGCCGGGGCCAGCCAGCGTTTTGATGTGTTCGCCTCTCTGCCCCACCTGCCCTTTCCTGGCGGCCGGGCCCTTAGGGTACCACTCACGGCCCTAGGCGCTTTTTGGTACAGCCTTCGCGACAAAGCCGGGTTTTAAAAAGGCGGCAGCGCCGCCTGTTATCGCCAGTCTTTTAACCTTGCAAACGCCAACCCCAAAGCCCCCGCCCACTGCGCCAGCGCTGGGGATGGCAAATAACCTTGTGGCAGCAGCGATAACAGCGCCAACTGGGTTTTATCTCCCAATATCGCCTTGGCAATGGCCTCGCCACATTGGCCGGCAAGCGCCATACCTTGGCCGCTGTAGCCTTGGGCGTAATAAACATTGGCGGCCAGTTGACCAACATCAGGAAATTGGTAACGGCTAAGGGCCAGGCGCCCATGCCAATGGTGCTCAAAGGGATGTTCGGCCAGTTGTGGGAACACCCTTAACATGCGTTTGCGCAGCTGAAGCAGTAGGCTTTTCGGCGGTGTTGGCCCGGCGCTGATCCGGCCACCAAAGATAAGCCGGTTGTGGCTATCAAGCCGAAAGTAGTCGAGCAAGGTGTTAAGATCAAAAAGCGCAAAGCGCCCCGGTATCAGTTGGCTTGCCAAACCCGCAGGCAGCGGTGCGGTGGCGGCAATGGAGCTGGTAAAAGGCAAAATGCGCCTTGCCAGCGGCGGCGCCAAATTCCCCAAATAGGCATTGCCCGCCAGTACCAGCTGGCGGGCCGCCACCTGGCCCTGCGGTGTCGATAAAACCAGCTTGTCACCAGCGGGCTGATAAGCCGTTACCGGTGAGTGCTCAAAAATGGTGGCGCCCTTCTCCTTGGCTATTCGTGCCAACCCCAAGGTGTAAGCAAGCGGATTAAGGTGCCCCGATAAGGGGTCAAATAGCGCGCCAAGATAGCGGCAGCTGGCAAGGTTATTTTGCAGGGCATTTTTGTCCCAAAGGCTGACATCAAGGGCAGCTAAGGTGCGGGCTTTGGCTTCAAGGCGTTTTATCTGGCGCGGCTTGACGGCCGCTATCACCACACCACTTTGCCAATTGCAGGGAATGCGATAGGTCGCAACCTGGTTGCGCACCCGTCTTACTGCCGCCACCGACAGCGCCCACAGCTCTTGGCGCTCGGCGTCATTAATATGCTTAAGGCCATCAAGGCTTTGCTCGTACCCCACCAACACTTGGCCGCCACTTCTTCCTGAGGCGCCAGCGCCAATAACTTGCGCTTCCAGCACCGCCACCTTGAGCCCGGCACTCGCCAATTCCAAAGCGGTGTTAAGGCCGGTAAGACCGGCGCCAACAACGGCAACATCAACCGAAATGGCTTCGGTCAGTGGCGGGCAATGCAAGGGGCTTTGCCCCTCCAGGTAAGGTGGTGGGTAGGCAGCCGTTAGAACTGGGTTAGATACCATTGAAACTCCAGCGGCGTTATCTGCTGCTCGAATTTGTAAAGCTCGCTCCACTTGTTCTGGGTATAGATATGCTGAAATTGCTCACCAAAGTAGTCGGCAATATAGGGCGACTTTTCAAAGATACGCAGGGCATCACGCAGGTTGTCGGGCACGTCGGGGGGAAATTGCTCGTAAGCATTCCCCTCTACCGGCGGCGGCGCCGTTAACTGTTCAACAAGGCCAACATCAATGCCCATCAATACTGCCGCCATGACCAGATAAGGGTTAGCATCGGCCCCGGCAACCCGGTGTTCGATGCGGGTGGCGCTAAGTGGCCCGGCGGGAATACGCAGCGCCGTAGAGCGGTTATTGACTCCCCAGACGTGGCTACAAGGTACATACATGTTGGGTGAAAAACGGCGAAAAGAGTTGGGGTTACCGGCAAAAAGCGCCATCGACTCGTCCATGGTTTCCAGCAGCCCGGCAATGGCTTGGCGCAATAGGGGGCTGCCTTCTTCGTCGTCACCGGCAAAGACGTTTTCGCCGTTTTCGTCGTTAAGGCTGACATGGACATGGGTGCCGCAACCGGCGTTATCGATATAAGGCTTAGCCATAAACGACGCCATAAAACCGCAGCGCCTAGCCACCTGGCGAATAACCCGTTTTAGCAGTACGGCGTGGTCACAGGCCGCCACCGGGTCGTCAACATGGTGCAGGTTCACTTCAAACTGCCCCGGCGCGTATTCTGCCACCACCGCATCGGCAGGCAGCCCTTGTTGGCGGGTGGCTTCCATGACTTGGGTAACAAAGTCTTCGTACTCGCTGATGTTGTCGATGGCATAAACCTGGGTGCCTTCGTCACGGATCCCCGACTTTGGCGCTATTGGCGGCAGCGGCTCACCTTGGGCAAGACTGGTGGTATCGAAAAGATAAAATTCCAATTCAACGGCGGTAACCGGTTTTAGGCCACGGGCATGAAAGCGCTGGGTGATATTGCGCAGCACGGTACGCGGGTCGCCAAAATAGGGGTTGGCATCTTCATCTACCATTTCCAGCATCATCTGCCCGCAATGGGGCTGCCAGGGTACCGGCACCAAGGTCTCGGGGCGGGCGTTACAGGGCAAGTCCATGTCACCGATATCGATGCCGATACCAGTTTCCTCAACGGTCTCACCGGTAATATCCAAGGCAAAGACCGATGCAGGTAATAAAATGCCGTCAGCAATGATCTTATGCAGATCCTGCGCCCTAATCCTTTTTCCCCGTGGCACCGCGTTAAGATCTGGCAGCAACAGATCGATGTGTTCAATCTTGGGATGTCGCGCCAGAAACGTATCGGCAATCGCTTTACTCATATTCCACCATCCCGACGCATTCGTTCAAAATTTCAATCACAGACGCCATTTGGGCAGTTGAGCCGAATCCCTGGCTGCTGTCAATGGGCCTTACCGCCGAAGCAATATTTAAAAATAGGATTAAAACCAGTTATTTACCACAAAAATAACAAATAAAACTGGCTGAACAAAAAAACTCCACTCTGTAGACTCTGTCACGTTAAAAGCCTTTGTTATGGCCATTCGCCGATGCTATCGTCGAAAAAAATGAACACCTGCCATTCGACGCAACACGGATAACAGATCACGCTTAACCCATTTGCCAACCCGAACGAAGGTGAGTGATGCAAGAGTCTGAATTGGTTGCCTGGCTACGTGGCCAGCGCATCACGGAAGTGGAATGTGTTATTGCCGATATGACCGGCATTGCTCGCGGCAAAATCATGCCTGCGGGTAAGTTTCTCAATGAATTCGAACTACGCCTGCCCGAAAGTGTGATGCTGCAAACCGTTACTGGCGACTACGTCGATGACGAAACCTACTACGCCCTGCTCGACCCCAAAGATATCGATATGGTGTTAAAGCCAGACCCGAATGCCCTGTTTATGGTGCCTTGGGCGCTAGAGCCAGTAGCACTTATCATCCACGATGTGTTTGACCGTGACGGCAACCCTTACGAAATGGCGCCGCGCAATGTGTTGAAAAAGGTGCTCAAGCTCTACCAAGACAAAGGCTGGCAACCGGTTGTGGCGCCGGAGCTGGAGTTTTACTTGGTGCAGCGCAGCGATGACCCAGACCTGCCTTTCAAGCCGCCCATTGGCCGCAGTGGTCGCCCGGAAACCGGCCGCGCCTCTTTTAGCATTGATGCTGCCAACGAATACGACCCTTTATTTGAGGATGTCTACGACTGGTGTGAAGCCCAGAATTTAGATATCGACACCCTTATTCACGAAGAAGGGGTGGCGCAAATGGAAATTAACTTTCGCCACGGCGACCCTTTGCACTTGGCCGACCAGGTGTTTGTGTTTAAACGCACCGTGCGCGAAGCCGCCCTTAAGCACAATGTGTCGGCCACCTTTATGGCCAAGCCCATCAAGGGTGAACCCGGCAGCTCAATGCACATTCACCAGAGTGTGGTTGATGTTACCAGCGGCCAAAACCTGTTTAGTAACGCCGATGGCAGCGCCTCGGCGCTGTTTCGCCATTTTATTGGTGGCATGCAGAAATACCTGTTTGATGTCATTCCGCTATTTGCCCCCAATGTGAATTCCTACCGGCGTTTCTTGCCCGACAGTTCCGCCCCCATTAACGCCGAATGGGGCGAAGACAACCGCACCTGCGCCTTTCGCGTGCCCGATTCCGGCCCTGAAAACCGCCGCTTAGAAAACCGCTTGCCCGGCGCCGATGCCAACCCCTATTTAGCCTTGGCCGCCAGCCTGCTGTGCGGCTATTTAGGCATGGCGCAAGCCATAACACCACGCCCACCGGCCAAGGGCCGCGCCAATGTTGGCCGCGACCTTGGCCTGCCAGCCAGTCTTGAGCAGGCCATTGCCCGCTTTGAAGTGGCAGAACACTTAAAAGCACACTTAGGCGAGCGCTTTATCCTCGCTTATGCCGAGCTAAAACGCGTTGAAAATGAAAACTACAAACAGGTGATCAGCTCTTGGGAGCGCCAGTTTTTAGAGATGACGGTGTAAAGGAAGGCAACAATGCACCAAGCAAGAAGCACGGTCCAATGGCAAGCCATGGAAAAAGCCCACCACCTGGCGCCGTTTTGCCATTACCAACAGTTACAGGCCAAGGGCCCGCGCATTATAAAAAGCGCCAAGGGCGTTTATCTCTATGACAACGACGGCAACGTCATTTTGGATGCCATGGCCGGACTTTGGTGCGTCAACCTCGGTTATGGCCGCCAAGAATTGATAGATGCGGCCAGCCGGCAAATGGCCGAGCTGCCCTATTACAACCTGTTTTTCCAAACCGCTACCCCGCCGGTGATTGAGCTGTCATCACAGTTAGCAGCGCTGGCACCGGCAGCGCTAAACCGGGTCTTTTTTACCGGTTCAGGTTCTGAGGCCAATGACACTGTGCTGCGCATGGTGCGCCACTATTGGGCCTGTTTGGGCCAGCCGCAAAAACAGGTGTTTATTAGCCGTCACAACGCTTACCACGGTTCAACGGTTGCCGGTGCCAGCTTAGGTGGCATGGCGCCAATGCACCGCCAGGGCGGCTTGCCCATTCCCGGCATTGAACACATCGCTCAGCCTTATTGGTTTGCTGAAGGTGGCGATATGGCCCCCGATGACTTCGGCATTTGGGCCGCCGAGCAACTGCGCGAGCGCATTGACAGCATTGGCCCCGAAAAGGTCGCGGCTTTTATTGCCGAACCCATTCAGGGAGCGGGCGGCGTAATAGTGCCGCCCGACAGTTATTGGCCAGCGGTGAAAAAGGTGCTGGCCGACTATGACATTCTGTTTGTCGCAGACGAGGTGATTTGTGGCTTTGGCCGCACCGGCCGCTGGTTTGGCAGCGACTACTATGATTTAAAGCCTGACCTTATGCCCATCGCCAAAGGGCTTTCCAGCGGCTATTTGCCCATTGGCGGCGTGATGGTTAGCGATAAGGTTGCCCTGGTACTCATTGAGCGTGGCGGTGAGTTTTACCACGGTTTCACCTACTCGGGGCACCCGGTTTGTGCCGCCGTTGCTTCTGAAAATCTGCGGCTTTTAGACAGCGAAGGCTGGGTTGAACGGGCCGGTAAACAAATTGGCCCTTACCTGCAAAAACGCTGGCGCGAATTAGCCGAGCACCCATTAGTGGGTGAAACCCGTGGCGTTGGCATGGTGGCGGCTTTAGAGCTGGTGAAAGACAAGTCAGCCCGTTCGCGTTTTGACAGCAAAGGCAGCGCCGGGGCGCTGTGCCGTGATCTTTGTGTTGAGAATGGCCTTATCATGCGCGCCGTAGGCGACACCATGATCATCTCACCACCTTTGATTTTTACCGAAGCTCATGTCGACGAGTTAATCAGCAAAACCCATCGTTGCCTTGATCTGACGTTAAAAGCGTTGCGGGCCTAATACTCGCAGGAATGGCGTTATCAAAAGTGAGAATCCTAAGGGAGATGGAAATGAACAAGATGATCCTCAAGGCCCTGTTTTGTTCAGCGGCGTTGGCGCTAACCGCCAGCACCGCAGTCAGGGCGGCCGACCAAACATTGCATATTTATAACTGGTCCGATTATATCGACGAAGACTCGATCCCGATGTTCGAAAAACAATCGGGCATTAAAGTGACCTACGATGTTTTTGACAGCAATGAAGTGCTGGAAGCCAAGATGCTGGCGGGCCGCAGTGGCTATGATTTGGTGGTGCCCTCGGGGCAGTTTCTGGCCAAGCAAATCAAGGCGGGCGTATTTATGAAGCTCGACAAGAGCAAACTGCCCAACTGGAAAAACCTTGACCCGCACCTGATGAAAATTCTCGAGCTTTACGACCCTGGCAACCAATACGCCTTCCCTTACATGTGGGGCACCACCGGCCTGGGTTATAACCCGGCTAAAGTGCAGGCCGCCCTTGGCCCTAATGCGCCGGTTAATTCTTGGGATCTGGTGTTTAAGCCTGAAAACATCAAAAAGCTCAGTCAATGCGGGGTTAGCTTTCTTGATGCCCCACCGAGCTGGTACCAGCCGCCCTTAACTACCTTGGCCTAGACCCCAACTCCACCAACCCGGCTGATTACGCCAAAGCGGAAAAACTGCTGGCAAGTGTTGCCCTTACGTAACCTATTTCCACAGCTCCAAATACATTTCCGATTTGGCTAACGGTGATATTTGTGTGGCCATTGGTTGGTCAGGGGACGTATTCCAGGCAGCCTCGCGGGCAGAAGAAGCCAAAAATGGCGTGGTGGTGAAGTATTCGATCCCCAAGGAAGGGGCCGGTATGTGGTTTGACATGATGGCCATTCCCAAAGACGCCGACAACCCGGACGCGGCGCTTAAATTCATGAACTTCATGCTCGATGCTAAAAACATTGCGAGAGCCAGTAACTACGTAGCCTATGCCAACGGTAATAAGGCCTCCTTGCCTTATTTGGATGCTGCGGTCAAAGACAACCCCGGTATTTATCCAACCGAGGAAGCCTCTAAACACCTTTATACCTTTGCCATTTTACCGCCGAAAATTGAGCGCCTAACCAACCGCATTTGGACCAAGGTTAAAACAGGACAATGACCCATAACGGGCCGGGCGTTGCCCGGCCATGGAGGCCCTTATGCCCAATAACGGCAGCGGCGTACTGCTCAAACAGCAACAACAGTCGCAAACGCCCCGGCAAACACTGGTGAGTATTAAAGGCCTGAGTAAACGCTTTGGCGCCACCCTAGCGGTGGATAACGTGGATTTAGACATTCATAAAGGCGAGCTGTTTGCACTCTTAGGCGGCTCCGGCTCCGGCAAAACCACCCTGCTAAGAATGCTGGCCGGTTTTGAAACCCCCAGTAAAGGCAGCATTACCATTGACGGTGAAGACATCACCGACATGCCGCCGCACCAAAGACCCATCAATATGATGTTCCAGTCCTACGCGCTGTTTCCGCACATGACGGTGGCACAAAATATTGCTTATGGCCTAAAACGCGATAGCTTGCCCCGCAGCGCCATCGATGAGCGAGTACAAGAAATGCTGCGCCTGGTGCGCATGAGCGATTTTGGTAAACGCAAACCTCATCAGCTCTCTGGTGGCCAGCGCCAACGGGTAGCGCTAGCCAGAAGCCTGGCTAAACGGCCAAAACTGCTGCTACTCGATGAACCCATGGGGGCCTTGGATAAAAAGCTCAGGACCGAGATGCAGCTGGAAGTGGTGGAGATTTTGGAACAGGTTGGGGTGACTTGCGTAATGGTGACCCATGACCAAGAAGAAGCCATGACCATGGCCGGGCGTATAGCCATCATGAATGATGGCTGGATAGTTCAGCAAGGCACCCCCTTAGACATTTACGAAAGTCCAAACTGCCGGATGACCGCTGAATTTATTGGTTCGGTGAATATCTTTGAAGGCGAGATCATCGCTGATGAGCCCGACCACGCTCTCATTGCCTCACCGGCGCTCGATAGCCCGGTGTATCTCGGTTACGGCATTACCACCTCGGTTGAAGAAAAACGCGTGTGGGTAGCGGTGCGCCCGGAAAAAGCCATTGTCAGCCGTGATAAGCCCAGTCAGGAACAAAACTGGGCCTTTGGCCGCATTCACGATATCGCCTACCTAGGACCGCACTCGGTTTACTACATCAAACTGAACTCCGGGCAAGTGGTGCAAAGCCAGTACACCAACCTCAGCCGCCGCGGTGACCGCCTAACCTGGGACGACCCCGTCTACGTTTATTGGGATGCCGTCAGCGCCATAGTGTTAAGGAGTTAACGGATGAAACTGCCTTTGCCGAAAGCCAGAAGCTGGGTGATGAATCTGCCTTTTTTCTGGTTGCTGCTGTTTTTCGCGGTGCCCTTTGTCATTGTGCTAAAAATCAGTTTTTCCGAAGCAGCCCTTGCCATTCCCCCTTACGAACCGCTGCTGTCTTGGGCCGACGACACCCTTAACATCAAAATCAATCTTGGTAACTTCACTTGGCTTGCCAGCGACAGTTTGTACTTTGCCGCCTATTTCTCCAGCTTAAAAATTGCCTTTTTCTCCACCTTACTGTGCTTGTTGGTGGGTTACCCCATGGCCTATGCCATCGCCCAGGCCAAACCCACGGCTCAGCCCGGTTTATTGCTGTTAGTGATGTTGCCAAGCTGGACCAGTTTTTTGATTCGTATCTATGCCTGGATTGGCATTCTTAAAAACAACGGGCTTTTAAATAACCTTTTGATGTGGCTAGGCATTATTGACCAACCACTGCATATCCTTAATACCAACATCGCGGTTTACATCGGTATTGTTTATGCCTATTTGCCGTTTATGATTTTGCCGCTTTACGCCAACTTAAGCCGCCACGACCAATCCTTGATTGAAGCCTCTTCCGACTTGGGCGCTCGCAGCTGGACCAGCTTTTTAACCATCACGCTGCCACTGTCTAAAAGCGGCATTATTGCCGGCTCTATGCTGGTGTTTATTCCGGTGGTGGGCGAGTTTGTGATCCCCGAGCTACTGGGCGGACCGAAAACGCTGATGATTGGCAAAGTGTTGTGGAACGAATTTTTTGCCAACCGCGATTGGCCTGTTGCCTCGGCCTTGGCCGTCGTAATGTTGGCACTGCTGTGTATTCCCATAGCGCTGTTTAACCATTACCAATCCAAAGAACTGGAGGCGGAGAATGGCCAATAAACGCGTCTTTAAAGTCGGCAATCTGTGGTTGGTTTTAGGTTTATTGTTCTTATATTTGCCGATGGTTATTTTGGTGATTTATTCCTTTAATAGCTCAAGACTGGTAACGGTTTGGGCTGGCTTTTCAGCGAAATGGTATAGCGAGCTGTTCGCCGACGATCAGCTGATGAAAGCGGTTTGGACCAGCCTAAAAGTCGCTTTTTTTGCCGCCAGTGCCGCCATCGTGCTGGGCACCATGAGCGCCTTTGTGATGGTGCGTTTTAAAAGCTCAGGGCTTAAAACCACGTTTTCGAGCTTAATTACAGCGCCGCTAGTGATGCCGGATGTCATTATCGGTTTGTCGCTCTTGCTGCTGTTTGTGGCCATGGCCGACTTAGTCGGCTGGCCAGCCGACCGCGGCATGCTCACCATTTGGATAGCCCATGTCACCTTTTGTAGTGCCTACGTTGCGGTAGTAGTGGCTTCACGTTTTAAAGAAATGGATGCGGCACTGGAAGAGGCGGCCATGGACTTAGGTGCCACGCCGTTGGTGACCTTTTTCACCATTACCTTGCCACTGCTACTGCCAGCGGTGGCCGCCGGTTGGTTGTTGGCCTTCACCTTGTCGCTAGATGATTTGGTGATTGCCAGTTTTGTATCAGGCCCCGGTGCAACTACCCTGCCGATGGAAGTGTTCTCTTCGGTGCGTCTTGGGGTGTCACCTAAAATTAATGCGCTGGCGAGCCTCATTATCCTGGTGGTGTCGATAGTCGCTTGGTTGACCTGGCTGCTGATGCGCCGCGCTGAAAAACAGCGTCTTAAAGACCAACAACAATTCGAGCAGGCACTGGTGCAAAAACAGCAGCAACGAGAAAAAACACTGACCCAAAAAGCGCCAGTAAACTAACCGTATGGGTTTGATGCATTCATGCATTGAGGAAAAGATATGCCGCTGCGAATAGCGATTTTAGAAACCGATATTTTGCACCCCGACTTACAGCCGCACTTCACCGGCTATGGGGCAATGTTTGTTTCGCTCTTTAAACGGCTGGGGGACGACATTAGCTGCCAGGTGTTTAACGTAGTTCAGGGCCACTATCCGCCAACACCAGAGCAATTTGATGCCTTGCTCATTACCGGCTCCAAAGCCGATGCGTTCAGTAAAGCGCCTTGGGTGTTGGCATTAAAGCAATTTTTACTAAGCCGCTACCACCAAGGGCAACGCATTATTGGGATTTGTTTTGGCCATCAGTTAATGGCATTGGCGCTGGGCGCCGACGTCTCCCGCGCGCCACAGGGCTGGGGCCTTGGCAAAATGCAATACCAGTGGCTTTGCAAACCTACCTGGTTAAAAGGCGCAGATACGCCATTGTCATTGCTGGCGGTCCACCAAGATCAAGTGCTCAGTCTTCCCCAAGGGGCACGCATTATTGCCGGCAGCGATTTTTGTCCCATTGGCGCCTTTGAAATCAAGCATCAGGTGCTGTGCTTTCAGGGGCACCCTGAATTTACCGCTGACTATGCGCGCACTTTGTTTGCAGTAAAAGAAGATGTTTTCGGTGAAGAACAATCGGCAAAGGCACTGAAAACTATCGACAACCAACACGACGGCCTCAAGGTCGCCGGTTGGATAAGAGATTTTATTGTCGATGCCAAAACTCAAAATGTGGCTGGTGAATTACAGCTCACTAAATGACAGGGTTCATCGAAGGGATTACGAAAACGGTGGGGGCGGCTGGAGTCAAAGTAGTAACCATCGCCCGCAGCCAGTTGGTACACCGTTTCACCAACGGTTAATTCCAACTGGCCAGAAATCACCAGTCCGGCTTCTTCGCCTTCGTGGCTCAGCATATCAAGGCCGGTATCTGACTGTGGCGGGTAGGTTTCGCTCATAAACGACATCACCTGTTTGCCACCTGTTTTGCCGACCACTTTCATCACCACGCCATTGCTGCCAACATCCAACAACTCCTCACCGCGGTAAACCACTTTGCGTTTACTTTCGTCTTCCAGATCCATGGAAAAGAAATCAACCAGTGATAAAGGCAAGCCGGAAAGGACTTTTTTAAGTGAACTCACGGAAGGGCTAACACTGTTTTTTTCAATCATGGAAATAGTGCTGTTGGTAACACCGGCCCGCTTGGCCAACTCGCGTTGCGATAAACCGTTTTTCTTACGCAACAGGCGAAGACGTTTACCCACATCCAATGACGCATCCATAGGCTTATTTTATTCCTGCTCAAACCTAAAAAGACAACACCAAAAAACCATAACCCATTGATAAAATCATGTTTATCAAGAAAATCTGACAGAAATCAACGAGCCACTAGATTATGTTTTGGATTAAAGGGGCCAGTGTAAACGTAAATTTTTTTGAACGCAAAAGCGTTAAAAAAGGCCAGCAGATGCTGGCCTTTTATTGCGTCTTGTTGGCGAATACATCAATCACTGAACAGGGATTCTGCATTCAAGCCCTCTTGGAACAATCGCTCTTTAAGACGACGCAGCGCCTCTACCTGAATTTGCCGTACACGCTCGCGAGTCAGACCTATTTCATGGCCAACTTCTTCAAGGGTAGCGGGCTCATAGCCCAACAGGCCAAAGCGGCGGGCCAGTACTTCCCGTTGTTTATCGGAAAGTTCATCAAGCCATTTCATCAAACTGGAACGAATGTCGTTATCTTGCAGCTCAAACTCGGGCCCCATTTCCTTTTCATCGGCAATGACGTCCAGCAGCGCTTTGTCAGAATCACCACCGATCGGTGTATCAACAGAGCTGATACGCTCGTTAAGGCGCAGCATTTTAGCTACGTCATCAACAGGTTTATCAAGCTTGGTGGCAATTTCTTCAACGGTGGGTTCGTGGTCCAGCTTGTGGGCCAGCTCACGGGCGGTACGAAGATAAACGTTCAGTTCTTTAACCACATGAATGGGCAGACGAATGGTGCGGGTCTGGTTCATGATGGCACGTTCGATGGTCTGGCGGATCCACCAGGTGGCATAGGTGGAGAAACGGAAGCCCCGTTCAGGGTCAAACTTTTCAACAGCGCGGATCAAGCCTAGGTTGCCTTCTTCAATTAAATCCAGCAGGGCAAGGCCTCGATTGTTGTAACGGCGGGCAATTTTCACGACAAGTCGTAGGTTGCTTTCAATCATTCGTTTTCGAGAAGCTTCACAACCCCTGAGCGCTTTTCTCGAATAAAAGACCTCTTCCTCTGCGCTAAGCAGAGGGGAGAAACCGATCTCACTCAGGTACATCTGAGTAGCATCCAAGCTCTTCTGGAAGTCTTCACCTAAGGCGATTTCTTCTTTCTGGTCCTCCACTTCTTCCGAAGTGTCCTGCGTGGCCTTGTCCATGACGTCGACTTCGTCGTCCATGCCAAGGTTTTCCTGCTTCGATTTCTTGCGGGCCATATAGAGCCTCCTGTCAACTCGTCTTGTTGATCACTCCGTTACTTAATCATTGTTGTTATCCTCGTTTGGGTAGTTTTTGCAGTGGGTTAATGGCCTCCCCCCGGCGGCGGATCTCAAAATGGAGCTTCACACCGATAGTTCCGGAATCACCTTTCAGAGCAATAAGTTGCCCTGCTTTCACCCACTGTTGCTCCTTTACGAGCAGCTTTTCGTTGTGTGCGTAGGCGCTGATGTACTCGTCATTATGTTTAATGATGATGAGCTTGCCATAGCCCCGTAATGCACTCCCCGCATAAACCACTTTGCCTGGAGCTGACGCTACTACAGAGTCTCCCCTGTTACCGCCAATGTCTAGCCCTTTGTTGCCTTTTTCATCATCTGAAAAACCTAACAACACCGGACCTTTAGTCGGCCACTGCCAGTGCAGTTCCTGACTTGATGCCTGTGATGCAACATTATTGTTAACACCATGTTCACGAATGTACTTATCTGACTTGGGCTTGGCAATCGTTTTCTTGGAATTTTTTGATTGGCCTTGTCTTTTTACCTTGGCTACTGTTGCCGAAGGTGATGACAACTTTATGATTTGTCCAGAATAAATCGTATATGGATGTGGGATGTGATTAATGTGAGCCAAGTCCCGATAATCCATTCCGGTACGAAAAGCAATGGAATAAAGGGTGTCTCCCCGCACAACCCGATAGCGCGTGCCGCGGATGGGGTCGTAGTTGATGATGGGGGCGACAGGCTGTTCGGTAGATAGCGAGATCACGGGGGCCGGGCTGTCGGCACTGCAAGCGGACAACAATAAACTCAGCGTAAAAAGGAATAACAGCCTGCGCATAACCCCTATCTAATTAATAAATATGCAATAACAGCCAAAATCAGAGTACCCCACCCTAACCAATCTATGTACTGGCGCAATTTGGCTTCCATTTTTGCCCCGCCCCATTTCATCAGCCCAGCAACCAGAAAAAAGCGACCAGCGCGGCTAATTAATGACATCGCCATAAAGGGCAAAAACATCATTTGCATCACCCCGGCGGTAACGGTGAAAAACTTATAAGGTAGTGGTGAGAACCCCGCCAGCAGTACTATCCAAATGCCATATTGGCTAAACCAGTGCTGCGCCTTGGCCAATTCATCCTGATAGCCCACCCAATGGATAAAAGGCTCAACCACTGGCTGAAACAGTGCCCAGCCCAAGGCAAAGCCAATGGCACCACCAATAACCGACGCCAGAGTGGTCATTAAGGCAAATCGCCAGGCTTTGTCGGGTTTGGCCAAGGACATGGGAATAAGCATCACGTCGGGGGGAATAGGCCAAAAAATAGCTTCACAAAAGCTCATGGAAACCAGGTAGCGTGGTGCATGGGGGTGTGCAGACCAACGCAGCACCTTGTCGTACATGACAGAAAATATTTTCACAAAAGGCTTCCAGAAATCAGCGGCACAAACCGCACCCACTCCACGTCATCCACCGTGAAGGTGTTTTCCTGACGGGTGATCACTTTTAATACTTGTTGTTCGTCGCCAACCGGGATAACCATCACCCCGCCATCGGCCAATTGCGTGAGTAATTCATCAGGCAACGAGCTCGGCGCGGCGGTAACAATAATGCCATCAAATGGGCCTTTACTTGCCCAACCTTGCCAACCGTCACCATGCTTCATTTGCACGTTGTGCAGATCTAAACGCTGTAAGCGACGACGTGCCTGATATTGCAGGTTTTTAATACGCTCAACACTGAACACCTGGCCACAAAGTTGTGCCAACACAGCGGTTTGATAACCGGAACCGGTACCAATTTCCAGTACCTTACCCAAATTACCACGGCGCATAAGCAGCTCAGTCATGCGGGCCACTATGTAAGGCTGAGAGATAGTTTGGCCTTCACCAATAGGTAAAGCGGTATTGTCATAGGCTTTGTGGCCAAGTACATCGTCCACAAACCAGTGCCTTGGCACGGCAGCCATGGCGGAAAGTACTCGGTCGTTGCTGATCCCTTCCTGACGCAACTGACTGGTCAGGCGAGCACGTGATCCTGCGCCGTCGATGGCCATAATCTCCCTTTATCTCTTATTAGGTTGAACAGTTTCCAGCCAGCTGGCCATGGGCGCCAGCATCCGATGGGCTGTTAAATCAATCTGCAATGGCGTTACCGATACCTTTTTATGATGCACGGCATAAAAGTCGGTACCGGGGCCAGCGTCAGCCCCGGCGCCTGGAGGCCCCAACCAGAAAATGGGCCGGCCGGCAGGATCCGTGGTTTTCACCATGCTTTCGGCGCGGTGACGGTTACCAAGCCGGGTAACTTCTACGCCAGCATAATCACTTCTGGGTATATCCGGCACATTGATATTAAGAATGTGCATCGGCGGTAGTGGCTGCTGCTCTAAGCGGCTAACAATATCAGCCGTGATATCAGCCGCATCCTGGTAATGCGCTAAGCTGCGCCCAACCAAACTCACCGCCACCGCTGGCAGACCTAGGTGGCGACCTTCGGTTGCGGCCGCCACTGTGCCCGAATACAGCACGTCGTCCCCGAGGTTTGCCCCGGCATTCACCCCAGCCACCACTAAATCGGGCAGCCAGTTCTCAAAGAGGCCATTAATGGCCAAGTGCACACAGTCGGTTGGTGTCCCTTTGACCGACCAGAAGCCATTTTCAAGCTGTTGGGCCCGTAAAGGGTTTTCCAGCGTCAACGAGTTAGAGGCACCACTGCAGTTTCTATCGGGGGCCACCACCCGCACATCGCCCATTCGCGCCAAGGCACGGGCCAATGCTGCAATGCCGGGGGCATGAACGCCATCGTCATTGCTGACCAATATCTTCATGATTTCGTCTCGCTAAATCGCTCAGGCTCGGTAAGGGTTGCAACATTTTCTAACAGCGCTGTGGCGAAGCTACCGGTCGGTAAGGTGAAAGACAGGGTCAGATTACTCTCTTGCCATTGCCAGCTAAGGTCAGGTTTTAGCCATAATGGCCGCCGGGCACCATTGGCAAGTTTTTCAAGGCCTTCGGTATAGGAAGCGTAGGCTTCAACAGCACGGCTTTCGAGCTCCCCAGCCTGATGCAAAGGTGTTACGCCGCCTTTGCCCCACAGCGGGCCGGTTAGCTGCACATCACCTTCGGCCAAACGTTGTTGCAACGTTTCCAACTCACCTTCTTCGGCAACAAACACCGAGTGTGAACCCGCGAGCATCAGTACATCACCAGCCAGTACCTGCTGTATCATCCCCTGCTGCTGGCGATAAAGGGCAACCTGATTAAAAAGCAAAGAGCGGGCGGCAGAAATAGCCATGCCTTGGCGCGGCTTTTTCATGCGCTTACCGGCCAAGACATCTTCAAAGACCTTGATGTTGCGGTCATCATGGCCAAAGCGCTGGCCACCAAACAGGTTGGCAAAACCCTGTTCTGAGACTTGGTGTAAAGCCTGCTCTGCTGCCGCCACATCACTGACTTCACGCAGTACAATCTCAAAGCGGTTTGCTTTGTGGGTACCGATGCGCAGCTTTTTGTTGTGGCGAACGGTTGTCAGCACCTTTAGCTCATCACTTTCAATGCTGCTAAGGTCCGGGTCTTCTTTACCGGGCAACCAAACCGACAACCACTGGCGGGTAACAGCGTGGCGGTCTTTTAACCCTGAGTGCGAGACATCTCGCTCTTTTAGGCCACAAGCCTCGGCCAGCAACTTCGCCGCCCAGCCAGTATTCATGCCACGTTTTTCTATCAATACAAAAAGGTGCTCGCCTTCACCTGCCGGTTCAAAACCCAGCACCTCTTCTACAAAAAAATCTTCGGGCAGCTGTTTAAAAAGCGCATTTACCATCACAAAGCTTTCTCCAGCAACACCACTGCCTCAACCGCTATGCCTTCTTGGCGGCCAACAAAACCGAGTTTTTCAGTGGTGGTAGCTTTTACATTTATTTGGCCATCTTCAGCCTGAAGGTCGCGGCTCATCGCTGCCACCATTGCCGTGATATGCGGCGCCATTTTCGGCGCCTGGGCCATAATGGTGACGTCTAAATTGCCGAGCCGGTAGCCTTTATCAACCACCAGCTGGTAGACGTGGCGCAGCAGCACCCGGCTGTCGGCATTTTTAAAATCAGGGTCTGTATCCGGGAAATGACGGCCGATATCACCAAGGGCAACAGCGCCCAGCAAGGCATCGGCCACGGCATGCAGCACCACATCGCCATCAGAATGGGCAATAAGGCCAATATGATGCGGCACCACCACACCACCTAAAATAAGCTCGCGCTCAGCTCCGAATTTATGTACGTCAAAGCCATGTCCAATGCGCATGCTTTACTCCTGTTGACTCATTAACCAGCGGGCCAAAGGCAGGTCCGCAGGCTCGGTGATCTTGATGTTGTCGCTGTTGCCTTTCACCAATGCTACCGCTAACCCTAATCGCTCTATGGCAGAGGCTTCATCGGTAATGCTGGCCCCTTCAGCCAAGGCTTCAGCAAGGGCTTGGCGCAATAGCGCCGTTGGAAAACATTGGGGGGTAAGGGCACGCCAAAGGTGCTGGCGCGGTACCGTTTCTTCAATATGCTGGCCGTCACCCGACCATTTTACGGTGTCAACAACCGGTACCGCTAATATAGCGCCAGTTCCGCGTTGTGCTTCAGTGATCAGCAACGCGATATCATCAGCCCGCACCAAGGGTCTGGCCGCATCGTGTACTAACACCCAGGGGGAAATATCAGGATTCACAGCATCCAGGCAAGCCAGCACGGAATCGGCGCGTTCTTCACCACCGACAACGGTGCGAAGACGCGGATGACTAGCCTGCGAAAGGTCTGAAAAGTACGGGTCGTCTTCAGCCAGCGCTACCACCACTTCGCTAATGAGCGGGTGGGCCAGCAGCCGGGCCAAGGTTTCCCCCAGAATGCAGTTGTCACCTAACGGAAGGTATTGCTTGGGCTTAGCTGCGCCCATGCGCCGGCCAATACCCGCTGCCGGCACCAGCGCGACCAGTCTTTCAGTCATTGTGCTTGGTCGATCCGTTTTCGGTTTGGTCCTGAGGCGACAGCACCCGGTAAAAGGTTTCTCCGTCGCGAATGAGGCCCAGTTCGTTGCGCGCCCGCTCTTCAACGGCTGACAAGCCATGACGAAGATCTTTCACTTCGGCAAACATTAAATCATTGCGCTTTTTTAGCTCCGCATTCTGCTTTTGAATACGGCCAATATCGGCTTTGAGTTGCCAGTGGTCCTTGAGAGCGTTGTTACCGAACCAAAGCCGGTACTGCAACATCCCCAGGAGCACCAGGAGCACTATTGCTAAGCGAGCCATACGGTCTCCTGTTTATCCTGGGGTCCTATTATGGTGGCCCAAGGCCCCTTTGGGAATGCCTAAGCTCAGGCAAATGCGCAGACATTAAAGCCTTTTTGGCTGGCGGGGCGGTTCATACAGCGCTCATACCAGGCCATAACGGTTGGAAAATCACCCATGCCAATCACATCGCGAGCCCCATACCCCCAGTCAAGGCAACCCACCCAAGGAAAAATCGCAATGTCTGCAATGGAGTAATGGTCCCCCAGCAAATAGCGCTTGCCCTGCAATTGCTGCTCAATCACCCCCAGCAGGCGGCGGCTTTCGTTGCGGTAACGTTCAACAGGGTAAGGATGCTGGCACTTGTCGGCGGCATATTTATAAAAATGCCCGAACTGACCAAACATAGGGCCAACGCCGGCCATCTGGAAAAAAACCCATTGCAGGCACTCGATACGCTTAGCCGGTTCTTTCGGCAGCAGCTTACCGGTCTTTTCGGCCAAATAAAGCAAAATAGCGCCGGATTCGAACAGCTTCAGCTCGCCGTCTGGGCCATTAGGGTCAACGATAGCCGGAATTTTGTTATTGGGATTGATGGCCAGAAATTCCGGCTCGAACTGCTCATCCTCGCCAATGTTTACCGTATGGGCTTCGTAAGCAAGCGCCATTTCTTCAAGGGCTACCGACACTTTTTGGCCATTGGGTGTGGCCAGCGAATACAGTTGGATACGGTCAGGGTGTTTGATGGGCCACTTGGCCATAACTCACTCCTTGCAGCAGCACTGCCTTGAATACAAAAATCAGCGCTCAAGGTTAACACTTGGGCGCCGGGGGCCCAACTGGCTCAAGCGTCATTCTTATGGCTTCGTTTATCTATAAACTTTTGAAAATCAGCACCTTTCTTTTTACAAGCGGAGGTTGCTAACCAGTGTGTTTCCTTTTCGCCACCGATGGTGGGCACATCCACCAATAAGGCGCAGGAACCATCAGCGCCAAAATAAAGCCGCTGACCACCACCAAGATCAATGATCTGCGCTTTTCTGGTGTTCGCTTTTGGCCGCTCAATGGCCTGAACACCAGGCATACGCTGGCCATTAAGCCACTGTTGCTGCTGTTGTTGCGCGATATTATTAAGGCTTTGCTCCAGCGCCAAGCCGAAGCTCTCGCCAGCACTTTTTGCAGACGGCTTGCGCTCATTAAGCGGTGTTTCGGCAGCCTTGGCCCGGCGTGCACTTTTCGGGTGCGCCGGCAGGCGCTCTTGCGGCAGGTGCTGGCGACTTAAACTCGCAGCGCCGTTGGGCGCATCAGCATAACCACTTAACCGCTCTTTTGCGTTAAGTGTGTTTGGTTTTGTGGGCTGCTCAGTTCCCACCTTGGCCGCTTGCGCCTTCACTGGCGCTGGCGCAAAAATGAGCCTGGCCTTAATGGGTTCGGGCACCATCGGCGGCTTAACCGTCGACGGTTCCTGCCAAAACCCGCACAGCACCAGCAAATGCAGCGATAGCGCCAGCACGGCAAAAAGACCGTACTCGCGTAGTAAATACTTAGCGCCTTTTCGCGGCAGATTAACGTTTGGAGCCGGCATCTCTCATCCATAAAAAAAGCCGCCCATCGGGCGGCTTTTTAGCGCGATGTGATGAGCTTAGGCATATCCCTTAACTTCACTCAGACCACGGTAAGGGGCTTTTTCTCCCAACTGCTCTTCAATGCGCAGCAATTGGTTGTATTTGGCCACCCGGTCGCTACGGCACAAAGAACCGGTTTTGATTTGACCGGCCGCAGTGCCTACCGCCAAATCGGCGATGGTGGCGTCTTCGGTTTCACCTGAGCGGTGCGAGATAACAGCGGTATAACCGGCATCCTTCGCCATTTTAATGGCTTCCAAGGTTTCGGTCAGCGAACCAATCTGGTTGAACTTGATAAGGATGGAGTTACCAATGCCTTTATCAATGCCTTCTTGCAAGATTTTGGTATTGGTAACGAATAAATCGTCGCCCACCAGTTGCAGCTTGTCGCCCAGCTTTTCGGTCAGCACCTTCCAGCCGGCCCAGTCGGACTCGTCCAAACCGTCTTCAATAGAGACGATGGGGTATTGCTCGGCCAATTCGGCCAGGTAATCGGCAAAGGCGGCAGAATCAAAGGATTTGTCTTCACCGGCCAGCACGTATTTACCGTCTTTATAGAACTCGGAGGCCGCACAATCGAGAGCCAAGGTAACGTCTTTACCCAGCACATAACCGGCAGCGGTAACCGCTTCTTTGATAACCGCCAAGGCATCGGCGTTGGATTTCAGGTTAGGGGCAAAACCGCCTTCGTCACCAACAGCCGTGTTAAGGCCTTTGCTTTGCAGCACTTTTTTCAGCTGATGGAAAATTTCGCTACCCATGCGCAGGGCTTCGTGGAAATTTGCCGCAGCCACCGGCTGGATCATGAATTCTTGGATATCAACGTTGTTGTCGGCATGCTCGCCGCCGTTGAGGATATTCATCATCGGCACCGGCATGGAAAACTCGCCAGCAGTGCCGTTAAGCTCGGCTATCCAGGCATACAAGGGCTTTTTCTGGCTGGCAGCAGCGGCTTTAGCGTTGGCCAAGGACACCGCCAAAATGGCGTTAGCGCCCAGCTTGCCTTTGTTGTCGGTGCCGTCGAGGTCAATCATCACCTTATCAAGCTCGGCTTGCTTAAGGGCGTCTTTGCCCAGCAGAGCGTCACGAATGGGGCCTTTGATATTGGTAACGGCGGTCAAAACGCCTTTACCTAAATAGCGGCTCTTATCACCGTCACGTAGTTCCAGGGCTTCGCGGGTACCAGTGGACGCACCGGAGGGCGCGCAGGCGCGGCCAATGGTGCCGTCGGTCAGATGCACTTCGGCTTCAACAGTAGGGTTGCCACGAGAGTCGAGGATTTCACGTGCAAGGATGTTGGCAATAGTGGTCATCGGGTTGCTGTCCTTCTTGTATAAACAAAGGCCGTGCTCAAAGGCACGGCCATTTAGAATCAGGCTTTTTGTTTGTGGCCTTCCCAGGCCGCCTTAACGAAACCGCCGAAGAGCGGATGCCCGTCCCGTGGCGTTGAAGTAAATTCCGGGTGGAATTGGCCAGCCACAAACCAAGGATGCGAAGGGATCTCGATGATTTCAACCAGTTTCTTGTCAGCAGACAGACCGGTGAAAGCCATTCCCGCTTTTTCCAAGGCTGGGCGGTATTTGTTGTTCACTTCATAACGGTGACGGTGGCGCTCGAAAATGGTGTCAGAGCCGTACAAGTCATGGGCTTTGGTACCTGGAATAAGGTGACAAAGCTGAGAGCCCAGGCGCATGGTGCCGCCAAGGTCAGACTTTTCAGTACGGGTTTCAACGCTGCCGTCTTCTTCTTGCCACTCGGTGATAAGACCCACCACCGGTGCCGGGGTGTCTTTCTTAAACTCGGTGGAGTGGGCATCGTCGATGCCAGCCACATGGCGGGCAAACTCAATCAATGCCACCTGCATACCCAAACAAATACCTAAATAAGGGACGTTGTTTTCACGGGCATACTGGGCCGCCAGGATTTTGCCTTCGACGCCGCGTTCACCAAAGCCGCCAGGTACCAAAATACCGTCAACGTTTTCCAAAAGCGCTGTGCCTTTGGTTTCAATGTCCTGCGAGTCCACATATTTAATGTGCACGGTAACGCGGTTTTTAAGGCCGGCGTGTTTAAGGGCTTCGTTGACCGATTTATAGGCGTCGGGCAATTCCACGTATTTACCAACCATGGCGATGGTGATCTCGCCCTGCGGGTTGGCTTCTTGGTAGATAACCTGTTCCCATTCCGCCAGGTCAGCTTCCGGCGCATTCAGGCCAAAGCGCTTACAGACCAGCTCGTCCAGACCCTGAGATTTCAAAAGGGCCGGGATTTTATAAATGGAGTCAACGTCTTTAAGGCTGATAACAGCCTTTTCTTCAACGTTGGTAAAGAGAGCAATTTTCGAACGCTCAGAAGCTGGCAAAGACGCACGGTCGGTGCGGCACACCAAAATAT
This sequence comes from Gallaecimonas mangrovi, assembly GCF_003367375.1. Classification (GTDB taxonomy): domain Bacteria; phylum Pseudomonadota; class Gammaproteobacteria; order Enterobacterales; family Gallaecimonadaceae; genus Gallaecimonas; species Gallaecimonas mangrovi. Next base: position 2,974,640 of record NZ_CP031416.1, read on the forward strand.
CGGGCTGAATACCGATAGAACGCAGTTCTTTTACCGAGTGCTGAGTTGGCTTGGTTTTTACCTCGCCAGAAGCGCCCAGGTAAGGCACCAACGTAAGGTGCATAAACATGGCGCGGTCACGGCCCACTTCGGTACCCATTTGGCGAATGGCTTCCAAAAAGGGTTGTGACTCGATGTCACCAACGGTACCGCCAATCTCAACGATGGCAACATCATGGCCTTCGGCACCGGCAATAACGCGCTCTTTAATTTCGTTGGTAATGTGCGGGATCACCTGAATAGTGGCACCCAAGTAGTCGCCGCGGCGCTCTTTGCGCAATACGTCGGCGTAAATGCGACCGGTGGTGAAGTTGTTACGGCGGGTCATCTTAGTGCGGATGAAACGCTCGTAGTGGCCCAGGTCCAAGTCGGTTTCGGCGCCATCTTCAGTCACGAACACTTCGCCGTGCTGATAGGGGCTCATGGTACCTGGGTCAACGTTGATGTAAGGGTCGAGCTTCATCATGGTCACTTTCAGACCACGAGCCTCTAGAATAGCGGCCAATGAAGCGGCGGCTATGCCCTTACCAAGGGAGGAAACAACACCACCCGTCACAAAGATATAATTTGTCTGCATGTAAAACCTGAGCGCGTTAAGAAGTGGGGATCTCGGGACGGGATGACATTATAGAGGAAAAGGGCCCCAGGTCACAACGCGCCAGCGCCATGAAAAGTGCCCTTTTTTACGGTTTATTGGTTTATGGCTTCTCGGTGGCTTTAACCGCCTGCCAATGCGCCTCAAGTTTGGCAAGGCCTTGGGCTTGCATGGTTTCACCTGCGCCTTGCACCCGCTGCTCTATGGCCCGAAAACGCCGCTCAAATTTACCGTTAGCGCGCCGCAGCGCCGCTTCCGGGTCTAGCTTTAGATGGCGAGCCAGATTGGTAACCGCAAATAACAGGTCGCCAACTTCGTCTTCGAGGCGATCTTTATCCGCTGCGGCAATTTCGGCGCGCACTTCGTCAATTTCCTCATGGATTTTGTCAAAAACCGGGGCTAAATCGTCCCAATCAAAACCCACTCTGGCAGCGCGTTTTTGCAATTTTACCGCCCGGCTTAGTGCAGGCAGCGCTTTGGGTACGTCGTTAAGCACCGAATCGCCCTGCCCTTTACCGGCCCGCTCTTGGGCTTTGATGGCCTCCCAATTGGCACTGAGCTTGTCACTGCTGCCTGCACTTTCTTGTGCAAACACATGGGGATGGCGGCGCACCAGTTTATCGCTAATGGCGCGGGCCACGTCATTAAAATCAAAGGCGCCTTCTTCCTTACCAAGTTGGGCGTAAAACACCACCTGGAACAACAGGTCGCCCAGTTCATCACGAATTTCAGCTCTATCGCCGCCGGCGATGGCATCTGCCACTTCGTAAGCTTCTTCCAAGGTGTGAGGAACGATGGAATGAAAATCCTGGGCCAGATCCCAGGGGCAGCCGCCCTTGGGATCCCGTAGCTGACACATGATCGCCAGCAAGCGTTCTAAATCATTCATTTTTGGGTAATACGTTTTGCTTCAAAGACATCCGACAGCTGGTTGATGCGGGTTAGCACCTTGCCCAGGGTGTCGAGTTTTTGCAGGGTGACCTGAATTTCAATGGTAGCGACATTGTTGGTGTAATCGGTGTGGCTGCGCATGGCTTCCACATTAACCTTTTCATTGGCAAGAATGCTGGTGATATCCCGCAGCAGGCCATTACGGTCGGCCGCTTGAATACGCAGCGTTGCCCCAAAGCTCTGGCCCGGGGTGTCGCCCCAGTCCACTTCCACCACACGCTCGCCGTGCTTTCGTACCAGCTTTTGCAGCTCTTCGCAGTCGGTGCGGTGCACCGAAATGCCGCGGCCCTGGGTAATAAAGCCAACGATGTCGTCCCCCGGCACCGGCTGGCAACAGCCGGCAATGTTCGTTAACAGGTTACCGACCCCTTGCACCACAAAAGGACTTTTACCGGCTTTACGGTTGGCCGAGGATTTTTGGTTAATGATCTCCGCCACCGCCTCGTCGTCACTGACTTCTCGCTTGAAGTAGTGACTGTTGAGGAAGTTAAGCACCTGATTGAGCTTGATATCGCCGCCGCCAATCGCCGCCAGCAAATCGTCGAGACTGCCCATGTTGAACTTATCAACCGCCACTTGGGCCTGGCTCATGTCAAGCTCTAGCCGCGACAGTTCGCGTTCCATGATCTCGCGGCCTGCGGCAAGATTTTTATCGCGGTCAAGCTGCTTAAACCAATGCTGCACCTTGGCCCGAGCGCGGTTAGAACGCACGTAGCCTAAGTGTGGATTCAGCCAGTCGCGGCTGGGGTTAGGCTCTTTGCCGGTAAGAATTTCTACCTGATCGCCGGTTTGCAACTGGTAGGTAAAGGGCACAATACGGCCGGAAATTTTGGCACCGATACAGCGGTGGCCCACCATGGAGTGAATGTTGTAGGCAAAATCCAGTGGCGTGGCGCCAGCAGGCAAGTCCACCACGTCGCCTTTGGGGGTAAAGACATAGACCCGGTCTTCCACCACTTGGTGCTTGAGATCTTCGACCAGATCCCCAGCATCGGCCATTTCTTCCTGCCATTGCAAGATTTTACGAAGCCAAGCCACTTTGCTTTCAAGGCCAGCATCTTTACCGCCAGCACCGCCTTCTTTATAGGCCCAGTGGGCAGCGACCCCAAGCTCGGCCTCGTCATGCATGGCTTGGGTACGAATTTGAATTTCCACCGTCTTGCCCTTGGGCCCTACCACCACAGTGTGAATAGACCGATAGCCATTGGGCTTAGGGTTAGCGACATAGTCGTCAAATTCGTTAGGTATATGGTGAAAGTGGGTGTGCACCACGCCAAGGGCGGCATAACAGTCTTGCAGGCGCGGCACTATGATACGCACCGCCCGCACATCAAACAGTTCGTCAAAGGCCAGGTGCTTGCGGCTCATTTTTTTCCAGATGGAATAAATGTGTTTGGGCCGCCCATAAACCTGAGCATCAATGCCTTCTTCTTTGATGGCATTGGTTAGATTGGTGACAAATTCGCGAATATAGTTTTCGCGGTCAATGCGCCGCTCATCCAGCAGTTTGGCAATACGTTTGTAGGTATCGGGGTGCAGGTAACGAAAGGAAAGATCTTCAAGCTCCCACTTTAATTGGCCGATGCCCAAGCGGTTAGCCAAGGGGCCATAAAGGTTGGCAGCCGCTTTGGCTACCAACACCCGGGTTTCCTCGTCGGCATCTTTAACGGCGCGCAGCTCAACGATGGCTTCGGCCAACTTAATGACCACCGCCCGCACGTCGTTGACCATCGACAGCACCATGCGCCGCACTTTATCCACTTGGCTTGAAGAAGCAGCACTTTGGTGCAGGGTGCGAATGGCGTCCATATCCAGCACCGAGTCAAGTAAACTGGCGGTGGCGGTACCATAGGTATCAATAACGCTTTCGCTATCGAGTTTTTTACTGCGGTAGGGTTGCAGCAAAAGCGCTGCCAGCAGGGTGTCGCCATCCATCGCCAAGTCGGTGAGAATTTCCACCATTTCTTGGGCGTCAGCAAGTTGCGACTGGGGCAAGGCCTCGGTGGCCAATTTCAGCCGCGGCATGTCTTGCGCTTTAATTTTCAGTTTCGCCAGCCACGTTTCGGTGTCTAGCGCCCCTTGTCCCTGATGCGTATCTCGGATGGATACCATCACCCCTCCCGGATAAAAAGTGCCATCAATTCCACATGGGCTGTTTGGCTGAACATGTCCATTAGCCCTAATTTATTGATTTGGTAGCCGCCTTGCATCAGCAATTGAGCGTCCCGTTTCCATGTGGAAGGATTACAGGATACATAGAGCACCCTTTGCGGACCAGCACCATCAGCCAGAGCCTGGCAAAGTGTTTGCGCGCCAGGGCGCGCCGGGTCCAGCAGTACCGCGTCAAAATCGGCTTTCACTAACGCGCTGACATCCGCTGCGTCATCCAAATTCATGGTCCGTGGCACGATGTTGTTAAGGCCGTTGGCCACGGCGTTTTGGCGGCAACGTTCAGTCATGGCAGCCACCCCTTCTACCGCCACCACTTGTTTGGCTCTTTTGGCCAGCGGCAAGCTGAAATTACCCAAGCCGCTGTAGGCATCCAGTACCGTCTCACCGGCTTGTGGCGCCAGCCAATCCATGGCTTGGGCAACCATGGCGTTATTGATATCGGCGTTTACCTGAATAAAATCCGCAGGCCCTACCGTCATATTAAGGCCATCAAGGGCGTAGCCAAGTGCCAATGGCGCTTCAGGCCAAAGCTGGTCAATGTTTTCCTCTTGGCTATAAAGCGCTACGTGCTGCGCTTTCGCCCAGGCCACCAGCTTTGCTTGGTCGGCTTTCGGTAAAGGACCTGTTAGGCGCCACAGCGCAGCGGTATGGGGCGGCAGGTGCATTAGCTCCAGGTGCCCCAATAATTTATGCCCTTTAAGGGTTGCCAGCAGTTGCTGCAATGATGGCAGCAAGGCTGAAAGCGGCGTTTGCGCCACTTGGCAATGCTCGATAGGAATAATGTTTTGCGAGCCCACCGCCCGCAGCCCAAGCTTGCCTTGGTAGATAGCCAAGCGCATGGTACGCCGATAATGAAAGGCAGGGCCTTTAAGCGGCGGCGCCCAATGGGCAACCTGCATACCGGCTCTTATTAATTCTTCCCTTAATGCCGCCTCTTTATATTGAAGCTGCTTGTCGGCGCTTAGGTGTTGTAACTGGCAACCACCACAACTCCCTGCATAATTGCACTGGGGGTTTATTCGCTCTGGGCTCGCTTCAATAACCGCTTGCAGGCGACCACTGGCTACCTTACCCTTTGCGGTCAGCCGCGCTGTAACCCGTTCACCAGGTAAAGCACCAGGCACAAAACAAACCAGGCCGTTACTGCGACCAACACCTTGCCCATGCAAATCGAGGCTGTTGATGGTAACTTCCTGAATAACCGATTTTTGTTGACGTTTTTTTGTGCGGTATATCTGTACCATGGGAACCCTTGGAACTGGCAAAAGGTAATGCCATTTAGCGGCAGGAATGGATGCACTATCTAACGTATAAGGACGCTTAACACCGGCATGACCAAATTTGGCCTTCGCGCCTGGGTATTAGTACTGACGACGGCCCCAACTCTGCTAATTGGCACACTGTTGGGCGGGTATTTTACCCTGCAACGCTATCAAGAGGTACTTGATAACCTCAAAGATCAGGGTTTGGCGGTTATTGAGCCCCTCACCGTAGCCTCTGAACAAGGCGTGGTGTTAGAAGACCGCGAACAGCTCAAACGGCTGGTCAGTGCTGCCCACCGCTTAAATACCGATTACATCAAAAATATCGCCGTATACGACAAAACCGGCACCCCGATGGTGTCGTCGACTTTTCATCGCGATTTTCCCTTGATGCAGCTTCCCAAGGGCCAGCCGATTCCGCAGGTGCCCACTTTTGCCTATGTAAAAGGCCGCTTGATGCTGCGGGCCCCTATTGTTGCTGACACCAGCTTTTATGCCAGCTATCGCGACAAAATCGACCCTAACAACCCGCTGCTGGGTTACATCACCATTCAGCTTAACCAAGACGCCACCTTGCTGGCCCAGCACGATGCGCTGTTCCGAACACTGCTGATTGTGTTTATCGGCATCATCGTCCACCTGCTTTTTACCTGGCGGCTGTTAAAGCACGTTACCGCTCCTATCTCCAACATGGTGGGCGCCGTTGACCGCATTCGTGAAGGCAAGCTAGACACCCGGGTGCAGGGCATTTTGATTGGTGAGCTCGACACCCTTAAAAACGGCATTAACGCCATGGCCAAGTCCTTGGATGAATACCATGCCGACATGCAGCACAACATCGACCAGGCAACCTACGACCTGCGCATGACCTTAGAGCAGGTTGAAATTCAAAACATTGAACTCGACAAAGCTCGCAAGCGTGCTCAAGAAGCCAGCCAGGTAAAATCAGAATTCTTGGCCAACATGAGCCACGAGTTGCGCACCCCGCTCAATGGCGTATTGGGTTTTGCACGGCAGTTGATGAAAACCCAGCTTACCCCTAGCCAAACCGACTATCTGCAAACCATTGAGCGTTCTGCCCAGCATTTATTGGCGATCATCAACGACGTATTGGACTTTTCCAAACTTGAAGCAGGCAAGTTGCAGTTAGATAACACCCCCTATTCCTTCCACGATGCCTTATTTGAAGTGGTGGACATGATGGGGGCCAATGCCCGGGAAAAAGGGCTGGAGCTTAGCCTGCAGCTACCAACCGACACTCCGGATGCCCTAACGGGTGACCCGCTGCGCTTAAAGCAAGTACTCACCAATCTGATTGGTAATGCGGTGAAGTTTACCGCCCAAGGCGGCGTTGATGTGGTGGTCAGCCATAGTGGCCAGGCGGGAAGTGATGATTGCGAAATCAAGGTTACGGTAACAGACACCGGCGTTGGCATTGAGCCCAAACAGCAACAGCACCTGTTTAATGCCTTTGCCCAGGCCGACGCCTCTATTACCCGTCGCTTTGGTGGCACCGGCTTAGGGTTGGTGATCTCCAAAACCCTGGTGGCACAAATGAGTGGCCATATGGGCTTGGAAAGCCAGCTTGGCCGCGGCTCCACTTTCTGGTTCACGCTACCGGTTAAGCGCGCCAACATGGTGTTCCACGACCCCTTACCCATGGAACCGCTGCACGACAAAACCGTGGTGTTAGTCAACGGTAGCCGCCGTACCCGCCAGATGTTAACGCTGCTGATGCAAAGCTGGCCCTTTGTGCTGAAAAACACCGACGACCCAGCCATGGTTGATGGCGCCGATTTTATTTTGCTCGACCGCGTTGAATTGGCGCAGTCGCAAGAACTGTTAGGCCAGCTGAAAAAATCGGCCCACAGCAAGCTGATTGGCCTTTCCAACCATGCCGATCCGCGCAACCGCGAACGCTTACTGCAACAAGGGCTCGACACCTGCTTAATCAAACCCTTAGTCGCACCAAAACTTTACCGCGCCTTGGCCGGTGAACCCACGGCCAGTAAACCGGCACCGGCGCCACATTTGCTGCCCAGCGCCCAGTTACCGCTCCCCCCTGGCCGAGTGCTGGTGGTGGATGACAATGAACCCAACCTCAAGCTGATGGCCGCTTTACTGGAAGATACCTCTTGTGAGGTGCATACCGCTGGCAGCGGTTTGCAGGCGATTGAAGCCATAGACAAGTGGTCGTTTGACGCCATTTTCATGGATATTCAAATGCCGAACATGGACGGTGTTACCGCCATGAGCCGCATTCGCGATGCCCTTGGCGATACCTGCCCGCCAATCATCGCCGTTACCGCCCATGCGATGGCTGGCGAAAGGGAAAAACTGTTAGACCAGGGCATGGATGATTACCTGACCAAGCCCATTGATGAGCGCACGCTACATGCCTGCTTGCAGCGCTGGCTTAAGAAAAATGACGTGCTGGATTGGCAACAAGCCATTCGCCAAGCCGGTGGTCGTGAGGGCCTGGCCAGAGACATGGTAAAAATGCTGATAGACAGCTTACCGGATACCCGCGACAACCTTGAAAAAGCCCTGGCAGAGCATAGCGACGAGCAGCTTTACCAAACCATTCACAAGTTTAACGGTGCGCTCGCCTATACCGGCACGCCACGCTTAAAAAACCTCGCGAACGACATTGAAACCGCACTCAAAAAAGGGGCCAACGCAAATGACGTTGAACCCGAGATTTTTGAGCTAATGGATGAGATGACAAAGCTTGAAAAAGAAGGCGGGCGCCAGGGCCTGGTCAGTTAGTCCTGGGCGATAGCGAACACAGGCCCAGCGACAATAAGCGGTTGGCCATTGCTTGCTCTGTCACCCCGAAAGTCGTGGCAAGTGGCGTAAAATCCTGGCCGTTAAATGACGCGTTTTTTGCCAGCAAAATGGCTAATTCGCGGCTATTTTTTAGCTCACAACCGAATAGGCTCTGCGCCGTAGCCGCAGTAGGTAGCCAGCAATTTTCTGTCCCGTAATACTCAAAAAAACGCCTTCTAACCAGTTTTTGCGGCATGAGAAAATAGCCGGCTAAAAGGTTGGCTTCCTGTTCTTGGCCATCAAAAAGCATGCTGCCATCAAACGAGCGGTCTTGATGCACCCTCGCCATGTCATGCAGCAATACATGCCCAAGCTGGTGGGCCAAAGTGAACTTTTGCGCCTTAGCTGAAAACGCCCTTGAGAGCTTCACGCATTGCTGTGGTGTATTCAGTTCGGCCGCAATTTCCAGTAGCAAGCCATCTCGCTGAAATTGGCCAAGGGCGTCGCTGAATTCACAGCGATAACCAAGGGCCCGCAGCGCCATTTCCGGGTCAAGAATATGTAAAGGGTCGTTGATACCTGGGTCGGTAAAAAGCCAGCCGCGCTGCATCCACAGATCGCGCTGCAGACGAATGGCAATCTGCTCAATATCGAAAGGGGTGTAGCTTGCTTGCTTAGGCTGACCACAGCGCAGATCGGCCGCATCGATATAAAGACTTTCATCCAAGGTGTCAGTCAGGTCTTTGTCGGTAAAAAAGGCATAGGGATTACCCAAAAAGGATTTCACCTCGTTCACCCGTTGCCGCAATGATTTCCCCATCGGCTTCCCCTCATGTAGCTAAAAGCGATAGAGCGAAAGTATAGACAAGGGTGACAAGGGTCACCGCTTGCATCGGCAAACCAGCGACAATGGTCACAATGCAAAACCGTGCCAAAAGCGCCAATTTAGCGCTATCTCAATGTTTTCTTTTACCTTTAACCCAAATTTAAAGTTAAGCCATTAGACTGGCCCGCGGCCTGGCTTTGCCCCTTAAGGTGACGTTAATTTGCGCAGGCTATTGATGTAGCCAGCGCCAATCTACCAACAACGTCACAGCTTGATAAAAAAGCGCGGGTTAGGCAGCGGTGTTGTTACAAATTTTGTTAGCATTGGCCGCCATAAAAATGCAAAGCCCGGAACTTCAGCCATCATTACGGGCCTGAACTCGATAACAATTAGACGTATTGCGGGTAACACACCCGAGAGGAACATTGAATGGATCTTTGGGTTGCCTTTCAGGCAATGATTTTAGGGGTTATTGAGGGGATCACAGAGTTCCTACCGATATCCAGTACTGGCCACCAAATTATCGTCGCCGATCTCATCGACTTTCGCGGTGACCGCGCCATGGCCTTTAATATTATTATTCAGCTAGGTGCCATTCTTGCGGTGGTTTGGGAATATCGCCGCACCATTACCAAAGTGGTGGTTGGCCTGCCCAGTGAGCGCCCGGCACAGCGCTTTACCGCGAACCTGCTCATTGCTTTTTTCCCAGCCGTGATTATGGGCCTGTGTTTTGCCGATATTATTCACCACTATCTTTTTAACCCCATTACCGTTGCGACAGCCTTGGTAATTGGTGGCTTTGTTATGCTGTGGGCAGAAAAACGCCAACACACCATCACCGCCCAAAGCGTTGATAACATGACCTGGAAGCAAGCACTGCAAGTCGGCTGCGCCCAGTGTTTAGCACTTATTCCCGGCACTTCTCGCTCGGGCTCTACCATTATCGGCGGTCTGTTGTTTGGTTTGTCTCGTACTGCCGCCACCGAGTTTTCGTTTTTCCTTGCCATTCCAACCATGCTGGGCGCTGCGGTGTATTCCGGCTATAAATATCGGCACCTGTTCCAGGCCAGTGATGTACCGGTCTTCGCCCTCGGGTTACTGTTCTCCTTTATCTTCGCCATGCTGGCCGTAAAAGCCCTGCTTAAATTTATTGGCAAGCACAGCTATAGCGTTTTTGCCTGGTACCGCATCGTCTTTGGTTTGTTTATTTTGCTGACCTGGCAATTTCACTGGATTGACTGGGATACAGCCCAGCCATAAAAAAGGGCCGTACGGCCCTTTTTTCTTACTACACCTTTCTTGCTACACCTTAAAGCGCCGCAACATCGCATTAAGGTCGGTTGCCAACTTGGCAAGCTCTTTTGATGCCGTATTGGCCTCGCCTGCCCCCGTTGAGGTTTGATAAGACAGGTCGCGAATACTCACCAAGTTCTGGTCGACTTCCCTGGCGACTTGCGCCTGTTCTTCGGCAGCAGTGGCAATCACCAAGTTACGGTCGTTAATCGCTGAAACTGAGCTTTCAATGGTGCTAAGGGCTTCACCAGCCATGGAGGCCTTGGTCAGCGTTTCGCCAGCGTGGTCAACACTCATTTGCAAGGCGCTAACGGTGTCTTGGGTGCCGCGCTGCACCGAACTAATCATGTTCTCAATTTCGTTAGTCGATTCAGCAGTGCGTTTGGCAAGATTACGCACCTCATCGGCCACCACCGCAAAACCCCGGCCGGCATCCCCGGCCCGCGCCGCTTCAATGGCGGCGTTTAACGCCAACAGGTTGGTTTGTTCCGATACCGCCCGGATCACATCCAGCATTTTGCTGATATTGCCGGTTTCCTCAGCCAGGACCAGTGCTTGCTCCGAGGCATTGCGGACGTTATTCACCAAGGTCTCTAAGGAGTGCACCGCTTCATCCACTTGTTTGCGGCCACTGGCAGCCGTCTCGGTCGAACTTTTCGACTGCTCAGAGGTTTGCACGGCGTTCCCAGCCACTTCTTCAACTGCCGCGCTCATTTCAGTCACCGCAGTCACTGCCTGATCAATTTCATCATTCTGACGGGTGAGCATTTTCATCGCGTCATTGGTGATGGCGCTCATTTGCTCTGAGGCACTGGCTAACTGGGTGGCAGAGCTACCAATTTGGCCCATGGCCTGGCGCAGGTTGCTTTGCATGGTTTCAAAAGCCTTGAGCATATCTGCGGCTTCATCGTTACCTTGCACTGCAATGTGGCCGGTTAAGTCATTGTCGGCTATACGCCGGGCAATGGTTAAGGCTTCACGCATGGGGCCAACAATGCTCAAGCTAAAGCGCCAAGTCAGTAAGGCTCCAACCAGTAACGACACCAAGGTCAGTAACACTGTCCAGATTTGTGTGTCTTTGTATACTTGCGCCGCGTTTTGCTTCTCACCCTCGGCCGCTTCAGCGTTCATTTTGGCTAAGGCCGCAGCGTTGTTAATCATTGGGTAGGCGTAGGTTTTGTTCATCATATTCAGCTGCGCTAACGCCTCTGGTAGATGCCCGTCAATCGCCATTTGCCGAAGCTTCATAGCTTCTTTTTTGTAGATGTCGTTGTAGTGATTCAAGGTCGCCAAGATACTGCGGCCCTTGTCTGATTTCACCAACTCGCCATACGTCTTCAGGTTGTCGTCAACCTGAGCGCTGATCTTGTTCCAGTTATCTAAAAAGTGCTGGCGAATATCGGGCGCGGTAAAAACATAAAACTGAAAAGCGGTGATACGCATCCTGGCCATGTTTTCCGCTAAAGAGCCGGCTACCCCTAAACGGGCCATGGATTGATTTTGAATACGCTCAACAGACTGGTTAATTTTTGAAGCCTGCCAAAGCGCAAAGCCTCCCATAACGACCAATAACAACAGCAAGATGGAAAATGCCAGCATAGTACGTGGCAAAGTACTCATTTTTCTAAACATTGGACGACCCGTTCTGTAAGGCAAAACCTGCCTATCGTCCTTATCGGCCTCGGTCAAGCCGCGCTTTAAGACGCTGAACACAAAACACATTTGTTTAAACCACAATAAACTTTGCAAGGCTTTAGCCGAGCGTGAAATAAAGGTCGCCCCAAATGGCCGTCATTTCCCACAAAAAAAAGCCGGGCAAACCCGGCTTTTGATGAGCGAAATAGAGGCTTATTTAATGGTGGCAATCACCGCCGTGCCGGTATATTTCAGCGAAATACTGACATCGGCATCAGTGCTGACACTGGCGAACTTGCCATACACCTTACTGCCGGTGAGCAAGGTGTATTGACTGCCGCTCGTTGGCGTAGTGTCGCCAAAATCCAAAACCAGATTACCGCCGGACAGATAAACAATGTCGGCAGCGCTTACCTGGGTGTCATCGTTATCCATTTCCAGCACCAGGGAGCCATCATCCTGGGTGTAGTTGGCAAGGTTTAGGGCGCCGTCGGCATTCACTTCGACTTCCCCGCCGGTCATGTAAAGGTCGCCACTGCCAAAGGCACTGCTAGAAGCGGCTTCCAGAGTGCCAGCTTTCACCAAGGTACCGCCGCTGTAGCTGTTGTCGCCGGTTAAGGTCAGGGTACCGGTACCTTCTTTGGTTAAGAGCCCCTCACCGCTGATATCGTTACGCCACCAGTCGTGGCTACTAAAACCGCCGTCAGAGGCATCCATGTTGACCGTAACATCACCTACAAAGGCACCGTAACCATCAGCGGCGGTAACCAAATCGATGCGGCCCCAACCGTTGGAGTCATCAATAATGGGGTAGCCTGAGTCAATCTCGGTGGTGTAAATCACTGCCCGGCGCTGAGCCGCAGTCAGGTAAGGCTGCCGGGAGGCCAGCAGCCGCTCTGCCCCTTCGGGAACAACAGGGTCTTCACCGGCGCTGCCGGTTTGGGTAAAGCCGTAGGTCAGGCGCTGACGATAAAGCGCTTTCATTGCGGCGTGGTCGCTGTAGTCGTTGTTGTTAAACACCTCGGTATTGACGTTGTCACCGTCGGTCAGGCTGCCAGGGCTTACCACAGTAGCGTGGGCGTAGTCATAAAGGCTCTCACCAGCTTGGTCAGCCAGCTCGCCAAAGTAACTTTGAGCCGTGCTATAAGCGCTTTGGGCATCAGCCAGGATACTGCTTTGCCCCAAGGCATAAGCCGCAACCGCCATGGCATGAATACGGCCGCCAATGACATCCACTGGCGAATGCATACCCGCCAGAATACGGTCTTCACCCAGTTGCGATCCGCGGGTCAGCATTTCTGAAAAACGCTGTGGCAAGGCGTAGGCATAGGCCATGGCCGCCAGGTAGCCAGCGTTGGTGTGGCCGCTGGGGTAGGCACCGTCTTTACGCTGATTACTGCCATCTTGATCAAGGTAGCTGTCTTCGCTATTGGCACGACGAGCACACATCAGCCCCGGCACCACCACCACGCTGGAAGTGTATACGTCATAGGTTTCAGTGGTGCTGGTACCGTCCGGGTCGGTACAGACGTAACTGGTGGTTCCTTGATAATCGATGGTGCCGCTGTCGTCCATCCGCCAAGGCCGTGGGGTGGAGTAAATATATTTAGAAGCATTGGTAGAGGCAGGTGATGCCTGGCGAAAATCATAAACCAGCTGGTATACGGCACCTAAGTCACTGCTGGCATCACCGGCATAGGCAATGCCGTCGTTGTTATCGGCAACATAGTGGCTATTGCTGAGCACATCGCTAGTGGTGGGCACGTTGATGTCGGTATAAGCGCCGGATGCAGCCACATAAGCCTCAGTCAGGGGGCCATAACCATCAATCACGCTGTAGTTTTTACTGCGCTGGTCATCCAAGAAGGCTTGAATGGCCTGGGCGTCGGTTCGGTCAGCGGTGACATCCATGACATATTGGATGTTTTGCTGCCAAATGGTCGCATTGACGATGGTCTGGTTATCCACAAAGCTGGTGTCGGGGCCGTTACCGTTGGCATTTTCCTGCCAGCCATCGAGATTTAATTTCCAGACCTTGTTCATCCCCAGCAGCAAATAAGCCATCGGGTTGGTATCTACGCTCCAGCGATAGGTGCTGTCGGCGTTGTTCTCGCCGTTGTCACTGACCGGTAGCGGATAGGAAACACTGGGCAGCGGTACTGACAGTTCAGCACCCAGGCCAGTAGGTTCGGCAGGTTTACTGCTGGGGGAATCGGGGCTGTGGTCACAGCCAGCCAGGGTCACTGCACAAGCGGCGGCCAGCGCCACAGACATGGCATGGCGTCGAAAAGGCGTTTCGGCAAACATTGTTCTTTTCCATATCAAAGGGAGACGAAAACGTTTGCCAACATAAGGTCGAGATATTAAAGCCTTGTGACGCTTTTCTTACCTATTGATAAATTAAAGAAAAATAGTTGAGTAAAGGAAAGCATGGCGAAAGTGGACGGCACTAGGATTCAAGAATAACGGTGGCCATGGCCAGCTCTTTCTCGTCACTCAGTGCTAAATGGATGGACTTGACGCCCAAGGCATCAGCCAGTTGCTTGGCTCGGCCGCTGAGCGCTAAATGTGGCTTACCAGCCGCGTCATTACTGACGCAAAAGTGCTGAAAGCTCACACCCGCGGCAATACCGGTACCCAGCGCCTTGGCCGCCGCTTCTTTGGCGGCCCAGCGCTTGGCAATAAAAGCCAGGGGTTTACCCCGGCTTTGGTATTGGGCGAGCTCAGCGGCGGTGAGCAGCCGCTTGGCAAAGCGCTCTGCCGAGCGCTCAAAGCGATTAATACGCACCACATCGTTACCAAGGCCGACGATCACCGGGCGGCTACCATCAGTGCTTTCATATCACGCACCGCTTTATCTAGGCCGTCAAAAAGAGCCCGGGCAATAATGGCGTGGCCGATATTCAGTTCATAAATTTGTGGCATGGCAGCGATGGGCTGCACATTGTGATAATGCAGGCCATGACCGGCATTGACGGTAATGCCTAAGCTGTCGGCCAAGGTTACACCGCGGCGAATGCGCTCTAACTCTTTGGCCTGCTCGGCGCCGGTGCTGTCAGCATAATGCCCGGTGTGAATTTCAATAAAGGGCGCTTGGCATTTTGCTGCGGCTTCAATTTGGCGCGGATCGCAATCAATAAACAGCGACGCTAAGATGCCGGCGTCATGCATGCGCGCACAGGCATCTTTTATCCGTTCAAACTGGCCGGCAACATCCAAACCGCCTTCGGTAGTGAGTTCCTGGCGTTTTTCCGGCACCAAACACACAAAGCCGGGTTTAACTTTTTCAGCAATACCGAGCATTTCGTCGGTCACCGCCATTTCCAGATTCATGCGGGTTTGGATGGTGTCTTTTAATAAAAACACATCACGGTCTTTAATGTGGCGACGGTCTTCGCGCAGGTGAATGGTAATGCCATCAGCCCCCGCTCGCTCTGCCACAAAGGCCGCTTCCACCGGATCAGGATATTGGCTACCGCGGGCATTACGCACGGTGGCGATATGGTCGATGTTGACACCCAAATGAATACTGCTCATTGAACTCCTCCTGCGAGTCGAAATAGCTCCCTGCTTTTCAGTGGTTTGTCCCCCAAATGCGGGGCTAGCAGAGCGCGGCAGAAATGTTTAGCAAAGCGTCTGGTATCGCTGTCTTGCCAGTTATCCTGGGCAATGGCCAGTAAATGCAGGCCAGGATAAGGGCCTTTTACGTCAGCCAGCAGGCCTTCTTCCGGCACCAATTGATAACGCCCTTCGGCATTAAGTGGCTGGCCGCTACTGTCACGCCACAAATCAATGCCGTAGCCAAGGCGATGGCAAAGGCTTAATTCAAAGCGGCGCAATACCGGTTCAACTTCGGTGCTCATCAACGCCAGCAAGGTTTGCTGATAAAGGGCAAAAAGACCGTCGGTGTCGGTGCCCCGAGGCACCAGGCGAATGATAAGTTCATTAACGTAGAAACCGGCATAAAGGGCATTACCGGTGAGGCTATGGGCGGTTTTAACCTCAATGGCGCGGGCATTTTTTAAATCGCCCTGGCCTGCCAGGGTTAATTCCAACTCCACAAAGGGCTGCATGGCGGCCCTTTTGTGACTTTTTTTTGCGGCCATGCCCCGCACCACCGCGCCAACACGGCTGTCGTCGGCCAATAACAGCTCGGCCAAGGCCGCATCATCCAAGTAAGGGCGGCGGTGCAGCACATAGGCCGCTTGGGTCATTAATCGTCTCCGTAACCCAAAGAGCGCAGGGCGCGTTCATCGTCAGCCCAGCCGGATTTCACTTTAACCCACAGTTCCAGATGCACCGGGTAGTTAAAGAGGCGCTGCATATCTTGGCGGGCATCGGTGCCGATACGCTTAAGCTTCTCGCCCTTGGCGCCAATGACCATTTTCTTCTGCCCATCGCGCTCAACCAGAATAAGGCCGTTGATATGAAAGCGGCCGTTTTCTTCTTGAAATTGTTCAATTTCAACGGTAACCGAATAAGGTACTTCTTCACCGAGGTTACGCATCAGTTTTTCACGGATGATTTCCGCCGCCATAAAGCGGCTGGAACGGTCGGTGATGTGATCTTCCGGGAAGATAAACTCGCACTCGGGAATGTGTTTTTCCACTTCACTGCGCAGCGCTTCAACCTGGGTGCCCTTTTCCGCACTGATAGGCACTATGGCGGCAAAGTTAAACTGCTCAGACAGCCATTTTAAATGCGGGAACAAGGCGTCTTTATTCTTAACGTTATCGACCTTATTGACCGCCAAAACCACCGGCTTTTTCTCTTTTTTGAGCTTTTCCAGCACCATCTGGTCATCGTCTGCCCAGATACTGCCTTCCACCATAAACACCACCACTTCAACGTCACCCAGGCTACTGGCGGCAGCGCGGTTCATCAGGCGGTTAATGGCTTTTTTCTCGTCCTTGTGCAGGCCGGGGGTGTCAACGTAGATCACCTGCATATCATCCTGGGTATCGATGCCCAAAATGCGGTGGCGGGTGGTTTGCGCCTTTTTGGAGGTAATGGATACTTTCTGGCCCAGCAGATTATTCAAAAGCGTGGATTTACCCACATTGGGGCGGCCAACAATGGCTACAAAACCACAGCGTTGTTCAGTCATTCAATTGCTCCAGAGCTTGCTCGGCGGCGGCTTGCTCGGCCTTACGGCGGCTAGAGCCTACGCCCATAAAGGGGCTGTCGATACCTTCTACCAGACAAGAAACAGTAAAGGTTTGCTGGTGGGCTTCCCCTTCCACCTTTTCTACCTGATAGTTTGGCAGAGGTTGGCGCTTGCCTTGCAGGTATTCTTGCAAACGGGTTTTCGGATCCTTTTGCGCGACACCGGGCTGAATGGCCTCAAGACGCTCGCTGTACCAGCTTAAGATAAGGTCACGAATGGTTGGCAAGTCGGAGTCTAAATAAATAGCGCCGATAAGGGCTTCTACGCCGTCGGCCAGAATAGACTCCCGGCGAAAACCGCCGGATTTGAGCTCGCCTGGGCCCAAGCGCAAAAAGTCCCCCAGTTGGAACTCGCTGCCCAGTTCGGCCAGGGTTTTGCCCTTAACCAAGGTCGCGCGCATACGCGACATGTCCCCTTCGTTCGCCGCCGGGAAACGGTGATACAGAGCATCGGCTACCACAAAGCTTAAAATCGAGTCGCCCAGGTATTCCAGACGCTCGTTGTGCTGCGAGCCGGCGCTGCGGTGCGTCAGTGCTTGGCGCACCCGTTTTTCGTCTACAAAGCTATAACCCAGACGGCGATACAGAGTCTCTAAAGAATTGGTCATCAGTCTTCCAATAAAGAGGGCGGTTCGTCCGCCCTACAGAATCGCTATTTTATGGGACCTAAGTGTCCAAATCTAATGCCAGTTGGCACCCAGCTCGGAAGCCAGCTATTGGGACTGCGGTCCATTTTAAAACTTATCCAGATAAAAACGGCCTTTCCAACCAGGTTTTGCTCGGGCACAAAGCCCCAAAACCGCGAATCGGCGCTGTTATCTCGGTTATCACCCATGGCGAAATATTCACCTTTGGGCACCAGCCACTGCCCTGACGGTTGGCCTTGCTGGCGAAAATATTCACCTAAGCGGTCAGGCAAGGCGCGGTCCACCAAGATATCGTGCTTTACCTTACCCAAGGTTTCGGTGCGTCTATCAAGGGGCATAGACCCGAGATAAAACTCACCGCTGCCAATATCGGCGCTGGCCACCGCCTGTAACGCCGGGCAAGGCTGTTGGCCCTGTTGGCAAGCGGGCTGAATATACAACTGCTTGTCACGGAACACGATACGGTCGCCCGGCAGCCCCACTACCCGCTTAATCAAATCAATGTGCGGGTCGCGCGGGTCTTTAAATACAAATACGTCGCCGCGCTTGGGCTCGCCGGTGGCAATCAGCTTGTGGCTAAACACCGGATCTTTAATACCGTACGCGAACTTCTCGACCAAAATAAAATCGCCCACCAGCAAGGTGGGCATCATCGAGCCAGAGGGTATCTGGAACGGCTCATACAAAAAAGAGCGCAGTACCAGCACCACTGCAATCACCGGAAACATTCCCCGGCAATTTTCTACCCAGCCAGGCCGGGCCATCAGTTGCGTGCGCTTTTTTTCATCCAGGCCGCCAGCAGTAGCTTGTTCAGCCTCAGCCAGCACCTGACGGCGGCGCCGGCTTAACAGGAATCTATCCCAAGCCCACACCAGACCGGTAACCAGGGTCAACATCACCAAAAAAATCGAAAAATACTGGGCCATCGGTACTCCTTACACAATGCACGTATTGACTGGGATGTTGCCCTTTTACCTCAGTGGATAGGCCCGATGCGGCCAAAGCGCACGCCGGTGGGTACCCAGCTAGGTAACCAGCTGTCTTGGCCTCGGTCCATGTCGAAGCTCATCCAGATAAAGACCGCTTTACCGACCAAATTAGCTTTAGGTACAAAACCCCAGAAGCGAGAGTCACGGCTGTTGTCGCGGTTATCACCCATGGCGAAGTACTCGTCTTTGGGCACTATCCATTCACCGGCTGGCAGGCCAGGTTGGCGTTTGTAATCGCTAACGCGGTCAGGGAAGGCGTAGTTAAGTAAAATATCGTGTTTCACCTTACCCAAGCTTTCGGTGCGTCTATCCAGCGGGAAGTTCCCCAAATAGAACTCGCCTTTGCCTTTATCAACGCTGGTCACTTCTTGCGGGTCGGGGCAGGTTTTCTCGCCTTCTTTACAAGCAGGCTGAATATAAAGGTGTTTGTTGCGGTAGATAATTTTATCGCCCGGCAGCCCCACCACCCGTTTGATGAAATCAACGCTGGTATCTTCGGGGTATTTAAAAACAATAATATCGCCGCGCTTGGGCTGGCCAGTTGGGATCACGGTTTTACCCAGCACGGGGTCTTTCAGGCCATAAGCAAACTTTTCCACCAGGATAAAGTCGCCCACCAGCAAGGTCGGCATCATCGAGCCGGACGGAATTTGAAAGGGTTCATACAAAAAAGAGCGCAGTATCAGCACCACTGCTATCACCGGGAAAGCACCGCGGCAGCTTTCTACCCAGCCCGGATGGGCCAGCATCTTCTCACGGCTGTTTTCGTCTAATTCGCCACCGGCCGACTGTTCAGCCTTGGCCAGTGCTGCCCGCCGTTTCGGCGCCCACAAAAATTTATCGAGGGCCCAAACCAAGCCGGTACCCAAGGTGATCACTACCAATAAAATGGAGAAGTACTGCGCCATGTATTGTCCTTATTTACCCACTTTCAAAATGGCGAGGAAGGCTTCCTGGGGCACTTCTACGTTACCCAGTTGCTTCATCCGCTTTTTACCTTCCTTCTGTTTCTGAAGGAGTTTTTTCTTACGGGAAACGTCACCGCCGTAGCATTTTGCGGTTACATCTTTACGCATTGCCTTAACGGTAGAGCGGGCAATGACATGGTTACCAATGGCGGCCTGAATGGCGATATCAAACATCTGGCGAGGAATGAGTTCTTTCATTTTCTCAACCAGTTCACGGCCCCGGTATTGGGCATTTTCCTTGTGGGTGATAATGGCCAGAGCGTCTACTCTGTCACCGTTGATCATCATGTCCAAACGCACCATGTCAGCGCTTTCAAAACGCTTGAAGTTGTAATCCAAGGACGCGTAACCGCGGCTGGTGGACTTAAGGCGGTCAAAGAAATCCAGCACCACTTCGGCCATCGGCAATTCATAGGTCAGTGCCACTTGGTTACCGTGGTAGACCATGTTGGTTTGCATGCCGCGCTTTTCCACACACAGGGTAATAACGTTACCCAGGTATTCTTGCGGTACCAGAATGTGCGCCTCAACGATAGGCTCACGAATTTCTTCGATATTCTGGATAGGCGGCAGCGCCGAAGGGTTATCAACCTGAATGGTTTCACCGTCGGTTTTAACCACTTCGTAGATTACCGTGGGCGCCGTGGTGATAAGGTCCAGGTCGTATTCACGCTCCAAACGCTCTTGGATAATTTCCATGTGCAGCATGCCAAGGAAACCCAAACGGAAACCAAAACCCAGCGCAGTGGAGGTTTCTGGCTCGTAAAAGAGCGAAGCATCGTTTAACGACAATTTACCAAGCGCGTCGCGGAACGACTCGTAATCGTCGGAGCTGACCGGGAACAAACCGGCATAAACCTGCGGCTTCACCCGTTTAAAACCTGGCAGTGGCTTGTCGGCGCCATTCTTGGCCAAGGTCAGGGTATCGCCCACCGGCGCACCCAAAATGTCTTTAATGCCGCAAACCACCCAACCCACTTCGCCGCATTGCAGGCCATTGGTGTCTTTTTGTTTAGGGGTGAAGATACCGATACGGTCGATATCCCAGCTTTGGCCGGTACTCATCACCTTAATTTTGTCGCCCTTTTTAAGGGAGCCGTGTTTGATACGCACCAAAGACACTACCCCTTGGTAGGGGTCGAACCAGGAATCGATGATCAGCGCCTGCGGCGGCGCATCGGGGTTACCTTCAGGGGCAGGAATGGCTTGAACGATACGTTCCAGTACTTCGTCGACACCGATACCGGTTTTGGCAGAACAACGCACAGCGTCGATGGCTTCAATACCGACAATATCTTCAATTTCGGTGGCAACCCGTTCAGGGTCGGCCTGGGGCAGGTCAATCTTGTTAAGAACCGGCACCACTTCCAAATTCATATCCAGCGCGGTGTAGCAGTTAGCCAGGGTCTGGGCTTCTACGCCTTGACCAGCATCCACCACCAACAGCGCCCCTTCACAGGCCGCCAAAGAGCGGGACACTTCATAGGAAAAGTCGACGTGGCCGGGGGTGTCGATGAAATTCAGCTGGTAGGTTTCGCCGTCATTGGCGGTGTAGTTAAGGGTAACGCTCTGGGCCTTGATGGTAATGCCGCGCTCGCGTTCCAAGTCCATCGAGTCCAGAACCTGCTGCTGCATCTCGCGATCAGTGAGGCCACCGCACACTTGGATCAAGCGGTCAGACAAGGTGGATTTGCCGTGGTCAATGTGGGCGATGATGGAGAAATTACGAATATGCTTCATGAGGCTAGGATGGGTCCAAATCGATGCTGGGTCGCAAATGCGCCGATTTTACGCTAAAGCGAGAGGCAAATCATCCGCCCAACACCGCCAGTTCCATTCTGTCTTTCTCGCGGCTCAGTACCTTAATCAGTTGTGGCTCTTCTACCACCTGTGCGGCAAGGTGTCCGGCCCACTTAAAGCCGCCGTAACCACCGGCCACCATCGCCGGTAAAATCCACAGCTCTGCCAACGCCAAAAGCTGCGTGAGCTGGCTGGCGATAACCGCGGCAACAATCAGGCACAGCAGTGGCAGCAGGTATAACACCAAAGTGCCGCGCAGCAGGCTTTGCTCGCTAATACCAACCCGCACAAAATCACCCACCGCAACCGCCTGGTCGCACTGCATGTCCAGCACGTCCAGGCGACGATTAAAGGATTTAGACAACTGGCCACTGCCACAGCTTTCGTTATTCGAGCAACTGTCGCAGCTGGATTGGCGTTGAAACTCAACCTTGATGTGGCGGCCTTTCACCGCCACCACCTGCACGTCGCGCTCAATCATGGGTGCCCCTGCAGTGTCACTTGGCTGGCAACCCGTTCAAGGGCAGCGGAAGGCACTGTGCCCACCACCATCACTTCGGTGCCACCATGGTTAATACCCACCAAATTAAAAAAGCCATTTTGGTGGATGGTTAAATCCTGGCGCGGTGCGCTGGGGTTAATGTAAACCGCAATTTCGGCCAAACCGTCGGAGTACAGCCAGTAATCAACGCCCTCACCGAGCTGCGCTAAGCGGTGATAGTTGGCCACTACCGGCCGAAAGCCCGGTGGCAGCCAGGTGACTTTGCCCAGCTTTTCTGGCGCACCCTGGTTGGTTAGGGTGGAAGGCGCCGGGAATTTCGCCTTGGCAACCCGCTCAATGTGGGCTGAAGGTTTATCAAGCTGGTCAACATCCACCACCATCAGCTGCTCAATTACCTCTGCGTCTTGGGCAACACGGTCAACCCGCAGTGGCAAGTGGCTGTCTCTGTCTATCCAGATCCAAAAGCCATGGCGATATTGGTCTTTAGGCACAATACGCAATAGCTGCGCCGGGTGGCCGGCAATACGGGACACCCCTGCCAACACCAGATCGTAGTGATCAGCCAAGTCGGCCGGGGGGCTTAGCAGGGCATCGGGAATGGGGCCGCGAATGGTATCGGCACGGTATGAAAACGGCGTGTGGTCCATATCCAGTAAGGTAACCACATTGCCTTTTCGCACCACTTCACGGGGCGGGCCATTTAAAAAGACTAGGTGTTCAATTTCTTTGCCGTCGACCACGCCGTGCTCATAACGAAACGGCTGTACCCGCCCTTCCTGCACTTTAACCAGAGAAAGCACGTAATCTTCGTGAGTCAGGGCGTGTGATAACGCCTTAAGCCACTCCATCGCTTGCGCTTGGTTCTGTTGAGCACTTTGCGATGAAGAAGGTTGGGGTAACTGCTCTACGGCTTGGCTTTGCGGCTGGCTAACAGGGGCTTTGGGCCCCTGTTGAGTCGGTGCTGACGCTGTTGTTACTGCCGCCAGCACCAGCCAGGGAAACATCATTTCGGTTTAGCCTCGCTATCCTCATTGGCCTTTTCATCATCCTGCAAACGCAGCTGCTGTGCGTGGTCTTGCAGGTAGGCATTAACGCGGCGCTGCTGCTCGGCCTGGATCAAGCGGCCTTCATGACCACTCGGCGGACCGGCTTCCAAACTAACAGGGGCGGCAGTGCCCATGGCAGGCAAGGTAGACAGCACCGGGTTAGACGGTTGCGGTACGTCGCTCTTAGCGCCGTATTGCTGCACACCCACAACGGCCACCAGCGCCACTGACGCGGCTATGGCCAATTGTGCAACCGGACGCCAGAAACCTTGCAGGCCTTTGGGTTTGGCCTTGTCAGTGGCCTTGGGGGCCAGCAGCTGCGGCTCGTCGTCCAGGGCAGCAGCAACCCGGGCAGTGATATCCAGCGACATCTGCTCCGGCATTTCACTGCGCATTACATCACCAATCAGGTGATAGCGTTGCCAACGCTCGGCGGTGTCGCGGTCAGATTTGAGTTCTTCCAGCCAGGCGTCATCCAGCGCATGCTGGTTATCCACCAAAGCCGAGAAGAGTTCGTCACGATGCTGTGCCATAAGTATTTTACCCTTAACGCCTGAGCAACGGTTGCAGCCGTTTATCGATAGCTTCACGAGCCCGGAAGATCCGCGACCTGACAGTGCCCACAGGGCAATCCATCACAGTGGCGATCTCCTCATAACTGAGCCCTTCCATTTCCCGCAGCGTGATGGCGGAACGCAAATCGTCCGGCAAGGACTCAATGGTTTCGAACACCACTTTCTTTATTTCGTCTGACAGCAACATTCGTTCTGGGCTGTCAACTTCACGCAGCGCATCAGCGCCGTCATAGAATTCTGCTTCGTCCGCGTCCACATCATTGGCCGGCGGACGACGGCCTTGCGCCACTAAATAGTTTTTGGCGCTATTGACCGCGATACGATAAAGCCAGGTATAAAAGGCACTTTCGCCGCGGAAATTAGGCAGGGCACGATAGGCCTTAATAAAGGCTTCCTGCACAACATCAGGTACATCGCCCTGATTTTTTACATACCGCCCCACCAAGTTGGCTAAACGGTGTTGGTATTTGGCGACGAGCAAGTTGAACGCCTGTTTGTCACCACGTTGTACACGCTCAACCAACGCCAGGTCGTTATCAACGGTCTGCTCAGTCATCCGAGCCTGTTCTCCCAACATGTTATTCTCAGTTTTTGCGTTCTGACTCGGTACCAGCGCCACCTGTATGACGTGGTAATTTAAGGGAAGTTCAATTAATCCCTAACTTTTTGACTCTTGCTTGATGTTAGAGGGATACTGCGCCGCATCCGTCTTTTCCTAAGCGCCATCATACTGTATGCGAACAGACACTGACCATCTTTGTGACGTCCTGGTTGTCGGTTCCGGTGCCGCCGGTTTAACCCTGGCACTGAAATTAGCAGAGACCGCCCAGGTCACCGTGTTAGCCAAAGGCCCGTTAAAAGAGGGCTCCACCTTCTACGCCCAAGGCGGCATCGCCGCGGTGTTTGACGAAACCGACACCATAGAATCCCATGTTAATGACACTTTGGTCGCTGGTGCAGGAATATGTGAAGAAAATGCCGTGCATTTTACCGCATCCCATGCCAAAGAAGCGCTGGAGTGGTTAATTGACCTGGGGGTACCCTTCGATAAAGAAGAAGACGACAACTCGCGTTTTCACCTCACCCGCGAAGGGGGCCACAGCCACAGGCGTATTCTTCATGCCGCCGATGCCACCGGTAAAGCGGTGCAACTGACGCTGGTCGAGCAGGTAAGACACCATCCTAACATTCAGCTTCTTGAAGCGCACAATGCGGTGGATTTGCTCACCGGCCACAAATTTGGCCTCAACTCACCGCGCTGCTTTGGCGCCTATGTCTGGAACCGCGAGAAAAGCCTGGTAGAAACCATTAGGGCGAAAGCGGTGGTACTGGCCACTGGCGGCGCATCTAAGGTGTATCAATATACCTCGAACCCGGATATTGCATCCGGCGATGGTATTGCCATGGCCTGGCGGGCGGGCTGCAAGGTCGCCAACTTGGAATTTAACCAGTTTCACCCCACCTGCCTTTATCACCCGCAAGCCAGGAACTTCCTAATAACCGAAGCGCTACGCGGTGAAGGCGCGCATTTAAAA
Organism: Gallaecimonas mangrovi; assembly: GCF_003367375.1. Classification (GTDB taxonomy): domain Bacteria; phylum Pseudomonadota; class Gammaproteobacteria; order Enterobacterales; family Gallaecimonadaceae; genus Gallaecimonas; species Gallaecimonas mangrovi. The sequence continues at coordinate 2,999,410 of NZ_CP031416.1, forward strand.
CGCCCCGACGGCAGCCGTTTTATGCCGCAATATCATGACATGGCCGAGCTGGCCCCGCGGGACGTGGTGGCACGCGCTATCGACCACGAGATGAAAAAGCTCGGCGCTGACTGTGTTTATTTGGATATTTCCCATAAAGACAGCGACTTTATCACCAAGCATTTCCCGACCATTTACGAAAAGCTGATGAGCCTTGGTATTGATATGACCAAGCAAGCGATACCGGTGGTACCGGCCGCACACTATACCTGCGGCGGCGTGGTGACCGACATGCAGGGCCAAACCGATGTGCCCGGCCTTTATGCCATTGGCGAAGTCGCCTATACCGGCCTGCATGGCGCCAACCGCATGGCGTCAAACTCGTTACTTGAATGTTTGGTCTTCGGCACCGCCGCAGCTGAGAAAATCAACACCGAGCTGGGCCAACTTAGCAGCGTGCCCACCGCCCCTGCTTGGGACGAGTCCAAGGTAAGTGATTCCGATGAAGAAGTGGTCATTGCCCATAACTGGCATGAGCTCAGGCTTTTCATGTGGGACTACGTTGGCATAGTGCGCACCAACAAACGTTTAGAACGGGCCATGCACCGTATTGAACTGTTGAAGCAGGAAATTCATGACTACTACGCCAACTTCCGGGTGTCGAATAACCTGTTGGAGCTGCGTAATCTGGTGCAAGTAGCCGAGCTTATTGTGCGCTGTGCCATGGCGCGGCAAGAGTCACGTGGCCTGCACTATAACCTTGATTATCCGGAACTTTTAGAAAAGTCCGGACCTACGGTTTTGCACCCAGACAACGTTTAAGGCGGCGCCAGTCTGCCTCGCCGAGCTCCGGCCGGTAAATCCAGTACCAACACGAGCCCGCCTGGAACATCACCAGCAGCGGGCTTTTCATTGCCCAGCGGCAAGACACAGCCTCGCCATCAAGGCGCAGCGCCCCTGCTTCATTCAACCAAATAAGTTGGGGGGCTTTGGGCAGTTTTACCCACCACAGGGGCAGCAATAACCAAAGGGCGCGCCAGCCAAGCCAAAGCAGAGCGGGCAACACCAGCAACAGCGCGCCGCGCTCCAGGACGGGCCGCCAGCGCCATTGGCGAAGATAAAGGTTATGACTTGATACGGGCGTGGACACGGTCAAGGATGAACTGCACCATAGCCGCCATTTCGGCATCGGGGCACTGTTGATGACCCATTACCCAAGCAAACAGATCCGGGTCGTCCTGGGTTAACAACCGTTCGAAGGTGGCTTTCTCTTTGTCGCTTAAATCGTCATAAGCTTCTTCAACAAAGGGCTCGAACAGCACATCCAATTCCAGCATGCCACGACGACAAGCCCATTTCAGGCGCGCTTTATTCTTCGGATCGGTCATGTTGCGCAATACTCCGGCAAATTTTATCGGCCAAGTTTACCTGCTTTCTTCGCGCTATTCAGCCTATTGGCTGCATGCAGTATGATGTCGCCAATCACCAAAGGAGGTATTTGATGTCATCCTGGCAATCCATCCTCAATCCGCTGCCAACAGAGGCGTTACCATTGGCAGTGCCAGCCTTGGCGCTGATGCCGCTTACCGAGCTTGGCCTAGTGCGTTTACGTGGCGAAGAAAGCGAAAAATTCTTACAAGGTCAAATAACCGCTGATTTGACCCAGTTGGCCCCCAACCAGGCCACCCTGGCTGCCCAGTGCGACCCCAAGGGTAAAATGCTTGGGCTCTTTACACTGCTGCGCCACCAAGGCGATGTGTTACTGATTGAAGCACGTGATGCCATCGCCACCCAGCTACCCGGCATGGCCAAATTCGCCGTTTTCAATAAAGTGGCGTTAACCGATGCCAGCGACGAGCTATTACTGTTAGGGCTGGCAGGCAATGAGGCTGAAAAGGCGCTAAATGCGGCAGGCCTTGAAACGCCCAAAGACGCCCTGCACGTTATCAGCAATGACCATGGCTTGGTGCTAAAAACAGCCGATAACCGCTTTATTGTTGCCCTGTCACCTGACGCCATGGCGACCTTGGTAAACACCCTAAATGGCAGCTGGTACCAAGCTGCTGCTTGGCAAGGGCTTGATGTTGTCAGCGCTACCCCTTGGTTGCCAGCCGCGCTGCAAGGTGAATACATTCCGCAGCAGCTGAACATTGACACCTTAGGGGGCATCAGCTTTGAAAAGGGCTGCTACATCGGCCAAGAAGTGGTCGCGCGCATGCACTTTCGCGGCGGCAACAAAAAGACCCTCTGGCAACTCGGCGGTAAAGCCGCTACTACACCCAAAGCCGGTGATGAAATAGAGCTAAAACTGGGTGAAAACTACCGCCGCGGCGGTATTGTGGTGGCCGCTTATCAGTTTGCCGAAGGGCAGCTGCGGCTGCTGGCCGTTGCCAATAACGACCTGGAGCCAGATAGCCAGTTTCGGGTAAAAGATCAGCCAGACAGCAGCCTTAGCCTTATCAGCGGCTAAAGGCTTGTAAAAAAGTGTGCCAAGCAAAAGCGCGTCTTTTGCTGGCACATTCGTCAATTCAAGGCCTTAGCGCCACAGGCTTCTTTAGGCCAGTCATCTTCTGTTACATCCCGACAAGACTTAAAGGCGAATTTTTAGCCAATGCTCTTCAGACTTCATGCAACCGGCCTTAGCGCCTTGCTCACCTGGAGAGAACAAATGAAAGCCCTACCCTTAGTGTTACTGGCTGGTGCCCTCACCAGTACCGCCGCTTTAGCAGATAACAGCCAATTCGTTGCGGCTAACAATACCCCTGAAACCCAGCTTTGTATTAAGGCAGCGACCGCGACCCCAATCCAAATGCTGATGGCAGTGCAGGAAAGCCGCTTTAGTTACCGCCAACTGGCAAATAGCCTTAAATGCAACGACGTAGCCGTAGGCCGCTTTGCTAAAGCGGCAGGTAATGACCGCGTGGCTTATCAATTTTTAAGACGCATGAGTCGCAGCGTCCAAGTCACCGACATGGTGGCGCTTAACAGCGGCACTATTGAAGTCAAAGGCAGCCGCTAAGTTGTTGGCATGAATCACAAAACTGCCCGCACTCGTTTGACACATTTTTTTAACAAGGCGCATCTTAGGTTCTTTTAAACTGGAACCGAAGATGCGTTTATTGTTTCTCGCCCTGCTCGTCATCAGCCCTGCCCTTTTTGCCAAAACCCTGATGGCCACCATCAGCACCGATAAAGGCAGCATGACCTTTCAGCTCTTTGACGACGTCGCCCCGAAAACGGTGGCTCATTTTCAAAAGCTGGCCAATAGCGGTTGGTATAATGGCAAAACCTTTTATCGGGTAGTCAAAGGCCATGTTATTCAAGCAGGCTCCGGCGACGATAACGACCCTGTGACCAAAAACGATACGGTGCCAGCTGAGTTTTCCAGTAAACCACACTTAAAAGGCACCCTGGGCCTGGCCCGCGATGAAGACCCCAACAGCGGCAGCACCGAGTTTTATATTTGCGATGCCGTCAGATCGCACCTTGACGGCCACTACACGGTGTTTGGCCAACTTACTCAAGGTGAAGAGACCCTGGACGCTATTGCCAACAGCCAGGTGAAGGAAGAGTGGCTAACTTACGGTGATAAAAAAGTGGCCTTTCACCACCCCAAGGTACCTATCCATATTTTGGCAATTAAGGTTTGGCAGGCCGACTAAAGCCGCCAGGCAAACTGTTGCCACAGCCTTGTAAGGTCGCGTCCGGCATTTTAATTTCCACCCGGGTTTCAAAACGCTCACCACTCATGCTGTCGGTGCAGGGCCCGGGGCTCAAAATAGCCGTAAAGTCAGCACTCTGATACAGGGTTTTGTCGCCCTGTTGGCGGAGGCGGGCCTTGGCTTGAATATGTGACTGGCCATAGTTGCTGGTTAAATCAAGCTCGGTGTTGGTTATTTCCAGCACCCAACCGGGTTCACTGCCCAGCGCCCGAAAACCGACGCCTTTGATACGTGCCGCATCCCAAGGGGTGGCACTGCTATCCAATTTACAGGCTTGATTTTGCATCCCCCGATGCAAAACCGCCTCTTTGCCCTTTACCTGCAAACGTAAATCTTTGCCTTGATAAAGCGTTGCATCCCCGCGTTGCGAGCCTTCAACAGCATGGGCTACCTTGTCGATATACACAGTTCCGCTCTCGGCGCGGGCTTCTAGCACCAGATTATTACCAATGCAGCTAAACACTTTTACCCGATATGTAGCCAGCCTTTCGGACATATCTGCCGGTTCCGGTGCCTTAGCCGTGACGTTTTGCGATTGATCGCAACCCGTTAGCACTAAAAGCCCCAAAAACAACATCCGTTTATTCATCAATGTCCCCAACACTTTGGCTTTTAGCAACCTTAAATAACGAACCACAATCCAGGCTGACAATGACTAATTAACCAACAATTCACGCTATTTACTGCATGGTAACTTATTGATTTTTTTTATTTCGTAGGGGCTTCGCCGCAATGTTAATCTAGCGCCAACCCCAAGGAGAAAATGTATGAAGCGTATCGTTGTTGTAGGCGGCGGCGCTGGTGGGCTCGAATTAGCTTGCCGGCTGGGACGCAGCCTCGGTAAGAAGCAGCTCGCGCAGGTGCTTCTTATCGACCAGCATCGTCAACATGTCTGGAAACCCCTGCTCCATGAAGTTGCCACCGGTGCCTTCAACCCTGAACTGGGTGGAGCGGATTACTTAAACCTGGCGAGACTCAATCGCTTTCAATTCGTGCAAGGCCACTTAACCGAGCTGGACAAAGATAATAAACAGCTCACCCTGGCCCCCAGCCGCGATGGCAAAGGCCGATTCCTCTCCAGTAGCCAACACATTCAATATGATTACCTGGTTCTCGCCGTTGGTAGCCAAAGCGCAGATTTTGGCACCAAGGGTGTGGCCGAGCACGCCTTCTTCCTCGATAGCCCTGAGCAAGCTAACGTTTTTCATGACCACCTGTTGGCCAAGGTACAGGGTCAAACCTTAAGTACCACACCCGCCAAACTGTCGGTGGCCATTGTCGGTGCCGGTGCCACCGGTGTTGAACTCTCGGCTGAGCTAAGAAGCGCCGAGCGGGTTTTTCGCCACTATGGCGCCAAAAATCTCAGCCTGGAACTGACCTTGCTGGAAGCAGGCCCGCGCATTTTGCCGGCCCTGAACGAAAAGATTGCCAACAAAGCCCTTCGCGAGCTGGGCAAGCTCAACGTCAAGGTACGCACCAGCGCCAAAGTGGTGGAAGCAACCAAAACCGCCTTTGTTTTGGACGGCGATGAAAAGATAGAAGCGGACCTGATGGTCTGGGCAGCCGGTATTCGCGGCGCCGACTGGTTAACCACCCTGGGCCTTGAAACGTCGCGGCGTAACCAGTTTGAAGTCAACAGCCAGCTACGCACCTCTGACGAGCACATTTATGCGTTAGGCGATTGCTGCGGCGCGGCGCCACCTCGGGCGCAAGCGGCCAACCAACAAGCCACCTATTTGAATAAGCTGTTGGTGGCGCTCATTAAGGGCGAGACCTTTAAAGACGAGTTTAAATACCAAGACTATGGCTCTTTGGTCTCCCTGGCCGAACACAGCGCAGTGGGCGGTTTGATGGGATCCTTGGCAAAAGGCACCTTGTTTGTGGAAGGACACCTGGCTCGGTGGATGTACATTTCGCTCTATCGTAAACACCAGTTTGCGATGTTTGGGGTGATGCGCACCATTGGCCTGATGATCGCTGACAAGCTCAATGGCTGGGTGCGTCCTCGCTTAAAACTGCACTAAGGCGCTCGGCGCCCTGGGCAGGTTCCAGGGCGTCTGGCATCATCGGCTCTGCTAAATAAAAGCCTTGAATAATGTCGCACTGCATTTGGCTCAGCATCATCAGCGGCGCCTTGTCCTCTACCCCTTCGGCAACCACTTCAATCCCCAACCCATGGGCCAAGGCAACTACCCCTGCAACCAGCTTGGTTGAACGCACATCGGTAGCCATCGGCTGCACAAAGCTTTTGTCCAATTTCAGCACATCTGGGGCAAAGTCTTTAAGGTGTGAAAGGCTAGAATAACCGGTGCCAAAATCATCTACCGCCAAGCGGATACCACGCTCTTTAATGGCCTCAATAAAACACATGGCTTCTTTTGGGTCTCGCAGTAGCGCCCCTTCGGTCAGCTCCACTTCCAAACGCTCACCGGGCAACTCAAAACGCGCCAACTCATCGGCAATAAAGTCAGCAAGGCCGTGGTCATCGAGCTGCGCTGCCGAGACGTTAATGGCCATTTTTAAGTGTGGCCACCGCGGCTGCCACAATGCCAACTGCTCAATGGCGGCGCTGGCAACCCAGCGGCCCACCGAGCGGATAAGGCCGGTTTCTTCCAGCAGCGGCACAAAATCGGCGGGAGACACCAGCTTACCGTCTTGGCGCCAGCGAATAAGCGCCTCAACGCCGGTCATCTGCCGCGCTACCAAGCTAAATTTAGGTTGGTAAAACAGTAAAAACTCATTGTTATCCAGGGCGCTACGCAGCCGGTTTTCCATGCGCATCCGCTCAAGGCTAGGGCCTGCCAAGTCGGTACTAAAGAAGCGGTAGTTATCGCGCCCGGCTTGCTTGGCGGCATACATGGCCACTTCGGCTCGGCGCAGTAAGCCCTCGGCACTGTGCCCTTGCTCGGGGAATCGCACCAGCCCCAGGCTGTGGGTCAAAATATGCTGCTCACTGCCAATCACCAAGGGCTCAGCCACCCCTTGGCGCAGATGAGCGATAAGCGCTTCAAGTTCGTCGTCATCGAGACTACGCGGCGCTGCCACAATGAATTCATCGCCACCACTGCGCGCGATGAGCATTTCGTCGCCAAAACGGCTGCGAAGGCGATGGGCAAGCTGCACTAGGACTTCATCGCCAGCCTGGTGGCCCAAGGTGTCGTTGATATTTTTAAAGCGGTCTAAATCCAGCAAGCACAAGAAGCCGCTTTTACCCTGGCGCAGCCAACGGTCAACGCTTTGTTCAAGCAGCACGCGGTTAGCAAGCCCAGTTAGCTGGTCGTGGTGAGATAAATGCCAAATGCGGCTTTTTTGGGTATGGCTTTCGGTGATGTCGGTCATGATGCCGGCAATTTTCATCGCCCGACCATCGTCATCGGTTACCGGGTAAGCGTTGTCGCGGATCCAGCGCTCATTGCCCTCATGGTCGAGCACCCGAAATTCCAGTTCGGTTTCACCGCGCAAACGCTGGCCGCTGGTCACCACCCGCTGCACTTTATCGCGGTCCTGGCTGACAATGGCTTTCAACCAATCGTTAGCGTCTTCTTTCAGTACCAGTGGGTCGCGGCCAATCAGGTTGGCGTAGCCTGGTGATACGTAATCAATGTGCCCCGACTCGACATCGAAACTCCAAAACACCTGCGGCAACCTTGATACCAGCGCCTGCATCAGCTTTTCGCTTTGCGCCAACTTCTTTAACGCCTGGCGCTCCCCCGAGAAATCCATGGCAGCCACCAGCACTTGCTCGCGCTCATTAAAGAGCACCTTTCTGGCCAAGACTTTGACCGTCATGCCATTTACCAGCGACATCTCCTGGGCAAGGGAGTCCAAGTCGCCATTGGCCAAGGCCTGCAAAAAAAGTTCATGGAACTGTGGGACAAATATTTGGTCTAGCGAGGAAGCATTTGGAAACAAATTTGCAGCACGCGAATTACATTGAACAACATCACCTTTTTGGCCCACCAGCCATAAAGACATCGGATGTTCATTAAAGAGACTCTGATAACTTTCCGTTAAGACTACTTGGCGATGGTAAGCACTGAGCTGGTGTTTGGCGAAACGCGAGATAAGGCGATACAGAATAAAGCCGGTCAGTAGCACAAAAAAAGTGCCTTTATAGCTTTGTAACCAGAAGTTATTGGCAAAGAAGGCGTCAATAACGTAATCGGAGCCCCAAATCCACCCAAGGGCCAAGGCACCATAAAGGCAGGTGATACGCAAAGGCGCATTCCGAAAACGGCGTTCGAGTAAGACAGTGCGGCTTTTAGTCATAAGCTAGTGCGTTATCGGGGACAAAAATCCTTGTGTTCCGTAGCCTTAGGTAAACATGTTTTTCATCTAAACAACAGTATGAATCGATGCGGTTAACTATTTATTGTTCAGGCTACACACTGACACTGACCCGGCTACGGGGCATTGAGCAGTTGTCGGTAAATGATAGCCCTGTCAGTTTATGCAGTACCTCATCATTACACTCGGAACATCGTTTTTCTGTCGATAATAAACAATGGTCTGCCAACCTCAACTGGCAACCGAACCGCAAGCTTGCCAGCTACCGCTTAACCATCGATGGCCTGGTCGTTGCCAACGGCGAAAGCGAGATTGAAGGCAACCCCGCCGATGCCGAGCCCCTTCCCAAACCCGAAAAACCACCGAAGCAAAGCAGCCGTAACGGCAAGGGTTTGGGTTGGCTGGCCTTAGGTTTGAAACTACTCAAAAGCGCCACCGTCATTAAGGCCGCTCTGTTGGGGGCCAGTTTCGCTTCATATAGCTATCTTTTTAGCTGGAAACTGGCGCTGGTGTTGATTGCCATTTTGGTTATTCACGAATGGGGCCACCTGCTGGCCATGAAACGCTTCGGCATTGCCACTAAGGGCATTTATCTGGTGCCTTTTGTTGGCGGCGCCGCTGTTCCGGCAGAAAAATTTAAAACCCAGTGGCAAGAGCTTTATGTCGCCATGGCGGGCCCCAGCTTTGGCCTTGCCAGCACCTTATTGGCCTGGGCCGCTTACCAGTTAACAGGCAGCGCCTGGCTCGGCGCAACCGTCACCTTAGGCGCCTTTTTAAATCTGTTTAACCTGTTACCAATTCACCCCCTCGATGGCGGCCGTGTCCTCAAGGCGGCAGTGGCGTCAAGCCGGTCAAAATCCGCCTTTTACGGCTTACTAGTATGCTCAAGCGCCGGCTTTTTACTGAGCCTGTATGCTGGCCTTACACTGCTGGCAGTATTGGTTATCTTTGGCATTTGGGATTTGCTTGACGAAAGGAAAAAAGTCAGTGCTCAATTACCCATGGACAGCTGGGGATTAATGGTCGGCACGGCTTGGTATTTAGCGGTATTCTTACCCTTGCTGATGCTGGTTTGGGGTATGGCCGAAAGCGGATTACCCGGCACTCACTTTCCCAAGCTACTATTGTCTACCTAAATAATCGCTTTTGGGAGTGGCCTATGCTGGCACCAACAGTGCCCATTAATGAGACTCAACGCCTTGAATCCCTCGAAAGAAGTGGCCTGCTTAACGGTACTGATGACCCCCGCTTAAACCGTATTGTTAAATTAGCGTCGCGGCTTTTTGGCACTCCCGTCACCTTAATTTCGTTAGTCGCAGCCGATGTGCAGCACTTTAAGGCCCGCCGCGGTTTGGTCGATTTGGCACTGCCCAGACAAACGTCTTTTTGCGGCCACGTGGTGGCAAGAGCGGCACCCATGGTGATTAAAGACACCAGCCAAGACTCCCGTTTTTTTGACAACCCCTTGGTCATTGGCCCCCCCTTTATTCGCTTTTACGCCGGTTACCCCATTTATTTTGAAGGTCAGGTACTGGGAACGCTGTGCCTGATTGATAAAAAGCCGCGCCAGTTTGATGACGAGGACATGGAAACCCTGGAAAGCCTGGCGGCCTGGGTAGAAAATGAAATTCGCCTTAGCGCCATGACCCAGGAAAAGGTCACCCTCACCGGCCAACTGGCTGATGCCCAGCGCCGCGCCATGACCGATTCTTTAACCGGCGCCTGGACCCGGCGACTGTTAACCGAGCAGCTATCAGAAGAAGTAGTCGCCCGCAGTCAAAATGGCGCATTAAGCACGGTTATTGCCGTTGATTTAGACGCTTTTAAAGCGGTGAACGACCAATATGGCCATGATGCTGGCGACGTGGTTCTGGTGGAGCTGGTTAAGCGCCTTAACGACAATCTGCGCGAGAACGACTTGGTTATCCGCTTGGGCGGAGACGAGTTTGTGCTGTTTTTAGGCGCCTGCCCCTTAGCAGAAGCCGAAAGCCTAGCCCAGCGGCTATTAAACGCGGTAACCGGTTCACCGGTGGTGATTGATGAGCTGCTGAGCGTCAACATCAGTGTCAGCCTTGGCGTCGCATCGAGTAACCAATTGGGGCTAGAGCCGCTGCTGGCCATGGCCGACGACGCCCTTTACGACAGCAAGAAAAAGGGCCGGCATTGCTGGTCAAGCCGGCATGCCATCAAATAAATAATACCCCGCAACTAAAACCACCGGCTGCCGCCACATGCTGTTTATTGATGCCCAACGCCATAACGCCAAGGGCTTTTCTTGCCTCAAGTCCCTCGCACAGCCTAGGTAGTGGCCTTAAACCTGCTATCAGCCGCGGCTCAGGCCGCACTTCATCAAAGCGTTATCTAGCACGGCTATGATTTGGCGACGGTCACAACGTTAAGAAAAAAAATGTAGGCATTTGCGGCGGATCAATTCGTGAAAACCGAAGTTCCGTTAATCTTGAACTGGATTGACAAGTTCGTGACCTTTTCCACATAAGGAAAAACCCCTTTGGCAAACAAAAGCTTGGCCATTGACAGCTCAGTTTTTGAACTTCATTGTGGGACCAATTTAAGAACCTCCTCATAAAGTGCCGCTTGCATAGATTGAGGACGGTTCCAGAACAAGGAACCCGGCACAAACGCCAACAAGGGACAAATTCACTGGCGCTATGCTCGGAGAATTTTTTAAACGTTGCCCTTTTGGCAACCTGGGAAGAAGACAATGTCCATACGCACCTTTAAAGGCTCAGATAAATTGATTTACGGTCAAGCGGTTGGAACAGTCATTATTGTGGCTGCGGCTATCGTCATCAATAGCACTCAGTACATCGAAGACATGACCGGCCGCGGCTTGTTATGGTCACTGGCAGCGGTGTTGGGAGCGGTGTTACTGCTCAACTGGTTTATGGACACCAAGGTTCATGGCCTGACCTTCAATGACGACAACCTGGAAATTCGCTATCGTCGTCGTCGCATCCAGTTAGCCCGCACCGACATAACCCGCATTGAATCGGTAGGCAGCATTCGCACCCCGGCGTGGTTTATTTACGCTGATAACCAGCGTTACTTGGTGCAAACCCAAAATTTTCCCCATTGGATCCGCTTGCAGATTTTGGATCAGATGCAGAAATTTCGTGCCGGGCTTTGTTAGCCGCGACAACGTCGCGGCCTGACTGTCGGTGTTGTTTTCTATCAGTAAACTGACAGTCAGGCTCTTGTAGCATCACTAAGGACTGTCTGTGGTGTAACCTGATGCTTAAGTTAAACGACGAACTTCCCTTTCTCGACTACTTCATTATTGGTGGCGCGGTATTCCTGCTGCTGGCCTTTATTCTCTTCCTCTGGCGGCGGCATTGGTTTAAGCATGCCTACCAGCGCCAATCACTGTTAAATGAACGCGAATTACAGCTGCTGGAGCTGCTTGACCAGGCTTGCGGCAGTGATTACCGCGTCTTTGCCAAGGTGCGTTGGGCCGATGTCATTGGCGTGCAGCCCCGCTTTAAGGGCGGCGACTTTAAAAAAGCCTTTGAAAAAATCTGCGCCAAGCGCCTCGATTTTGTGTTGTGTCGGCCGGACGACATCGCCGTTATGGCGGTGCTGGAATTGGTGCCAGAAGGCAAGCCTAACCGCGCCCGGCGCAAGCGCGACAAGTTCTTGGCCAGCATTTGCCAAGACATTTTGCTGCCGCTGGTGCTGGTTAAACTGGACAGCAACACCCAAGCCATCGACATTCGCGGCCAAATAGAAAAAGCCATGCAAGGCCGGCGGCCAGAGCCCGCGGCGCCGCGTAAAGATAAAAAACCGGCCACCGTGGCGCCAGCAGAAACACCGCATGCCACAGAGGCCAGCATTCCGTCACTTGTTGCCAGCAAAGAAGATGCTGACATCATAGTGCCGCACCTCAGTAGCCATGAAAGCCAAGAGCAACCCTGCCCCACTTGCGGCGCCGTTATGCACCAGCGCACCGTAAGCAAAGGCCAACACGCCGGTAAGACGTTCTGGGTTTGTGAACATTACCCCGAATGCAAAACCGTACTGCCAATAAAAGAAGACAACCCGGCGCGGGCAGCTGTCACCAACGAAGGGCTCTTTACCTTAAGAGCCACCCGCTGAAAAAGGTGCCGCTCGGCACCTTTTTTATGGCGATATTTCCAACAGGCCATTGCTCCTGATACGCAAAGCCAGTAGGCTGGCGCCCCTTATCAACCAAGGGGACATCACAGTGCTGAGCACCGCCAATATCACCATGCAGTTCGGCGACAAGCCGCTTTTCGAAAACATCTCGGTTAAGTTTGGTGAAGGCAACCGCTATGGCCTGATCGGTGCCAATGGCTGTGGTAAATCCACCTTCATGAAAATTTTGACCGGGGAGCTAGAACCCAGCGCCGGTAACGTCTCCTTAGAGCCCCATACCCGCATGGCCAAATTAGGCCAGGATCAATTCGCCTTTGAGGAATATTCGGTGGTCGACACCGTGGTGATGGGCCATGCCGAGCTTTGGGCCATCAAGTCCGAGCGCGACCGCATCTACAGCCTGCCGGAAATGAGCGAAGAAGACGGCATGAAGGTCGCCGATCTGGAAGTGCAGTTTGCCGAAATGGACGGCTATAGCGCTGAAGCCCGCGCCGGTGAACTGCTGCTGGGTTTGGGCATCCCCCTTGAACAGCACTTTGGCCCCATGGCCGCCGTTGCCCCCGGCCTCAAAGTGCGGGTTTTGCTGGCGCAGGTACTGTTTTCAAACCCCGATGTCATGTTGCTGGACGAACCAACCAACAACTTGGACATCCATACTATCCGCTGGCTTGAAGGGGTGCTGCAAGAGCGCAACTCCACCATGATCATCATTTCCCACGACCGCCATTTTCTGAATGAAGTGTGCACCCACATGGCGGACATGGATTACGGTGAGCTGCGCTTGTATCCCGGCAACTACGACGAATACATGACCGCTGCCACCCAAGTACGTGATCGCCTCTTGGCCGATAACGCCAAGAAAAAAGCGCAAATTGCCGAACTGCAGCAGTTTGTTAGCCGCTTCTCTGCTAACGCCTCCAAGGCCAAGCAGGCCACCAGCCGCGCCAAGCTAATTGACAAAATCCAGCTCGAAGAAGTTAAACCCTCTTCGCGGCAAAGCCCCTTTATTCGCTTTGAGCAGGAAAAGCAGCTTTATCGCCAAGCTCTGGAAGTAGCGGATCTGGCCCAAGGCTACGACGACCAACTGCTGTTTAACGGCTTTAAGCTCAACGTCGAAGTGGGCGAGCGCATCGCCATTATCGGCGCTAACGGTGTCGGTAAATCAACGCTGCTCAATACGCTGGCCGGCATGATGGAGCCGAAAAACGGCAGCATTAAATGGTCAGAAAACGCCAATATTGGCCTTTATGCCCAGGACCATGCCGACGATTTTGCCATGGACATGAACCTGATGGACTGGATGGCACAATGGCAACAACCGGGCGATGACGAGCAAACCTTGCGCGCAGCCCTTGGCCGCATGCTGTTTAGCCAAAACGAAATTAAAAAGAAGGTCAAGGTGCTGTCCGGTGGTGAACAAGGGCGGATGCTCATTGGCAAGCTGATGATGCACAAACCCAACATTCTGCTGATGGATGAGCCCACCAACCACATGGATATGGAGTCCATCGAGGCCCTGAACCTGGCGCTGGAGCACTACAAGGGCACCTTGCTGTTCGTCTCCCACGACCGCCAGTTTGTCAGCTCTTTGGCCACCCGCATCATTGAAGTAACGCCGACCGGCATTAATGACTACCTGGGCAGTTATGACGACTACCTAAAGGCCCAAGGCATTGCCGAGATGCGATAAAAAAATGGCGCCTTCGGGCGCTGTTTTTTTAGGCTAAACATCAAGTTAGAAGTAAGTACTCACCGGGCCTCAAGGAAGCTGGCAGCAGGGTCGTTTTTATTGGAAAGGTCCAATAAAAAAGTCAAAACCATGAAGCCTTGCAACCTGTTCACTTCGCTAGCCCTGGTGTCGCTCCTGGCACTGAGTGGCTGCGCCACCCACGTCCCCACCGCGGCAGATAAGCAAGTTCCTATTACTGCCAGTAACTACCAACAAGCCCTGGCCGACTATCAATTTAGTCAGGCCCGCCAGTTACTCGAGCAAGCAGCCACACAAGGTAGCGATGATGCCAAAGCCTATTTGGCAACACACCAGCAATGGCTAGACGCACAATGCGCCCTGGAAAAAGCCTCCCCCCAAGCGCAAGCCACCAAAGCGCAGCAGCTTCTTAAACCCCATGGCAGCGGTGTGCCCGATTACAGTCAGGCGGCATTTTGGGCAAAGCGCGCTGCCGATGCCAACAATGCCATGGGCCAGTTTGTGATTGGCTACTTACATGAGTTGGGGCTAGGCACCCGTTTAGATATCAAGCTTGCCGTTTCCTATTACCATAAGGCCGCCAAACAAGGCCTACTCGCCGCCCAGCGCCGGTTAGCACTGCTGATGGAACGCGGCCATGAAACCGCTTTAAATCTGCCCCAAGCCGCCTACTGGTATACCCAGGCGGCCAAGCAGGGCGACGCCCAGTCCCAGTTCGACCTGGCGCAACTCTACCGCTTAGGTAAAGGCGTGAAAAAAGACTTAACTGCCGCCCAAAGCTGGTATCAAAAAGCCGCCAGCCAAGGCTATGCCAAAGCCCAATTTGAATTAGCTATGCTGCTGCCCGCCAGCGGCACTAAAGCCCATTATTGGGTGCTAAAGGCTGCTAAACAAGGTGACGTGCAAGCCATTGACTGGCTATCACTGCATCACTCTTGATGGCAGCCATAGCGGCTCAATATCAGTCGGTTCGGTGTGTAAAGAAGGCAAACTCCATCGTAAAAAACGGTTAAGTTGCTCGTATTCACCGGGTTTTCAGGGTCAACTGTTATTATTGTGACCCAGTCTTAGCGTGGTAACTGTATGAAATTAAAAACCTTAGCAATCGTTATTCTGGCCAGTTTCAGCCTGGGTGGTTGTATGTTATTCCCGCCGTTCGGCGGCCATGGCGGCGGCGGTGGTCACGGCGGCGGCCCTGATCATTTCGACAATGGCCACCAGTCTTCCCACCATGACAACGGCCACCACTAACCCCTAAAACACCGGGCCCTTAAGCCCGGTGTTTTTTTGTCCTTTTTACCTAGCTCACATTTTCATCATCGCTGATTGTTCCTTTACCCCAAGTGTATTAGTGTAGCGATACACAAATATGGAGTATCCCATTGTTTGCCTTTGACACCTCAGCCAGCACCCCGCTTTACCGGCAATTGGTTGAGCAAATAAAACGGTTAATCGCCGGTGGCCAGCTAAACCCAGGCGACACCTTGCCGTCGGTGCGCGAGTTAGCGCAGCGCCACGCCATTAACCCCATGACCATTTCCAAGGCCTACAGCCAATTGGAAGCAGACGGCTTGCTGGCGCGCCAGCGCGGTAAGCCGATGACAGTCGCCCGCCAGCCGCAGCTAACAGACCCATTGCAGCTGTTGGCCGAGCCCATTGCGTTATTGGTGCAAAGTGCCCGTCAGCTAAGCCTCAGTGACGCGCAAATTGTCGATGCCCTCAAACAAGGATTGGAGCAGTACCATGACAAGTCAGGTGATTAAACTTGAGCAGCTAAGCCAGGCCTTTGGCCGCCAAACAATATTGGACAGCTTAACCACCGAAGTGCATTCAGGAGAGGTAATAGGCCTTTTGGGCCTCAATGGTGCCGGTAAAACGACCTTGCTTGAAACCTTGCTTGGCTTTGCCCTGCCAAGCCAAGGCCAAAGCTTGGTGTTTGGTGAAAGCGCCGAACGCATGAGCGCCAACTGCAAAAGCCGTATCGGCTTTGTACCGCAGCAAGATGAGTTACTGGACGCCCTCACCGGCCAGCAAAACCTTGACCTTATCGCCAGCTTTTATGCCAACTGGCATGGCGAATGGATAGCCGATTTAGCCAACAGCTGGCAGGTGCCGCTGAATAAAAGGGCATCGCAGTTATCGCTGGGCCAGCGCCAGAAGCTGTCGATTTTGGCGGCTATCGGCCATCAGCCAGCGCTGTTGCTGCTTGACGAACCGGTGGCCAGCCTTGACCCGCTGGCCCGGCGGCAATTTTTGCAAACCTTGATTGAGCTTATCAGCGACCTTAACTGCACGGTGCTGTTTTCAACGCACATTGTCTCTGACGTAGAGCGCATTGCCGGCCGGATTTGGCTGTTAAAAGATAAAAAGCTGCTACTGGACGAACCCCTCGACAGTCTTAAAGACAGTATCGTAAAAGTTGGCCCGAAAGCTGATATTGCCGGTGTAGAGCTGGTTTGCGAGCACGCTGATGGCAGCAAAATTGTGCGCGGTTTTAACGGTGCGGGCGCCTTACATCTTGGCCTTGAAGATCTGTTCATCGAGCTTTGCCAATGAAAGCGCTACTTACCACCACAATACGGTTCTGGTCGGGGTATCGCTTTGGTTACTGGCTCAGTGCTGCCGGGTTGCTGATGGCGCTAGTTAACTGGCAATGGCATCTTGGCCAGCCGCTGTGGGCGCTGTATATCTTTGCCGCTCTGCCCTTTTTTAGCGCACCGATAAACTACCGCCGCTTTATCTGCAGCCATCAATACCTGTTATTGCCCCATGGCCGCCACATCGCCATAGCCGCCCTTGGCATTATTGCTTTGGTGCTCGCCCTAGCCTGCTGCTGGGCCTTACCGCAGCTGAGCCTTACCACTAGCTGGCTGTTCTTTTCGGTGTTTTTTGCCGGTTACCAATGGCTTTGTACCTTTCGCTTGGGCACTGCCATTGCCTATGGATGTGCCGCGCCTATTTGGATGCAACCGGCAGCGAACCTGCAACTGTTGCAGCAATGGCTTGCCCCGATGCACCTAACACTGCCGCTACTGATACTCACCTGGAGTGCGCTGATATTGGCTAGCCGGAAAAAGGGCCAGCGGCGCACTGTCGCAATAGGGAAAAGCCGCGTCAACACGGCTCCCAAAAACGCCCATTTAAATGCCACTGGCACCTTACTAACCGGTCAACCGGCACCGTTAGTCGGGGTCTTTTCCCAGGTCTTAATCCCGCTCGGTTTTTACTTGCCGCAGCTGCAGCTAAGTGTTCGCCAACCCCATTCTCACCTTTGGTTACAGGCGCTGGTGCTGCAATTTACCTTACTGACCTTTATTAGAAGGGCCACCATCGCTCGCAGCCGCCGGCTGTGGTTAAAAAACCCTGGCGACCGCAATGCCCTCTTACAAGTGCTTAACCGCCACCTTATTCAGCGCTTTGCCGTCACTGCAGCCGTCTTTATGGCGGCAACTTTGCTTGTGGTCGCTGGCGACCCAGAGCAATGGCAGCAACTTCTCGCCAGCACGGCGTTATTTTGCCTGGCAGGCTTTGGCTTTCAGTATCACAGCGCAGCAATCAATACCGCCAGCCGTTTGCCGCGATCACTCAGTGTGTCGGCGGCGGTAGTGAGGCTACTACTGCCGGTGGTCACCTTGCTGTATTTCAGTAACTATCATCGGCATTTTGCTCTGCTAGCCGCCTTGCTACTGGCTTATCTGCTCGTTGGGCAGCAGCTTTTTAAAAACGCCTTTGCCCAGCAAAACTGGCTTAACAGCAAGCTGCGCCTAACCACACAAGGAGCTCGCTAAGATGAAAGGATTCATGGCGCTATTAGTGCTTTATTTCGCCCCTTATCCTTGGCTGCGCTGGTTGTACTTACCGGTGCTGGCACTATGGGCAGTATCAACTCTGAATTTTGCCAGTGCCGATAAGCTGGCCCCTCTGGCTTTGATGCTGCTTTTTTTCATTCCCGTACTATTTGCCGGCTTTCAGTACCGCCAGCTCTTACAAAAAAGCCGCTTTATGTTGCTGCCTTTTGGCCGTTTAAAAGCACTGGCGGCGCTTTTTGCCATCGCCGTACTGGCAGCACTCGCCGTATTGCCGTTTAGCCAAAGCCCGGGTTTGGTGACTGGCATCTTTGCCGCCGTCACAGCCACCTTGCTGCTTAGCCAGTGGCTCTATGGCAGCCGCTATAGCGTGCTGTTGGTGTTTGCCTATCAATTGCCTCATGCCATGTCGCAATCGCTTTGGCAGCATTTCGCCCAGCAATATTGGTTAGTCCTTTTGGTGTTAAGTCTTACCGCTTGGCTATGGATGCTGGCCGCCCAGCCACAGCAACGTTTATGCCCCATAAAAAAGCGGCCATTAAGCTTGCCATCTTTTCTGAGCCGTGGCCGCCCCGGCTACCAATTGCTGTTACCTGAAGGCAGTAGCCTTAACGGCAGCATTGTGGTTTTTACCCTGCTGCTTTGTTCGCTGCCCTTTTTGTGTCTTTCGATGCTATCACTGCTGTTACCCGGCAGCTGGCAGGCCTTGGTAAAAGATTCGCTGCTGGCTTTTTTGTTGCCTTCACTTCCGCTTGCCCATAGGCCACGCCGTTCCATGGTGCTGCGGTTACGCTGCTTGTGGTTACGTTTGCCCGGTGGCCGGGAACAATTAAGTGCTTTTATAAAGCCACTCATCAAGCGCGACTGGTTGATCAGCAGCCTTATCATTACGGTGTTAATTAGCCTTTGGTCAGCCCTGGCGGCAATGCCTTTAATGGCCACCAGCATTGCCCTCATTTTTACCTTGAGTTTGAACACCTTGGTGCAGCTAACCATGCTTTGGACCGCACAAGGTTCCGGCTCTGCTCGCTGGCAAAGTGATGCCAAAACCCTGCTACTGCTCATGCCGCCGTTAACGCTGTTTTTGTATTTCGGCAGTCAGCAGCACTGGCTGCCGTTATGGCTAACGGTGTATAACCTGTTGCTGTCGGCAATGATTTATTGGCGGCTGCAGTCAGGCTTTGGGCACCAGGATTTACTGCGCGTTAAACCCCGGAGGAAGACGAAATGGCAACTCAGTCGTTTTTGAAGTACCGCTGGCAACGCATTTGGCTTCCGCTACTGGTGATATGCCTGGCACTTTTAGCCTGGAACCTTATCAGCGGCCGCGACCTAACCCTGTTTGATGTGCTGCCGGCCGTGGCAGCTGCGCTACTGCTGATGAGTATCAAACGCGCCGACCCCAGGCGTTATGTGCGCGTCGACGGCGAACATTTGTGGGTGGGCAACAAGCGGGCACCCCTTGCTGATATTGACATGGTGATGCTGGGTAAAAGCTACTTTTACCTGCCCGGCCACTACCACCAGGGCCAGGAAATTGCCCTAAAATTTGACCCGGCCTACCAGCAAGCGCTCAAAGAGCACTTACAAGGCTTTAAACCCGACATCACTTTTATCCGCACTTATTAGCGCTAAAAAAGCCCCATTTGGCCGCCAATCAGCTGCTCAAATTCCAGGTTGATAAAGGGCAGTATCGCTTCGGCCACCGGTTGCAGCTGCCGGTCGATATAGTGCTGGTAGTCGATGGGGCTTTGCTGGTATTCCAAGGGTTCAGGGCCGCTGAGGGTGATAAGGTAGCTGATGCTGCCCTTACCCTGGTATTTCAAGGTTTTCCCCGCCTTTTTATTGTGCTCGTCAGCCAGGCGCGCGGCCCGCACGTGGGGCGGCACATTCTTAACGTACTGGTCGAGCTTACGCCGTAAGCGCTTTTTATAAACCAGGTCGCTATCGCGCTTACCGGCCAGGGTGTCTTCGACCGTCTGGCGAATAAAGTCGCTGGGGTTTTTATCTGCAAACACCAGCCGATAAAGCTCGGTTTGAAACTGCTTGGCAAGGGGCGTCCAGTCGGTGCGCACAGTTTCAAGGCCTTTAAACACCATTTCACCATTGCTTTTAAGGCCGGCATAACGCTTTTTAGAGCCTGCTTCCGAGCCGCGGATAGTGGGCATTAAAAAGCGCTGGTAGTGGGTTTCATATTCCAGCTCTAAATGGCATTCAAGGTTAAAGTCATCACGCAGGGTTTGCTGCCAGCGCTGGTTGATGTCTGCCGCCAGTTGCTGGCCAATGGCATCGGCCTCACTGGCACTCAGGGCTTGGTCCAGCAAGACAAAAGTGGAGTCGGTGTCGCCGTAAATCACTTGGTGGCCTTTTTCTTCTACCCATTTGGCGGTTTGCTGCATGATGCTATGGCCGCGCAGGGTAATAGAGCTGGCAAGGCGCGTATCGTAAAAACGGCAGCCACCGGAGCCAAGAACGCCGTAAAAGGAATTCATTAAAATTTTAATGGCCTGGGAGCGCGGCGCGTCTTTTTGCCTTTTCGCCTCGTCCCTGGCTTGCCAAAGCTCGGTGATAATGTCGGGTAAAAAGTGCTTGTAGCGGGAAAATTTCGCCTCGCGAAAGCCTGGAATGGCATCGGCTTCGGTTAACCCTTCAATCAGCCCCAGAGGGTCAATTTTGAAGGTGCGGATAATGCTGGGGTAAAGGCTTTTAAAATCCAGCACCAGCACGTTTTTATAAAGCCCCGGTTTTGACTCCATCACGTAGCCGCCGGGGCTTGCCAAACCGCCACCCAAGGGCAAATTGGGGGCAACAAAGCCGGCGCGATGCAGCTTAGGCAAATAAAGGTTGGTAAAGGCGGCAACCGAGCCACCGGCGCGGTCGAGTTCAAGGCCGGTTAGCTGGCTGCGAAGCGTCAGAAAATCAAGCAAGCGGGTCTTGGCAAAGATATCCCACACCAGCACGCAGTCTTCCAAGTTATAAGCCGCCAGTTTGGGTTTGTTAAACCGAAAGTCATGCTCTATTTCGGCTAGGCGGTTATCCACATCGTCGGTTTTCTTACCCCGGCCCAGCAGCGCCTGGGCGACAAATTCCAGGCTAAAGCTGTCAAAGTTATAGGTGGCAATTTTTAAGGCATCGATGCCGTCGATGGCCACTCGCCCCGGCAGCGACGCAAACGCCTGGCCGTCACCGGTTGATTCACGAGCCCAAAGCGCCTCGCCGCCGCGGCCAAGACGCAGTGTCATGCCGTGGCGCTCGGCCCTTTTGGCCAGCAGCCGTAAATCAAAAGCCACCATCGACCAGCCAATGATAATGTCCGGGTCCAGCGCCGTGACCTCGGCTTCCAACCGTTGTAGCAAGGCCTTCTCGTTAGCCACCCAGTCGATATCAACCTCTGCCGCTTCGGGGCTGCCGACCATGATCACCTTGGCCACACCATGGCCGTACAGCCCCGCCGAAAATAGCTCGCCCTTGGCCGAACATTCTAGGTCGAGGCTCAGCACCCGCAGCGCCGGCTGATAATCGGCGCCTTTAATGCGCACTTGCTGCCATTCATTAAAGCCCGCTTTGGCTTCACATACGCCGTCAAAGGCAATGCCGCCCCGGGCAAATCGCTCCATCAGGTAGCGGTCTGAGAGTTTAATATCGGCTTCCAGTACCTCGATGCCGTTACTGGTCAGTAGTGCCTGGCCCTGTTTGTGGGCTTCGAGGGTTTTAAAGTACAGCATCACCACGCTTTTACGGCCAAAGGTTTGAAACCCCAGCGCTTTAGCTTCGGCCAACAAAGCGCCCAACAGCTGCTGCGCTTTTTGCTGATGCTGGCTTTCAACCATCAATACCGGCTGTTCACCTGCCACCACCAGTTTGGCCGGGCCGTCAGCGGTGCTGAGCCAGAGATGAATTTCAGTTTGGCCGCGCAGGTCGCGGTGATGGCGAGACAATAAAAAACCGTGGGGCAAAGCAGCTCTCCAAATCAAGGCACCATTAGTTTACTGGTTAAAAACCCAGTATCCAAAATTTTTATTGCACCCTGTAAAACCGCCATAAATTAGCCATCACCAATAAAATAACTTGCTGAAAAAAAAGAAAATACAGATTGGCACAGCCCTTGCGACGGTCTGACTACATTCGCAGTAACCCAGGAGTGAACAATGGCTAACCTGAGCAATCGCAAAGTCGCCGTACTGGTCGCCGATGGTTTTGAACAAATTGAATTTACCGCCCCGGTTGAGGCGCTGAGAAAGGCGGGCGCTGAGATCAATGTCATCGCCCCAGAGCCCGGCAAGGTAAAAGGCTGGCAACATGACCATTGGGGGGATGAGTTCGAGGTCTCTTACTGCCTTAATGACGGCAAAGCCGAAGACTACGATGCCTTAGTCGTACCCGGTGGCGTGATGAGCCCCGATACCCTGCGCAGCGATGAGCGAGCGGTACGTTTTGCCACCCACTTTTTTGAAACCGGCAAACCGGTCGCGGCCATTTGCCATGGCCCGCAGTTGCTGGTGGAAACCGGCGCCCTGCAAGGGCGCACCTTAACCTCTTATCCTGCCATTAAAACCGATTTAAAAAACAGCGGTGCCCGCTGGGAAGACCGGGAAGTGGTGACGGACCAGGGCTTGGTAACCAGCCGCAGCCCGGACGATATTCCGGCCTTTAACCGTAAAATGGTCGAAGAAATTGCCGAAGGGGTGCACCGCAGAGGCCGCACCGCCTAACCATTAAAAAAGCCGCTCTGTGAGCGGCTTTTTCGTTACACCTTGAAACGCCCCACCAAACCTTGTAGCTCGGTGCCAAGGCTCGCCAGACCCTCGGTTGCGTTAGCGGTTTCCTCCGAGGCTTCCGCCGCTTGCTCGGCAATTTCCCGCACCCGCACCACGCTTTGGTTAATGTCTTCTGCCACGGTGCTTTGCTCTTCGGCGGCCGTTGCAATTTGGTGGTTCATGTCTTGAATGCGCGACACCGCATTGGCTATTTCCGTCAGCGCACCGCCAGATTGCTGCGCCAAGGCAACCGACTCATCGGTAAGCGAGCGGCTACGCTCCATTTTCTGCACCGATTCTTGGGTGCCGTGCTGCAAATTGGCAATAAGGCTTTCGATTTCTTCGGTCGATTCCTGAGTGCGTTTGGCAAGGCCCCTTACTTCATCGGCAACCACCGCGAAACCACGGCCAGCTTCACCAGCCCGCGCCGCTTCAATGGCAGCGTTTAGCGCCAACAGGTTAGTTTGCTCGGCGACCGCTTTAATGACGTCCAGCACAGTGCCGATGCTATCGCTGTCGGCTTTTAGGTTTTCCATCGCCTCGGCGGTTGAGGCAATTTCAACCGATAGGGTTTCAATTTGATTGACGGCTTTTTCAATCACCTTGGCACCCTCAGCGGTGGTGTGGTCGGCCTCGCTGGCCGCCACAGCCGCCAGCTCGGCGTTACGCGCCACTTCTTGCACGGTGGCGGTCATTTGATTAATAGCGGTTGCTACTTGGTCGGTTTCGGCGCGCTGGCGCTGCATGCCAGCGCTGTTTTGCTCAGCCACCGCTGACAGCTGCTCTGATGAACTGGCGATTTGCTCAACACTGCCGGAGATTTTGCCCATTACATCGCGCAAGGTGCTGTTCATGTGTGACATTGCCGCCAGCAGCTCGCCCAATTCGTCTTTACGGTTGCTATGAATATCGGTGCTCAAGTCACCATCAGCAATCACTTTGGCTACCGCTACCGTGCGCCGCAACGGCACCACTATCTGCCGGGCAATCACCAAGGCGGCAATAATGCCAAGCACTATGGCGCATACCGAGGCTCCCAGCAGCAAGCCAATAGAACTCTCGCCGTCGGCTTCCTGTTTGCGCGACTGCCCGGCCATTAAGTCATTCACCTGCGCGGTCAAGGCTTTGGCCTCATCGGTCATGCTGCTATTTAGCTGCTCCATGGAATCCACCACGCTATTGAGCTTTTGCACGTGGTCGCGATAACCCGCCAGGGCTTTAAGGGCTTCGCTAAGGGTGTCTTTGTCGCCACCACCGATATTGAGGCTGTCGGCCAACTTTTGGATACCGGCCATGGTTTTGTTGGCGGCATCAAGGTTTTTGGCGCTGCCATCAACAATGTAACCGCGCATGTAATAGCGCAGCATCGCCACTTGCTGGTTGATGTTTGAAGCGATTAGGGCGTTATTAACCACGGCTTCATCGGCCATGACTTGTGCCATTTGGCCCAAGCTGTCATTCAGTTGGGTGACTTTCCCAACCATGACATTACCAATTTTAACCCAGCTTTTGCGGATCTCGGCTTTGTTGTTGGAAAGGTCGACAAAGCGGGAAAAGTCTTGCTGGTATTGGCCAGTAATAGATTGAATTTTCTTCAGGCGCTGAATGTCATTGGCAGTCACAAACAGCGAGAGCTTATCGCTCACTAATGCCCTAAGCGCTTTTACGGTGGTTTCGAACTCGGTGGCGAAAGATGCGTCGCCGCTTATCAGGTAATCGCGGCGAAAGATCTCGGCTTTCAAGGTCATATTGTTTATGTCGCCCCCGATAGCCACTTTGTCACTGCGAGCCAGTACCGAGTTCAAACCGAGGGTACCGGCAACAGTCACAATTAAGGTCAATACGAGTACGACACCAAACCCGCAGCCCAATTTGGCTGCTACCGATAAGTTATCCATCCATCGGGTCAGGTTGCTCATTTTATGCCTCTATTTTTTAGCGCAAGCTGCTTTCCCTATAACGACTAACGTAAAAAGAACTTAAACGTTAACCGCCCCCAAACGGGAAAAAGATAACATCTTTTTGAAAAAGCGACCCGCACAGAAGCGATTGATATATATGAATTATACTAAAGTCGTAGATAATCTTGCCGCGTGATAAAGCCGCGCAATAAACAAAAGGGTAACAGCTAATACATTTTATTAAAAATGTGATTTTTCGGTACTTGCAGGCAGGTTTTATTACTAGCAGCAGCGCGAGATAAAACGCCGGAGAAAATATCGCCTTGAATTTAATTATCACTCAGTAACATTAAAAATTTCACTGCCTTGTGATATTAAAAAAAACAGTTATTAAAAGTAGATAGAACAGTGCTTGAAATTTTCGTTAAAACACCGTGCACTTTATTAGCACGAAAACATTAAACACTAAATTTAATAACTAAAAATGATAGTAAACACTAACAATCAATAATGCCAAGAGCCTTTCCAGGCCTTAACCAACAGCAATAAAACCAAACCATTAAATATCAACAACTTAATTAATAACCGCCATATTACACCGGTAGCACAAACCGGAATTCCGCCCCTTCAGCGTTGCATCCATTTAAAGCACATTAGAAAGTCCGGAACTTTTTATAACGTACCCAGTCTGCAATTTTCGGTAATAACCAACCACATCCGAGACTCAGCTGTAGAGGGAGTGAACGATGATACTAGGCACGCTAAATAAAAATGTTGCCTTAGCATTGCACTACTTAATACGCCGACTTATGCGCCAAGCGAACGCGGTTATTTTCGACACGCGTTAAGCATTTCCTTTTTCCATTTTTCGAATGGCTGCTATTTGGCATCGCAGTCAGTGGCGTTTTGCATTTAAATTTCGGAGAACACCATGATCCAGGTTGAAAACCTGACTCGCCGATATGGCGAGCTAACGGCGGTGGATAACGTCAGCTTCCACATTCCACGCGGTGAAGTGGTGGGATTACTCGGCCACAACGGCGCCGGTAAAACCACCATCATGAAAATGATCACCGGCTTTCTTGAGCCAACTGCTGGCAGTATTGATGTCGACAACTTAAGCATCGGCCAAGATACCCGCGCCATTCAAAAACGCATCGGCTACCTGCCAGAGAACTGCCCGGTATGGCCTGAGATGCGCGTTATTGATTACCTTGTTTACCAGGCGGGCCTGCACGGTGTGCCGGAACATGAACGGGCGGATGCGGTGGCTTCGGCGATCCGCCGCACCGCCCTGAAAGAAAAGGCCGTAGCCTCAATTCAGACACTGTCACGAGGTTATCGCCAGCGGGTTGGGGTAGCCCAAGCGCTCTTGCATAACCCTGACATTATCATCCTTGATGAGCCCACCAACGGCCTTGATCCAACACAAATTCAGCACATGCGGCACCTTATTGCCGAGCTGGCCGAAACCGCTACCGTGATTGTGTCCACGCACATCATGCAAGAAGTCCAGGCAGTGTGTGAACGGGTGCTCATTATGCGCCGTGGCCAGCTGGTCGTGGATTCACGGCTCGACGCCCTGCAACAGGCCAAAGGCTTAATGGTTGAGCTCGACAGCCATGCCGAGCAAACCCTAACCGCTTTGCCCGCGCTAACGGTGCTGGAACGAACAGAGCTCAGTAACGGCCACTACCAGTATCGGCTGGACACCCCTGCCGACACCGCCCCGAAAGTGGCCTCGGCCCTGGTTACAGCCGGGCACCAGCTTTATGCCTTGCAGCCCCTGCGCCGCGATTTAGAAACGGTTTTTGCCGAAGTGAATGGGGAGGTTGCCAATGGCTGAGCAATGGCAAATAGCCCGTAAGGAATTTCGTGGATTTTTTGCATCCCCGGCGGCCTTTTTGTTTTTAGGGGCCTTTTTGGCGGTCTGCCTGTTTGTGGTGTTTTGGGTTGAAGGCTTCTTTGCCCGCAATATCGCCGATGTCAGGCCGCTATTTAAATGGATGCCGGTATTGATGATTTTTTTGGTTGCCGCCCTCACCATGCGCAGCTGGTCAGAAGAGCAGCGCGCCGGCACCTTAGAATCGTTACTGACCAGCCCGGTAAAACCTTTACATCTTATTTTCGGCAAGTTCCTGGCTGTGCTGGGGCTGGTGGCGCTGGCGTTGCTGCTGACACTGCCACTGCCCATAACAGTGTCTTTTATCGGGCCGCTGGATTGGGGCCCGGTTATCGGCGGCTATGTGGCCTCCTTGTTCTTGGCTGCCGCCTATATCGCCATTGGCCTTTATATGAGCTCACGCACCGACAACGCCATTGTGGCGCTGATTTTAACGGTGCTGCTGTGCGGTGTGTTTTACCTGATTGGTAGCCCCGGCTTAACCAATCTTTTTGGTTATGAAACTGGCGATGTGCTGCGCGATATTGGCACCGGTTCACGCTTTGACTCTATTACCCGCGGCGTGCTTGATCTGCGCGATCTGTACTACTACCTGTCGCTGGTGGGCATATTCCTGGCCCTTAACTTATTGCGCCTGCAACGGCTGCGCTGGGCAGGAAACCCCAGTACCAAGGTGCACCAAGGCTGGCGCAGGCTAACGGCGCTGGTGGTTGTTAACCTTATCGCCGCCAACCTGTGGCTGGCCCCCATTAGCTGGGCCCGCATCGACATGACCCAGGGCCAGCAATACACCTTGTCGGCCGCGTCCAAGCATTACCTCAACCGCTTGCAGCAACCCTTGGTCATTCGCGGTTATTTTTCCTCAAAAACCCACCCATTGCTGGAACCCTTGGTGCCGCAAATCAAAGATCTGCTGGCCGAATACGCCGAAGATTCCAACAACAAAGTCCGGGTGGAGTTTGTCGACCCGCAAAAAGACCAAAAAGCCGCCCAACAGGCCGCGTCTCGCTACGGTATTCAACCCATATCCTTTGAAACTGCCAGCAAATATTCGGCAGGGGTAATGAGCTCTTACTTTAATATCGTGGTGTCTTATGGCGACCAGTACAAAGTGCTGGGTTACAAGGACCTCATTGAAGTCAAAGGCCGTGGCGACCATATCGATGTGGCGCTGAAAAACCCCGAATATGCCATTACCAGCGCCATTCGCCGGGTCATGAACAAGTGGCAAAACGGCGGTAGTCCCTTTGCGGCCATTAAAGGCCCGGTGACCTTCCATGGCTATATTTCGGCTAACAGCACCTTGCCGCCACAAATGCAGGCATTGCGCCACCAGCTGGACAAGGTGCTTCAAGACCTCAAGGAAAGCGCCGCGGGCAAACTCAGCGCCGACTTCCAAAACCCAGAGGCCGATGGCGGCAAACTGGCGGAGCAACTGCACAAACAGTTCGGCTTTACGCCACAAGTCATGGGCCTAACCCGCCGCCGGCCATTTTGGTTTTACATGACACTGCAAAGCGGCGACAACACCGTACAGGTGCCACTGCCCCACAAGCTGGGGGAAGCGGCCCTTAAAAAGTCCATAACCTCGGCACTACAACGCCTGGCTCCGGGCTTTATGAAAACGGTAGCGTTGGCAGCCCCCGAGCATGGCTACATGCAGCGAGGCGGCAACAGCTATAACGAGCTGCGCCAAGTGCTAAGCAAAAACATGCAAGTGGAAAACGCCAATCTGGCCAGTGGCCAGGTGCCACAAAATGCCGACTTCTTGTTGGTGATGGCACCAGCGCACTTGGACAACAAAGCCGTTTTTGCCATAGACCAGTTCCTGATGCGCGGCGGTTCGGTGATGGTGGCCACATCCCCTTATCAGGTGGATATCAGCCGCACCTTAACGGCCCACCCCAACACCAGCGGTCTTGAAGCCTGGCTTGCCAGCCAAGGCATTAAGATTGAACACAATATGGTGCTGGACCCACAAAATGCCGCCCTGCCCTTACCCACAGAGCGCAATGTAGGCGGTGTGATGCTTCGGCAGATGCAAATGTTGCCCTACCCGTATTTCCCCGATCTACGTGCCAAGGGTCTTGCCGAGCACAACCCGGTTACCGCTTCGCTAAATCAGCTAACCCTGAACTGGGCGTCGCCCATTGACCTTGATAACAGTAAAACCAAGGGCCGTCAGGTCAGTGAACTGCTAAAAAGCTCCTCCGGCAGTTGGACCTCAACCAGCCTTAATATGATCCCCAACTTTCGGGAAAACCCCAATACCGGTTTTCGTATTGATGGCACCCCCAAACCAAGAACCCTGGCGGTGGCTGAAACGGGCCGCTTTACCTCGTTCTTTAAAGGTAAAGACTCACCGTTAACCGCCAACGACGATGCCAAAGCCGCCGAAACGGCCAAGGGCAAAAATCCTAAAGCCGCGCAGCAACCAGGCATTGGTGGCGTTATCAACCATTCGCCGGATTCGGCAAGGCTGATAGTGGTGGCCAGTAATGGTTTTGCCAGCGACACCGCAGTGCAGCTTATCTCTCAAGGCATTAACACCCTTTACACCAAGCCTTTTGACTTTGTGCAAAACAGCATCGACTGGTCTTTGGAAGACCCAGCATTGCTGTCACTGCGGGGCCGAACCCACCTGGCTCGCACCCTCGACGGCATGCCGGTTAAGCAGCAGGAGTTTTGGGAATACCTGAACTATGGCTTGGTGGTAATTGGCCTGTTGTTGGTGTGGCTGTGGCGCCGTCAAAGCCGCCGCCGTGACCAACTTCGTTATCAACAGATTTTGGCAAAGGTGTAACAGTGATGCGCAAACCTCTTTATGTATTAAGCGCCCTGCTGGTAGTGCAATTGCTGCTGGCGCTGGGCCTCAACTTGGGCCACAAAGGGCTACAGGCCGGTGAAGCCAGTAAAACGCTTTTGGCCTTAAAGCCTGCTGATGTCACCGAGATTGTGCTTAGCAACCCACAAAAATCGGTAACCCTGGCTAAAAAAGGCAGCGATTGGTTACTGCCGGGCAGTAATAACTTCCCGGCCGATAACAACCAGGTACATAACCTGCTCAATAATCTGTTGGCCCTTAACCACACCGGCGCGGTGGCCGACAATAATGACGCCGCCAAACGCTTTAAAGTGGCCGCCAACGACTTTGAGAAAAAGCTGGTACTCAAGCACGGCAACAACATATTGGCCACGGTGTTTGTGGGCACCTCAGCCTCCATGCACCAGGCCCATGTTCGCTTAAAAGGCCAAGCCAATATCTACCTGGTTGATTTACCCAGCTACCAGTTAGCGGTGGATAAATCCCATTGGCAAAACCACCGTTTACTGAGTATCGACGGCGATAAAATCGCCAGCATCAGTACCGGTAAACTGACCTTAACCCAGCATCAAGTAACAGCGCCGAAAGGGTCGGATGCTTCGATGACCAAGGTCTTTAACTGGCAGCTAAGCCCAATGCCCAAAGGTGATGTGGTGAATAAAGACGCGGCCCAAACCGCCATTAACCAAATTGCCTATCTTCGCACCGGCGTGCAGCTGGGGGATAAAGCCAAGCCTGACTATGGCCTTGATAAGCCGGTGCTTAGCTTGAAGGTAACCCGCACCGATGGCAGCACCGTTAGCTACCAATTAGCTAAAGAGCCTAAAGGCGGTTACATCTTGAAATCGTCTTTGCGGCCGCAATACTTTGCGCTGTCTGCAGGCCAGGCCCAGGCGATGCTGAACGCCTTTAGCCTCAGCAAATTGGTGCAAAACCCCAAGGCGAAACAAGCAAAGGTGGCAAGCACAGCGCCCAGCCCATCGATGGAAAAAGCCATCGGTAAAGCTGACGCCATTTTTAAAAAGGACACCCGCACCCTCGTCAAACAGTAAAAAAACATAAGCAAAGGCCACCGCAAGGTGGCCTTTTTTATAACGCTTTACCGCAGCTAAAAACCGCTTTAACGCGAAAAAAGCAGACAAAACTGCTCAATGAAACAGGATGCCTACAACCACGCTGGTCAGACCGGATTTAAAAGGATATGGTGGTTTTAGTGTCGGCAGCAGCTGGCACTTTCATTGGTGAGGCGCGAAGCACAAGGATGTCGACATGAGGTTAAGGCTAAATCCTACCGCTCCGCTAATATCAGCCCTGCTGGCAGTATTAACGGCACTGCTGTTTTTCACCCTGTTCTGCCTCTTTATTTTGGCCGGGGCAAGACATGAACATCAGCAAGCGGGGCAAAGGGCATTAGACAAATTTGACGAGGTGTTTAGTGAGGTCAACGCCGTCGCCGACAGTTTAATTAGCCTGCACAGAGACAGTTGCGATATTAATAACCTGCGCGATATGCAACGGGCCCTGTTTGATGCCTCCTACATGAAAGACATTGGCTTTTTTATTGATAATAAATTGGCCTGCGCCACCAGTACCGGGGAATTAAGTAAGCCGATTAAGATAGCGGCCCCTGATTACGTTGATGCCCAGCACCGTGCCTTCTGGCTACATTCGCGCATTATTCTTTTTAAACACAAAACGCCGCACTATGCGCTGATAGTCAAAATTGGCGACTACAACTTTGTCTTGGAACTAAAAGCCATTCTGGCCAATACCCTCACCCAGCAAAATCAGTGGCAACTGCTGTATACGCCGGCGGCGAATAAGGCGCCGGTGACGCTGGCTGGCAATCCCCATCTGTTTGAACAGAGCGTACAACACCCACACAGTTTGCTGAGCTCTGCCACCTTGTTTAGTGACTGTTCCAGCCGTTACCCCAATTACTGCATTGTGGTACGCCAGCCCTTTGCCGCTGTTATCGCCCGTAACAGCACCTTGCTAATGGTGGCCTTTATTGTCAGTCTTATTGCCGCCACCGCGGCTCTAATGGCGCTTAACATCATCAGAAAACGCCAAAAGTCGGTGCCATACCGAATCCGCCAGGGCCTTAAAAACAAAGCTTTTTATTGGCAGCTACAGCCCATTGTTGACCTGCAATCAGACAACATCATTGGCGCCGAAGTACTGGCCCGTTTTCGCGACCAATATGGCAGCCTGGCCCCGGATCAGTTTATCGAGGTGGTTAGAGAGCTGGGCATGGCTCCCGACTTTACCCTGGCCATGTTTAATACGGTGCTACCGGCCCTGGAGAATGAAACGGCATTAGCGAAAGGTTTTCGGGTCAGCTTTAATATCTTCCCCCACACCTTAATTGACGCCGACACCATTAAAGCCCTTGCCCGCCTGCCGCTGTTTAACCAAAGCCGTTTTATGCTGGTGTTGGAGATCACCGAAAGCGAGTACATTGACCAAGCCCAGGCCCAAGCCAATTTGCGCTATTTACGGCAGATGGGCCTTGGTATTGCCATTGACGACTTTGGTACCGGTTATGCCAATTTGGGCCAACTGATGAAAATCGATTCTGACCTCATCAAAATCGACCGCAGCTTTGTTATGGATATGGAAGAAAACAGCATTCGCTCTTCCCTTATTCCCCACATCATCAGCATTGCCCGCCAGCTTGGGGTGCGGGTGGTAGCCGAAGGCGTTGAAAACCAAGCCCAGTGCCAAGCGCTAAAAAAACTTGGCGTGCACTACGGCCAAGGTTGGTTATTTGGCAAACCGATGCCGGTATCGCAGCTAGCACAACAGGTGGCTATGCAGCACAAAGCCACCGACAAAACAGCAATCAACGCCTGATTATCAAAATATTTTTGATAGTGCTTAGTGGCTAGCTCACTTTTTCTGGCTCGGTGAAACCGGTAGGGTGTTGCCATCCCCCACCTTTAAACAGGTTTTAGTATGAATATCACCGACTACGCAAAGGCTCGCTACTCAACAAAAGCCTTTGATCCAGAAAAGAAAATTCCAGAAGAAAAAGTAGCACTACTGAAAGAGCTGGCCCGCTTCTCCCCTTCCAGCGTGAACTCACAACCCTGGCACTTTATCTTGGCCAGCAGTGATGAAGGCAAAGCCCGCATTGCCAAGGCCACCCAGGGCGGTTTTGCCTTTAACGAAGCGAAGGTTTTGAACGCATCCCATGTATTGGTGTTCTGCGCCAAAACCGGCATCGATGAAAACTACATTCATGAGCTGACCGAAACCGAAGACCAAGACGGCCGCTATGCCACACCAGAAGCCAAGGCAGGCGGTTTAAAAGGCCGCAACTTTTTCGTTAACCAGCACCGCTTTGTCTACAAAGATGCCCAGCATTGGATGGAAAAGCAGGTGTATATCAATGTCGGCACCATTTTGCTTGGCGCCGCCACCTTAGATATTGATGCGGTACCGATTGAAGGTTTTGACCCGGCGGCGCTTGACGAAGAATTTGCGTTACATGCAAAAGGCTACACCAGCGTGGTTATTGTTGCCCTGGGCTATCACAGCGAGGAAGACTTTAATAAAAAGCTCCCCAAATCTCGTTGGCCAATGGCACGCATTTTCAGCGAATGCTAAAGCGAAAACACCGGCATTCAGGCCGGTGTTTTTTTGCGCTTTTACCCCATGGCGAGCAGCGGTCTTTTTAACTTGCAAACCCGATCACACTCTGGCTTTCCCGCCACCCCAAAGCGTTAAGAATTAATTAATCTTTTGCCAATAATGTTTTGTTTTCATAAAGATAAACTTGCTGGCATCCATGACAATAAAAACTACCTTGCTTGCATCTGGCTTTGTGCTGGCAAGCTTTGCAGCCCATGCAGGCTCTGACACATGGGAAACCATCAGTAATGTCGGCACCAATGGTCTCATCGCTACAGCATTACTGGTGCCAGCGGTAAATGAAGACTGGGACGGGCTATACCAAGCGGGCTTTAGTATCGGTGCCGCTGCCGCCACCAGCGTGGTAACCAAACAGCTGGTGCACGAAGAGCGCCCCGACCACAGCGATAACCAAAGCTTTCCTTCTAACCACGCCAGTGCCGCCTTTGCGGCGGCAACAACGCTGACCATTCGTAACGGCTGGCAGTGGGGAATACCGGCCTATGGGGTGGCCACCTTGTCGGCGGTAGGCCGGGTAGAGGCAGACCGCCACTATTGGAAAGATGTTATTGCAGGTGCCGCCATCGGTACCGCCGCTGGCTGGTTTTTTACCCATAACATTACCGACACCGTTGCCATCAGCCCTTGGTTCGATAAATGGGGCACCAGCGGCATTATGGTTTCAATGCGCTGGTAAGCACTTAACCCTTAGATTTTGTTATTCTTTTATAGTGAAGTGCAGGGGCTTTAGGGTAAAGTCACCCGCATTGAAGCGGTAAGGGAATACACCATGCGTTACTTGCTGTTAGCGCTGTTTGGCCTATCCAGCTTGGCCAGTGCTCAGGACTTTTTCCATGGCAACGGCCAAGTGGCCAACGCCCCCATCACCATTACCCTCAGTAAAGCGGCCAATGGCCAGCTGAGTGGCCACTACGCCTACCAAAAATACCAAAAGCCCATTGCGATTGAAGGCCAGCTAAGCGGTGACAAGGTCAAGCTCCACACCACCGGCCAAAAAACCGAAGAAGAGTTTGATGGGCTGCTGGTAACCATTGACGGCAAGCCGGTGCAAATATCCGGCAGTTGGTCGCAGCAGCAACGCTATAACTATGCCTATTTTGCCGTAGGCACCATGCCTGACCCTTACCGTGACCATCAGATAAGCTGTCAGGAAATGGCCCAAAGTCCGGCATTAGTGTTTAAAAGCAACGTGGATTTAGGCTCAGGTTCTGCCTCACCCAACAGCATTGATTACCAATGCCCGCACAGCCTTGCCTCACTTGCCTTTATCAAGCCCCTTTTAGCGCTAGCGGGCTTTATTCAGGAACCCTTTGCTTTGCCACAGGCCTGTACCGGCACCATTGTTTTCGCCCAAGCACGTTACCAAAGCTTTGACTTAGCCCGCCTCGGTTATTACCCGCAGTCGGTGAAGTCTGCGGCCAACAGCCAGTTAAAGGAACGGTATTTTCGCCAGTGGAGCTACCAAAGTCTCTTTAACCGCGACATTTATAACCGCTTTGAAAACATGAAAAAAACTGTGCTTCCCCAGTTAGCAGCCTGGTATCAGCAAACAGCGGCCGTGAACGCCAGCACTGCGGCCACCTATGCCAGTAACGCCCTAGCGGTTATCGCAGACTCGGCCTATGGTGCTTTTCCCGGTAGCTATTCTGGCCGCTGGCAACCAGAGCCGTTGGTTGCTCACACCGAGGATGCCATTAACGGCAACAGCAACGCTTTTATAAAAGCCCTTGCCAAAAGTCGCGACCAGCAAAAACGCAATAGCCTGCGCTGGCTGCTCGTTAGCCGCCCACAACCGGCCCTTATTCAGCAACTGCTGGCCAGTATTGAGCAAGTTAATACCAAAGGCCGCGGTGAATCGCCCTTGTCATTAGCGGTAACCAAGCCCAAATTGCTGGCCATGCTGTTAGCAAAGGGCTTTGCTCCCAACCAGCAAAATAGCTTTGGTAAAACCCCGCTCTTTTACGCCATTGAGTATCAAAATAGGGCGGCAGTGGCACAGTTACTGGCCGCTGGTGCCGACGTAAATCACCGCTACCAGATGCAGGATATGGATGACATTGAGTACCAATGCGATAACACCATTACCCATTGGTACCGCACGCCCTTAATGCACGCCGCCCAACACAGCGATGTGGCCATGCTGGCCGAGCTGTTAAAAGCCGGCGCCGACATTAACGCCAAAGACAGCCTGGGAGATAACGCCGCAGCGTACGCTAAAAAAGCCGGTAAGGCAGATAACCTGGCGTTTTTGCAAAAGCAGATGCGGGCGCATTTGCACTAGGCGATTGCTCGCAATAACAGTAAAGGAGACGCCATAAAATGGGCTGTATTTTTTGCGATATTGTTGCCGGTAAAGCGCCCTGCCATAAGGTATGGGAAGACGAAAGCCACCTAGCATTTTTATCGATTTTTCCTAACACCCCTGGCTTTACCGTGGTGATCCCGAAAGGGCATCACGGCAGTTATGCCTTTGCACAAGACGACAAGGTGTTAACGGCGTTGCTGCTGGCCACCAAAGAAGTGGCAAGACTGTTGGATAAAGCCTTTGATGATGTCGCGCGCTGCGGCATGTTCTTTGAGGGCTACGGTGTAGATCACCTGCACAGCAAACTGTTCCCTATGCACGGCACCGGTAACGATGCCAAGTTTCAAGCGATTGAAGCGGTGAAAGACACCTTTTTTGAGCGCTATGAAGGTTACTTATCGTCTCACGATAGCCACCGCGCCGATGACCAAACCCTGGCCGCCCTGGCAGCAAAAATAAGGGCGGCCCGGTAACCTTAAGCCTGGATAAATGCCAGCACGTCCTTATTAAATTTGTCAGGTTCCAACTGCGCCAAACCGTGACTGCCACCTTCATAAATTTTAAGGGTGGCGTCTTTTACCAAGGTTGCGGTTAACTCTGCCGAGGCGGCAATGGGCACTATCTGGTCATCATCACCGTGGATCACCAAGGTGGGTTTATCAATGGCCTTAAGATCGTCGCTATAGTCCACTTCTGAAAATTCGCGGATACAGTCGTACTCACCTTTAATACCGCCTTGCATTCCCATCAACCAAAAAGAACGCTGCAGGCCTTCTTTTATCTCAGCGTCCTGGCGGTTAAAGCCGTAAAAAGGCACCGTTAAATCCATAAAGAACTGGGCCCTGTTACTGGCGGTGCCCTGGCGAATACCGTCAAAAACATCCAGCGGCGTACCGGCGGGGTTAGCCGGCGTTTTCAGCATCAACGGCGGCACGGCGCCAACCAGCACCATTTTGGCCACGCGGCTACTGCCATGGCGGCCAACATAATGGGCAATTTCACCGCCGCCGGTGGAATGGCCAACCAAAATGACGTCTTTTAACGCTAAATGGGCAATAAGCTCGGCTAGATCATCGGCATATTGGTCCATGTTGTTGCCATCCCAAGGCTGGGATGAGGCGCCATGACCGCGGCGGTCATGGGCAATAACCCGGTAACCGTTGAGGCCAAAAAACAGCATTTGCGCATCCCAGGCATCACCGGCCAAAGGCCAGCCATGGGAAAAGACAATAGGCTGGCCTTGGCCCCAATCCTTATAAGCAATGCGAGTACCGTCTTGGGTGGTAATAAACTGATGGGCAAGACTATCAATAGACATGGTCGCTCCTGGGTGAACAGACATGATGAAACTGGTGCCGGGCACCAGTGCTGTCTATTCACGCTACCAAAGCTAAAAGGGGCGACATAGTTAATCAGCAGAAGCCTTAAATCACTTTAAAAACAAATGGATAATGAAGGATGTTAACCCACATTCCTCCTTAAATACCGGGGTTAACATCCT
The DNA here is from genome assembly GCF_003367375.1 of Gallaecimonas mangrovi. Classification (GTDB taxonomy): domain Bacteria; phylum Pseudomonadota; class Gammaproteobacteria; order Enterobacterales; family Gallaecimonadaceae; genus Gallaecimonas; species Gallaecimonas mangrovi. The sequence continues at coordinate 3,035,894 of NZ_CP031416.1, forward strand.
GAATGGCTGGCACGCTAGCCAAGGCGGGCTTTCACCTTAAACTGGCTCATTAAGGTTTTCAGTTCCAGGGCCTGGCGGTTTAGGTCATCGCAGGCAGCTTCGGTGTCGGTGGTGCTGGCCAGTACAATTTGCCCAGCGTCACGAATGTCCACCACACTGCGGCTAATTTCGTCGGCGGCAGCCGATTGCTGTTCACTGGCGGTAGCCATCAAGGCATTGGCATCATTAAGGTTGTTCAGTGCCTCAAAACCGCTGGAAAGCTCATCCTTGGCCAGATTAATGTGGCGAGAGGTCTCCATGATTTTCTCGCTGCTTTGATAAATCACATCCACCGCGCTACTGGCATTGCCTACCAAATTGGCAATAAGTTCCTGAATTTCCTTGGTTGCATCCTGGCTACGGGACGCCAGCGCCCGTACTTCATCCGCCACCACCGCAAAGCCACGGCCTTGTTCGCCAGCCCTGGCCGCTTCAATGGCGGCATTCAGTGCCAGCAGATTGGTTTGTTCGGCAATGCCATTAACGATGTTAATAAACTCTTTGATTTTGTCGGTGCTGGTGCGCAGCTCGTCAATCATTTCCCGGGATTGGTCGGTGCTGGCCACCGCCGCTTCTGAAAGCCGCTGGGTTTTGTCCATGGTGTGGCTGCCCTGGCGAATGGCGCCGGAGGCCTGATTGGAACTGTGCAGAGTATCTTGGGCGTTTTTCGCCACTTGCGAAATGGTTACCGACATTTGGTGAATGGCACTGGAGGCCTGTTCGGTATTTTGCTGTTGCTGATTAACCGCTTGGCGATTTTTGCGGGCCATTTGCGATAAGTGGTCGGCAGATTGTGCCATCTGCCCAGAATGGCCCATGATGGTAGACACCATACGGCTTAAGGAATTAGCCATTTGGTTCATGCACAGCAATAACTTGCCGAGTTCGTCTTTACGGTTCACTTCAATATCCACATCAAAGTTACCGCTGGCCATTTGTTCTGCCACTTCCCGTGCCTTCGCCACATAAGTGACAATTTGCCGGCTAATCACCACGCTGGTAATAATGCCCACCAACAAAGCAATCGAGGTGAGAAGAATGCTTTGCCAAAGCGCATGGCGCTCATCGGCCTCGGCATTCATTGCTACCGCTTCGCCAATGCTTTGAATTTTATCAATATAAGCGACCAGCTCTTTATTAAGGCCTTGCTGGCGCTGCTCAAGCAGCGTTGCCTCCGATCTCAATGACGCTGGCTCAACCCCACTTTTGATTTTGTCGATAAAGGCGAAGGCGTCTTTTTCAAATGCATCGTGGTGCTCAACAATCAGCTGTAATTGGCTAAAGAGCTGCTGTTCTTTACCTTCAAGCTGGTCAGACAAACTGTGGTTAATGGCGGTTTTTAACAGTTGCTCGGCATTACCGATATTACGGTCAAAGTCGGTGAGCATGGTTTTGTAACGGCTAAGTATTTGCGGCACATCGTCTTCTTGGCCAGTAGTGGGGATCTTTAACGCCCGGTAGGACTGTTCCAGCAAGGTCGCGCTTTGAATTTGCTTAACAGTAATGTGGCTGGTGAGCTGCACCAGGGGAATAGTTTCATGCGCGATACCCTTGATGTCCCGTGCTATTTTGCCCATTTTCGCCATGCTGAAGGCCGAAATAATAATGGTGATCATCAGCACTATGCCAACCAGCAGCACAATTTTAATGGCGACGGACTGATCCTTTATCCACTGCATATCCTTTCCTCACGTCCTTGAATGCCCCACCTACGGCTTTTCCTCTGCGAACAAAGTCTTAGGTGCCCCTACTGATAGCAGTGTAGACGTTACACAAGAACTTGGCGTTCAGGCTGTAGTAAGCATTAAGGATGCTAAGAAGGTTATTTAAAAAAAAGGCCAGCACGAGGCTGGCCAGAATCACAACGTTGAGCAAGCACACGTTGCCAAGAAGGTCAGAACAAAAACGTCAAAGCGACGTTAAAAAGCAGCGCTGCTGCAAAGCCAATGGGAGCGGCTTTAAATAACATTTGCGGAAACAGAGCCTGGCGTTTTTCTTCGCTGCTACACGCCGCCAGAACCAAGCTGCCGCCCGATGAAAAGGGCGAGATAGAGGTTGCCTGCGCACCCACCACGATACTGATGAAGATGATCATCGGGTCGATATGCAGCGACTGGGCAATACCAGGCACCAAGGGGAACAGAGCCGGGGTAACCACCCCCAGGGTGCTGGCAAAAAGCGACATAAAGGCGCCGACAATACCGAACACGATAGGCACCAAATACACCGGAATAGAGGTGCCAATCCAGGAACCCAAGGCTTTAATGGCGCCAGCGTGAATGGCAACCGAGATCAGCATGCCAACACCACAAATCATAATGATGGTGGGCCAAGGCAAGGAAGCAATGGCTTTGCGCTCGTCACCCAGTTTCATCACCAAGGCGATAACCGAGAAGATACTGGCGATAAGGCCGATATTAATTTTGCTGTTAAGGAAGGTAACGGCGGCATTGTGCGGGGCTACCAAGTGGGCAATGGGGAATACCAGCACCACCAGCATCATGATGACTGTTAACCACAGGGTTTTCTTTTGCACCGCATCAAAGGGCCGCGGCGTATCCACATCCAATACTGACTGGCTAATGGTTTTGCGCTGCTTACCGGTAAACACCATCACCGCGATCACCAAGATGGGGATTATAAAGGTGCTGGCAAAAATACCGGCTGAGTTCAAAAACGCTTGGTCATCACTCAAGCCAGCATGGGTCATCAAACCGCGGAAAATAATGCCGCTTTGGCTCGCCACGAAGTTGGCCCCCGCCAGCGCGCCGTAGTTTACCGACATGGCGCCCACCACCATGCTCATGCCGGTACGTTGGCAAATCAGCAGAGTCAGCGGTGCCATAAAGGCCAGTACGGTGTAATAGCCAGCACCCAGGCCAGCAATCAAAGTGGCGATAAAGAAAATGGCAAAGGGCAGCAGGTGCGGCACATTGCGACACCGGTAAAGCAGGTGTTCCGCCAGCCTTTCCAGGGTGCCGTTGATGGTAGCGAAGCTGTAAAACAGCGACACCGAGAAAATGATAAAGAAGATTTTTAGCGGCCACAGTTTGATAAGCTCGTTCGGGCTCATACCCATCACAAAGCAACCAATCAAGTAGGCAAACGCGATGGCATACAAGCCAATGTTTATCCGCGTTTTATAGCCCAGTCCTATTGCCAGGACGATGGCGGCCACCACCATGAGACTTAACATAGGGTTTCCTTTTTATATTGTTTTATTGGCTTTTTAAGCCAGTTGGAACAAGGCCTTTGGATTGTCTACCAAGACCTGTTTTTTTTCTGCTGTATTACTCAATAAGGCGTCCATCGCCTGGTATTGCTCCTGGTATGAGGTTTGATCCTCAAACTGGGTGTGAGGCCAATCACTGCCCCACAAGAAGCGGCCAGAGCCGCCCATAGCACTGCGCAAGAGCGCGTGCATTTGCTTGGCCCGTTGCAATCGTTCACTAGGCGAAAGCGCGGGGTCATTGCGGTAACTGGCGGAGAGTTTCACCCACAGTTGCGGGCTCGATAACTGCGCCAAAAAGGCATGATGCAGCGGGTTATCAGGGTTAATACCGTCGGTTGGACGACCAAAGTGGTCGATAACGACATTGACGCCGCTTTCGATAATGTTTGGCAGAAAACTGGCCAGCTCATCCACATGACACTGAATTTGCAGTGACCAGTTACGCGCTTTAAGGCGTTTAAAAAAGTCTTGCCAAAGTGGCGACTGATAATCACCGGCAGATTTGCCAATCAAGTTCAGCCTGACGCCAACAGCGCCTTGGCTATCTAGTTGCTCAAGTTCGTTGTCAGTGATGGATGGCTCCACCACCACGATGGCCCTGAGCCGGTCAGGAACGGTAGCAGCGGCGGCCATTAAGTAGTGGTTATCGGTACCTAAAAAGCTCGGTTGTACCAACACCCCATGGGACATGCCAAATTGGTCGAGATTGGCCAGGTAATCTTGCACCGTCGCTTGGTAGTCAGGGGTATAACGGCGGCCAGAGACCATAGGCAGACTGGGCGTAAACACGTGAGCATGGCAGTCAACAGCGCTGACCGCTAAGCAAGAAGGTTTCATGGTAGTCCCCTCGAATTAAGCCCTAATGACGCGCACGAACGTCAGGCAAAATTCATTTATTCATATATATGTTTAAAGCAAAATATCCTCGATTTCGTATAAAAGTCAACCTTGGGGGCCCTTTTTGGCCGCGAGTGGAGTAGGATTGGCCAAGTGAGCGGACCACTAAATCATTAGATAATTAAATGAATACAAGCACTTTAGAAAGGGATAACCGGCTTCCTCTTTATCAGCGTATTCGTGACGACATGCTCGAGCGTATTGCTAATCGCCAATGGCTTCCCGACCATGCCATTCCCACCGAAGCCGAACTAACACAACTGTATGGTGTGGCCATTGGTACCATTCGCAAGGCGGTTGATACCCTGGTAAACGACGGCCTGTTATTGCGGGTACAGGGCCGCGGCACATTTATTCAGCGTCCTAACTTTGGCAGTTCGCTGTTTCGTTTTTTCCGCCAGCGCGGAGCCAGCGGCAGCTACGAGGTACCACAAAGCCATATCATGGCCCGCGGTGTCGAGCCTGCCAGCAGTAAAGTGGCCATCGCCTTGCAATTACCGGAAGGCCAGCAGGTTATTCACTTGGAAAGGCAGCGTTTACTGAGCGGCCGTTTGGCTTTTATTGAAGACATTTGGTTGGATGCCAGCCGCTTTGCTGAACTGATGGATATTGAGCTAAGTGCCTTTGGTAACCTGCTCTACCCGTTTTATGAGGAGCGTTGCCAGCAACTGGTGGCCAGTGCCCGTGAAACCTTGACCATTGCCAGCGCCAATGACGATATTGCCAAGCGCCTGGACATCGCCAAAGGGGCACCCATTGCCATTATTGAAAGGTTAGCCATGGATTATGGCCGTCAGCCGTTGGAATACCGGCTGTCACGCTCTGCCGCCGATAACTTCTGCTATCAAATCGAGATTTCGTAGTCAGTGGCTAACCACGGTGTTACGGCCAGTATTTTTGGCTTGGTATAAGCGCATATCCGCCTGGCGGTAGAGACTGTCAAAGTCTTTGCCGTCTTTTCGCCACTGCGCCAGGCCAATACTGACAGTAAAATCAATTGTTTGGCCATTAAGCAGCAAGGGGCTTTCGGCGACAGTGCTGCGCAGCTTTTCTGCCACCAGCATTGCCCCTTCAGCGTCGCAATGGGGCAAAATCAAACAAAACTCTTCACCGCCCACCCGAAACAGCCAGTCTTGCTCACGGGTGTGGCGGCTTAGCAGCTTGGCAAAATACCGCAGTACTTCGTCGCCGCTTTCATGGCCAAAGTTATCGTTAACACTTTTGAAGTGGTCGATATCAATCAGTATCAAGGTGAAAGGGCTGCGGCCATGTTGCTGGCACAGCTGCGCAAAGACGTCTTCGAGGTGCAGCCGGTTATGCAGGCCGGTTAAAGGATCTTGCGACGCAATTTGCCTTAGCTGCTCCATCATCTGGTTGCGCTTACGCTCATAAACATGGCTGATAGCCCAGATAGACAGATAGGTCAGTGCCGCATTAATCCCCACCGCTACCGTCATATTGCCGCCATGGGGCGGCTGCACCCACAACAGCGCCACCACCCCGACTAGCCCAACCAGACCGGCTAACACACCGCCCCAAAAAAGCCCTAACAGCAGCAAGCTACTGGACGGGATCACCAGCAGCCAATAAAAGCCGTCGTTGAGCATGGAACGGGTAAGGATGCTGTCAATGACGGTGGCGCTGATGATAATCAGCAAAGACGCCGACCAGCCGCGCAAATAAGGGGTGTCCGGCAGGCGATAAAGAAACATGGCGCAATAAAACACCATCAGTACTTCAACAATGGCGATGGTGTTCCAGCCGTGAGCGCGAAAATTCAGTAGCGCCAACGCCGCCGCCACCAAAATAACCACCCACAGTACCACTCGTAACAAGGCCCGGCGAAAAACCGTTTTATCTTCCCAGAGAACAGGTGGCGGCGCCGAAAAAGGGGAAGACATGCGAAAGCACTCCAAGAAAATTTGACCGCTAAAATTACCCTTTCGTGCTGACGATTTCCATGGCCTCATCGCTATTAACGCTGTTTTAGCGCACATTGCCGCGCGCCGCCGTGCAACAAGAGGCGCTAGGCCCAATAAATTGTTGAGAAAATTATCTATTCGCGTTTTATAAAATGCTGGTGTTTTGACAGGATGATAAGGTGATAATGGTTCGCAACTCGCCTTAAAACCGAGCCCGCTAACCCTGTCTGCAAAGGATTTTAAGAGATGGCATCTCACCTGTTTCGTTGTCTGGTCACCAGCTCACTTTTGTCCTTACTCAGCAGTTGCGCCTTATTGCCGCCCGCCGCCAGTAATAACACGCCGGTGATGTCGCGCAGCGGCCTGACCTATCAAGCCGAACATGGCGACATCAAGGTGCAGGCCGAACTTGGGGATGATTATCTCAATGGCGTAAACGGCCCCATCGACTACACCCAAGCCTTAAAATGGAACCAGCTAGCCGCCGACAATGGCCAGGGCCAAGCCATGACTAACCTTGGTATTCAATACCTTAAAGGCTTAGGAACCCATAAAGATCTGCCGTTAGCACTGTCGTGGTTTCAGCAAGCGGCCGTTGCCGGGGATTACCGGGCACCACGGTATTTAGGTTGGTGCGCCGAACAAGGTATTGGCCAAAAACCAAACCAGCGTTTAGCGGCGCGCTATTACAAGCTGGCCGCTGACCGCGGCGATATCAGCGGCCAATATGACCTAGGCCGCATGTATGAACAGGGCCAAGGCGTTCATAAAAGCTATACCAAAGCCCGCAAGTGGTATAAAGCCGCAGCAGAAGCTGGCAACCTAGCGGCGGCGCCGGCCATGGTGGCCTTGGCCAACCTGTATGAAAATGGCCTTGGCGTCGAAGCCAATACCGGTAAAGCCCAAGCATTGTTGCTGCAAGCCGCCTCTTTGGGCTATCAGCCCGCCAAAGACAAGTTAGCCCCAGGGGCGTTAAAGGCTGCACCGAAGAAAAGCGTGAAAAACACACAACAATAAGGTTAATCTGGCAGCAGAGTTATTACCTGATGCTAAATAATGCCTATTTGTGTTTTACGGACGAATCACATCAAATGCCTTGCCGTAGCCCTGCCTTTACTAATGCAAGGCTGCGCCTCAACCATGCGTTACGCCTTTAACGACGACCCAAACCCCTGCACTCAAGTGCCCTACCTTTATGGCGGCGTGCGTATCGACGTTGAGATGTTTAAAGCCAGTGTTGCCAAGGACAGCAGTGTCAGCACTACCGCAGGGACCTTTAGCCTGATTGACCTGCCCTTCAGTGCGCTGTTAGACACCTTATTGCTGCCAGTGGCAGTGCCAATGCAGTTAAAGGCAGACGATAAATGCGAGCAACAGCAAAAGGCTCATTCCACACCGCCGTTAACCAATAACAGCCATCCATAAAAAGTTTTACCGCAAAGCCACATGTTAGGTAGGGTTAAAAAGTCAGCATTTCACAAATGCGAAATGGGCAGCGGTAAAAGCCTCCCGGATGGGTAACAACTCAGGATGAGAAAGGGAGATTGGGAACCACACTCAAGGGCGGTAGCGTGGATTTTGGTTTGATATGTTTGCCATAAGCTTGTTGCCGATATGGAGTCTTTTAGCTTCCTTGTTGTTCCTTTATATGCCGGGACTCGCCCCGGCAGGCGCCCTACTTTTGTTTACTCAGACCATCCATGGTCCTCGCCCTAACGGGCTATCGTCGCAAGCGCCGATATTCAAATTTGCTCCTGGCAAATTTGTCGCGATGGCGTTGTGGGTGATTAGAAGGTGTGTCCTTACGCTTACTGTTTTTATATACAGTTTATCTATTGCACCCATCTCAACAGGGCCATTGTGACAACGCGCTAGGCTCGCTTTTACTGGAACGACCAGTAATAAGTTGCTAAAAAATAATATGATTTAACTCATCCGATGTGATGATAACGAGCGCATGTCTCGCATAAAAACGAGACCGCTCGTTTTCATCGAGTCAAAGAAACTGTATGAGTAGAGAATAAATAGGGATATCAGTTGGTTAGCATAACAAATAGCAACTAATCTGATGAGTGAAAGCGAGCGCGCTCGCTAATAAAACTGTTATGTGTCAATCAGAGTAGGCGCATGGAAATAGACTACGAAAAAATTGGAAGCAAAGAGGAGCTTATCGCTCTTATTGGTAGGCTATGCGCTGAGGATACTTCCAAGTGGGAAAATGTATCTACATTATCTTTCCTTGAGGCTATGGCTTCTTGGCTAGAAAGTTCTGGTAACCTTTACAAAAATCTCAACCTGGACACAGATTCAGAGCTTCCTAGCTGGCAGATATTCGCTGATGCAATCCAGGCTGCAACTATCTATGAGTAATCATCAACACATAACAAACAAAGGCAGCATCGCCCTGCGGGCTGGACGCGCTAACGCTCGCCGCTGCTTTGGGCGTTATGTTTCTTGGAGGCAGTATTGAGTTTTGATTTGGACAAATGGATTGGTGAGTTAAGAGAAGCAATAAACTCTTACACATCGCTTCATGATCCTATATTTTGTGGTAATGCCATGACCGAGTACTATGAAAATAGTAACTTAATAAAGTGCATTGCTTTAGGAACTGCCGTTCAAGAAAAAGAGAATACTGGGAAAGAACTTTCTAAAAAAGAGCTACAAGCCGTAGCTGATAAATATACTAAAGAGTTTTCTGATCAAGCCTTTAATGGGCTAATGGTTTATCGGCGTCAAATGGTAGTAATAGCATCAACTATTTTTGAAGCTTTACTTAACGACTACTTAAAGTGTTACTTTGGTTCTTATCCTCAAAAAATGTATAGCTATGTAGGTGTTAATGGAACCATCAATTTTAGAGATGTTTTAGACTATGACAGCAAACAAGAATTGATTCATCATTATTCCTGTGTAGCATCTAAACGTTTCACTTCAAAACCTTGGAAAAGTGTTCTTAAAAATATGGAAAAGCTCCTTAAGCTACAGGTTAATAAAAAGGAATGCATACTCAAAATGTTATCAATTAGAAATGAAATCATTCATGAGGCATCCAAGGCCAATATTGAAAATGACGATGTATTCGACTATTTCTATGCTGTAGAGGATTTCGCAACATCTTTGCCAGCAATAATCGAAACATAACAAGCAAATCAACGCGGACTAATAAAGCTTGGCTTGGTTCGCTGCGCTCACAATTTTAGCCAAGCTTTATTAGCCTGTTATTTGGGCGTTAGGTGCCAGTCAAAGTATGATTCCTTTATCAAAACATGATTTAAAATCAATTGAGAACCTAGACTCTGTTTCAGATGAAGAAATCCTTGAACACTTGCCTCAACTTTTAGAGTGGTTAAAAGACTGCAATTGGCCAGTATTCCAGCCAATTTGCCAGAGGATTTCTAAATTAAATTCAGGTTTTAACACTGAAATACAGAATGTCCTTAATGGCAGTGACACCATTTGGAAATGCAATATTGTTGGTCACCTTTTTCCATCAATGGATCTTCAGAAAGTAGAATCATTTAAGTCACCTTTGCTTAATTTAATAAACAAAGCAACAATGCAAGACTACGAAGAAGGTCTAATAGACTATGTAGAAATTCAGCTTTCAAGAATTGCGAAAGGCACCTAACAAACCGCTGTAGTCGGTCGTGGACCTCACCCGGTTTATCGGACACGCATCAATAACTGACAAAGAGGTCATTGATGCCCGCTTACAAGACCGGAAAACGTACCCAGCAGTACAGCCTTGAGTTCAAGAAGAAGGCCGTGCAGTGGAGCCATGAGCCACACCGCAGCGTCAAGGAAGTGGCCGAGGCGCTGGACATTCACCCCTTCATGTTGTCTCGTTGGCGCAAAGAATCCCGTGAAGGTAAGTACGGCATGGCCAGCAAGACCCCGAAGCCCGAAGGCAAGCTCAAAGAGCAGGATGAAGTGAAACAGCTCAAGAAGCGCATTGCCGAGCTGGAGATGGAGAACGACATCCTAAAAAAGTGGCAACGTTTCCAGGCGGAGGAACAACGCAGCGGTATCGCTTCATCCAACGCCAGCAAGGGCAAATCCCGGTAAAAGCGCTGTGTGCCAGGCTGAAGGTCTCGCGCAGTGGCTACTACGACTGGCTCAAGCGCCAACCAAGCCAACGTCAGCAACAAGACGACGCTTTGCTAACGGCTATCCGCCGCCTATTTGAGAAGGCAAAGCAACGCTATGGCAGCCCGAAAATCCATCGTGCCTTGCGCTTGGAGGGTATTCGGGTTGGCGCTAAACGGGTGGCAAGGCTGATGCGTGAAGCGGGGCTAAAAGCCCGTGTGGAGCGGGTTTACCGGCGGATGAACAAGCGCCGTGCAGAACTGAAAGTGCTGCCGAACCATCGCCTGGCTATCCCAAAGCGAGCGGCCCAAACCAGCAGTGGTCCAGTGATGTTACCTACATCCGCTTTGGCCGCCGCCATGTGTTTTTAGCGGTTATCGTGGACCTGTGGTCACGGAAAATCATCGGCTGGGCGCTGCATGAAAAGCTCAACGCCGAACTGAGCACGGTCGCGCTTTATAAAGCCATCAAGCAGCGTAAGCCCAAGCCAGGATTGATACTGCACACCGACAGGGCATTGAATTCCGGCGAAAGTGATGCAGAAATGGCTCAATCGATATGGTATTCGCCATAGCATGAACCGCCCAGGGCAATGCACGGATAATGCAGAAGTGGAGTCGTTCTTTAAGACGCTCAAAGCCGAACTGATACACGACAATCACTTCGGTACGGTGGCGTCACTGCGCCAACAGGTAGGCCATTACATCCAGCATTTTTACAACAAGGTGCGGCTACACAGTAGCCTCGATTACGTATCACCGATACAGTACGAGCAAGCCGCTTAATAACAACTGCGTGTCCGTTTTATCGGGTGAACATCATCTTTATTACAGTAGTTGTTATAACCTGTTTTTGTTTGCTATGCGTATTTGCTTTAGCTTTTTGGGGTAATGGAGCTATTGAAGCAGAAAAAATTCCAGTGATGCAGCAAAATTTATACAGTATGGCAAGTTTTGGGTGGCAAGCTGGTTTTGGCGCTATTTTAGGTCTTATCGGTGGACAGGTCACAGCAGAAGAAAGTTAACAAACGCTTCATGATGGGACGCAAAAAGCTTGGCTTGCGTCACTTCGTTCCTTAATTTTAGCCAAACTTTTTCGCGCCCCATAAGCGGGCGTTAGGCATACGGAAAATCCGTGACCATGGAAATGAAATTCGATATTACACGATCTTTTGAACAGGATCTTAAGAAACTAGCACCGAAAGAAAAGGATCGAGTTGTAGTTGCAATTGATAGATATGCGGCAACATTTGATACTGCGCTTGATGTCTCAACCCAACACGTCTATCGCCCTCATAAATTGAATATGCCAGATGGATTGGATTCAAGCCTTTATGTTCTTCGAGTTTCACCTCAAATACGAGTGATTCTAACAATTGAGGAAGACCCTCTTTTTGATCAAAAAATCGTCACGCTGTTTCGAGTTGTGAAGCATGATGATATGGAGCGCGCGTTTAAGTCTATCGCTGAATCACTTTATCAGCAGCTACGATCCGGGGAGAGCGATAATGGCTGAAATCAAGTCTATCCTGGATAAATTTGGAGTAATCTTCGATGCACAAAAAAACCTTCCAGATGAAAAACATCGTCTCAAGTTTTTAGAGGCTCTGGCCGAGTTAGAAAACAATGAATGCCACAAAAAAAGGGAGTTTCCAGTTACTCGGCTACATAAGGTTACTGGAGTTAAGCAAGCTGTTTATAGGGCCGATGTGGATAAAATTTCAGGCTGGAGAGTTCATGTGCAATATTCTAGCGATGGCGTTCTTCACCTCAAAGATTTAATCTCTGGCTCAAAACACGATAATGTCGTAGAAGTAATAAAATCGAAAAGGGGTAGGTATAAGTAAATGCCTAACAATCAGAAATTAAAAGGGACTGGACTTCACCCGCTTTAATAGACATATATGGACGCCCCGTATTTTGCAACTGTCGATGAAAAGCGGTTTGCGGACATATATCCGGCGTCGTTGTAGCGCCAAAGGTTGGCACTGCGCCTTAATGTGTTCCGAATTCCGCCGCCTTTACACCCACTCGGCCTCTAAGGCACTGGTCCTTTATCAGGCTCTGGCGAAACCGGTTAACCGTTTATCATCAGGTGTTGCAAACTCAACGGGTGAGGGTCTTGCAATGCTCTTTGTTGTGCCGTCTTCCCTTATGCTGCCAGGTTGCTTTTACCGGCAATAAAAGGGGTTTCATCACGCAGCACTTTCCAGCCTATTCGGGCCAGTTTGTTGGCCAGGGCGACCACCGCCTTGTGTTTGCCGCGGCGCTCAATTAACCCGCGCAGCCAGTGGCCCAGGGCATCATGGCGCCGCTGAGCAAAGCGTAAAACAGCGCGAGCACCGTGAATAAGCAGCGTGCGCAGTTCGCGGCCGCCATTTTTAGTGATACCCATCAGCACCGACTTACCGCCTGAGCTGTGTTGGCGTGGTACCAGGCCATTCCAGGCCGCAAATTGGCGGCCATTGGCAAATTGCTCGCCGCGCCCGACTTCGCTCACCAGAGCGGCGGCGATAATAGGGCCAAACCCCGGTACCGTGAGCAGGGCTTGGTAGGCCGGTAAGGCCTTACAGAGCTCACGGAGTTGCTGTTCAAGTGCCGTTATCTTGCTATCAAGGGCCCGTAATTCACTCAGGCAGCTGCGCAGTAACGTGCGAAGCACAGGGGACAGCGCATTGTCGGCGTTATCCAAGGCCTCCGGTAGTTCGAGGCGCAATTTGGCCAGGCTCAAGCTAAATGTCACACCGTATTCAGCGGCTAAGCCGCGGAGCTGGTTAGCCGTTGCAGTGCGTTGTGTCACATACCGTTGCCGCACTGAGCGCAGGGCTTTGATGTCTTGTTGGGTGACGGTTTTGACCGGCACACAATGCAAGTTGGGGCGTAGCGCGGCTTCGCAAATCGCCAGGGCATCCGTGGCATCATTTTTCTGAGACCGGCAGAAGACCTTGACGTGCTGGGCGGGAATAAGCCGCACCGTAAACCCCAGCTCGGTGATAAGCCTGCCCCAATAATGGGCGGTGGCACAGGCCTCCATCGCGATGAGGGTATCAGGGGGTAGCTGCCTGATAAGATCTAACAGCAAAGCGCGTTTGACCGGGCGGTTGTATAGGACTTTTGCTTTATCAAGCACGCAAAGTTGAAAGGTTGTTTTGGCTAAATCGATACCAGCGATCGTAGTATTCATGATGGACGCTCCTTCAGATGAGTGGCTTACATCCTCATTGTGGCGCTTTGACGCCGAACGGAGGGGCGTCCATCACATCACCCACAAACGGCGTTGTTTCCTAAATCCAACAAGGAACCGCAAGCCCCTAAAGGGCTGGCTGCCCTTAGCTGACCGCCTGGCGAACCGGCATGCCTAAGGTCAGCATTTTGTTCATCACCTTCACCCCAGCCAGGGCTTCGGCAACCTGGCCGTTGTAACTGCGAAGGCTGAGCTTTGGGCTGATGAGCTGCTTGTATCGCGACATCGCCGTTTCCGCTTTTGACCGTTGGTGATAACCGCTTTCCCTTTTCCACTCCGCCAGTTGCCCGGCTTTCAGTGCCGCTACCGCGTCGTTTCGTGGATGCCCTGGTTCCCAATACCCCGCCGTTTTGCGCGGCGGTATGGTTGGCTTAGCGCCCTTCTTTTGCAGAAGCTGGTGGCAGGCTTTGCTGTCGTAAGCCCCATCGGCGCTTACCTGGTGGAGTCGGCGGCGCAGCGGGTTTAACAGGCTAGGCAATACCTCGCTGTCGCCCACGCTTTCCAAGCTCACTTGCGCACCAATCGCTTCATGGGTTTGGGCGTCCACCGCCAGGTGCAGCTTGCGCCACACCCGCCGCTGCTCCTGGCCGTATTTACGTTGTTTCCATTCGCCTTCGCCAAAAACCTTAAGGCCAGTGGCATCGATAACCAAGTGGGCCACAGCCCCTTTGCTTGGCAGACGGTAGTGGATGTTGACCGTCTTGGCGCGCTTGCTGATGCAGCTGTAACTGGGAGAGGTCAGCGGCAGTTTCATCAACTGAAACAAGGAATTGATAAAGCCTTCCAAGGCCCGCAAGGGCAGTTTGAACAGCGCCTTGAGCATCAAGGCGGTTTCGATGGCGGTGTCGCTGTACTCAAAGCCCCGACCCCGCTTGCCGTGGTGTTGTGGGCAATACCAGGTAGCGATGGCGGTCTTATCCATCCAAAAGTGCAGTGAAGCCCAGTTGATCAAAGCGCGGTTGTACTCAGCCCAGTTACGGATTGGATGTTTGGCCTGGCCCATCGGTTGTTCCCCTGCGATACGTCGGGGAGCGGATCACGGTCAAACAGAATGGTTCAGTGGATTTGGGAAACAACGCCCCCACAAACTCTACATCTAGATAATTTACCCTAACGAAGCCAACGCTATTGGGCCCCTTTAAGTGGAGCGCCGAACTGGCGGGAGTGGGAGCTGACTTGAGGCATGGATGCCGAAAGAGCGGAAGACGCGCCGGGAGCGCGTGTGGAGCGGTCAGTGGCAAACGACCAGAAGGTCGGACAGCGCGTAACACCGGGTGGCCTTCTTTGATTACTTTCTTGTCCAAGCAAGAAAGTAACTCGCCCGCCGGGCGAGTCCCGGCTTTATAAAGCAGCTTGAAAACAGTATGACTCACGTCACCAATGCCTCCCAAAAAAGAAAAAGCCCTCAATGGGCTTTTTCTTTTTCTGCGAGTTCTCACTCAGCCCTTTTCGCAAACCTCCTTCCACATCACGCCTAAGCTCACCCATCACTAAACCCATCCTAGTGCGCCCCTCCTTAACCACTAACGTGCAGCAGATCACAAAACAGCATTATCATTCGTAAGCAAACCCTAAATGCCTTGTCTACTCTAAAAAAGATTTAACGATTTATTTACAAACCAATGGAGTGGTTTGGTTACAGTGCCAAGATGCCCGGTAAGGAGCCGCAAGTCTCAAAAGGCGGCCTTTCAATAGCAGTCTTGGTGCCCAAGGATGGGACATTGAGAACCACACTCAAGGGCGGTAGCGTAATTTACGGCCCACCCAAAAACACCTATAACCAATTGATAATTAATAAATTAGTTAACTTTTCATTTCAACCAATTGCTCCTTTATACGCCGATTCGCGCACCGGCAGGCGCTCTACTTTTGTTTACTCGGACCATCCATGGTCCTCGCCCTAGCGGGCTATCGTCGCAAGCGCCGATATTCAAATTTACTCCTGGCAAATTTGTCGCAATGTCCTTATGGGTATCTTTGATTGAATCCAGTGTGGCTAGCCTTCCGTGGAGGTTCATTCCGGCTCGCACGCCCTGCACTCGCGCTCAGCAGCATCAAAGCAGCGCTTTGATGCGCAACCTCGCCCCGGCGTGGTAAGGCGCTGCACTTAACGGGCAATAAGAACAGTGTTAGCGGCAGACATTACTTTACGCGTTTTATCCAATGTGATGATAACGAGCATATAGCTCGCATAAAAATGAGACCGCTCAGTTTTACCGAGCCAAAGAAACTCTATGAGTAGACAATCAACATGAATATCAGTTTGTTAGCGAAATAAATAACAACTGTTCTGATGAGTTAAAGCGAGCGAGCTCGCTAATAAAACTGTTAGTAAGATAATCCACCTCTTCAGGAAGTTTGTAGTCTGCGGAACAAAAAATCAAAATGGAGTTTTAAAATGAAAAAGTTAATATTAATAATTGTAGTAACCTTAATTTCTTATAGTTCTCAAGCGGCAGAGCTGATCAAAGATAAGTCCTATAGAGCAAGAACAAACTTAGTAGTATCAGATGGAAAAAATAATGGGTTAAAGGTAGGAGCTCAATCCAAATTTGTTATTCTTGATAATGATGACAAAGATAAATACGCTATAAAATTTATGAATATTTATCAATACGGTGAAATATTACCTCCCCAAAAGAGAACACTTAAAGTAACCACTGAATATAAGAATTCAGATGTTATTAAAGGTGATATTTATTATCTAAGTAAAGATGAAGTAAATGGTGTTCCTGTCGAAAATAGAGTCCAACAAAGCTTTGGTGGACTTGTTAGTGGGCCATTAATTGTGCCTTTTAAATATCGATTAGATGATAAAAGCATTGGAGGTGATGCTACTGTAGGGTATTACGCTGGCTGGGGTATTGAAACCAACTTTTTTAATTTAAGTGACACTTATGTAACTTTTACGCCATTTCTATCTGCCGGATTAACTCAAGTTTCGGTTTTATCAGAGGCTGAAGATGGAACTACTAAAACAGATTCAAAATCAGGATTTTCATGGGCTACTGGAATTTTGATAAAAAACTGGGATAGCGTAAATATAGGTATTGTTTATGGCCAAGATAGAATTGGAGATCAAGACTGGCAACATGAAGGTGAAGGTTGGTTTAGTATTTCTATCGGCTGGGAAATGTAAATCTTGCTAACAATCCAATCAACAAGGACTTGGACTTCACCCGCTTTATCGGACACCCACACACTCTACATCTACATAATTTACCCTAACGAAGCCAACGCTCTTGGGGCCCCTTTAAGTGGAGCGCCGAACTGGCGGGAGTGGGAGCTGACTTGAGGCATGGATGCCGAAAGAGCGGAAGACGCGCCGGGAGCGCGTGTGGAGAGGTCAGCGGCAAACGACTAGAAGGTCGGACAGCGCGTAACGCCGGGTGGCCTTCTTTGGTTACTTTCTTGGCCAAGCAAGAAAGTAACTCGCCCGCCGGGCAAGTCCCGGCTTTATAAAACATCTTGAAAACCGTATCGCTCACGTCACCAATGCTTACCCCAAAAAGAAAAAGCCCCTCAATGGGGCTTTTTCTTTCCTATACGGCGCCAACCACTCACTGACCCCTTTTCGGCAACACCCAATCAGGTCGAATAAAATGGCAGGTATAGCCATTAGGCAGACGTTCCAAATAGTCCTGATGCTCGGGTTCAGCTTCCCAAAAGTCACCGGCAGGGGCCAGTTCGGTAACGACCTTACCGGGCCAAAGGCCTGAGGCATCCACGTCGGCAATGGTGTCTTCGGCAACGGCTTTTTGCGCCTCATCAACATAGAAAATGGCCGAACGGTAGCTGGTGCCGATGTCATTACCCTGACGGTTTGTCGTGCTGGGGTCATGAATTTGGAAGAAAAATTCCAAAATTTTGCGATAGCTAATGACCGCCGGGTCAAAAATGATTTCAATGGCTTCGGCATGGCTGCCGTGGTTACGATAAGTGGCGTTAGGCACATCACCGCCGCTATAACCCACCCGTGTCGAAATAACACCGGGGTAGCGGCGAATTAAATCCTGCATGCCCCAGAAACAACCGCCTGCCAGAATGGCTTTCTCGGTTGGTGCAGTCATAAAACCCTCCAATTCAGGGTACTTTTCATCTGCCCTACTCTATCAGCTTTAACGCTGCTGCCGACAATACGTCCAGTTAGACACATTCTGGCAGGTGTAGATATTCACGCTATTGGGGCGCTGAATAACCGGGTTTGGCAGCGACATCTTACTGACACTTTGCTGCGCTTTAAGGGCCATGTTTTGGCTAACCTGATTCAGGTTGTTCATGGCGTTAGACCAGGCCTGATATTGCTGCTGTTGCTGTATTTGCGCCACCATCTGTTGTTGGCGTATTTGCGCTTGCCGCTCTAACCGAGCCTTAGCAACAAATTGCGCGGTTTTTCGAAACTCGTCACTAAAGGCAGCATAAGGATTGGTGGCGCAAAACTCAGCAAGTTCACGCTCATGGCTTTTACAGAGTTTGGCACTGGCCAGCTGATATTGGGCAAAGCCCTCAGCGAAGTCATTTTCACTGATCGGCAAATACTGCTCGGCTTGCTGCGCCTCTTTTGTAATGTAAGGCACAATGGCATGGGCATCTTTGGCTTGGCCATTCTCCATGGCGACCACGCTGCCGTTACGCAGCTTTTGCGCTAAAAAGACGGGCTTACCGCCAGCAAGTACCATAAACCCCATAGCAGTATTTAGCGTGGTATCGTGACTCACTTCCCCAACAAAGGTGGTGCCATTTGCATAGCGGTGCAACAACCGCTGTGTGCCAAGCAATGCATTTACCTGACCTTCGTAAACTGCATTTTTTTCTTTGTCGACAAAAAGATAACCGTCATAGAGGCTATAAAAGCCATTGGCGTCCAAGCTTAATTCCATTTGCCGCCCGGAACGGTAAAGAGGAGCTTCCCGGCCAACAAAAAGCAGGTGATGTTCGGTGTCATAGTGCCAATACGTTATTGATTTACCCGGGGCACTGTAAGCTTCCAGATCGTAACTGTGGTACTGGCCGATAACGAGCTCTGTCACCCCCAGGCCACTGGCATAGCCTTTTTTACACTGCCCAAACCATTTGGCATGGTTGACCTTAGCCGACAGGCCAGTCACCACAACCCGACATGGCTGTTTATGGTTTTCGGCCTGCAAATATTCAGCCTTGTTTAGTGCCGGTGCTGGCGTTAGCGGCTGGCTTTTTAGCTGGTTAAAGTCGTTGGTGAGTTTTTGAGCATTGACTTCGGGTAGGGTTTGGCTGCAAGCACTGAGCAGCGTGACAACGGCAAAGGCCAAAAACCTTCTCACAATCCATGTCCTTTTGAACAATATGGCAAATTAAAAACAATAAAAACCTATTTGCCTATGTTATCGAATTTCTGCTGTTGATGTGAGTGCTTATCAGCCATTTAGCCTCGTCATTGGCGCACAACATTAGGGTGTTGAATCATCGCCGTCTGAACGGCTGTGGGGCTCTGCAGCAATATCCTTGCGAAAAAGGTCATCCAGAGGGTCGCCCTTTTCGAGGGCACGGTTGTATCGGCGGCGTGCTCTTATATATCGGGGATAGGCTAAGGCTTTTTTGAAAAGCTGACGCAGGGACTCAACCATCAAAACGATGGGCAGCGCCACCAGTAACACGATTTTTTCTGCAAAGCTGTATTTGCGTGAAAACCACCACAAAACCCAAGCAACAGGGAAAATGATGAGGTAGAAAAACCAAACCATAGCCAATCTCCTTTAACGGCGCGGCGTCTACCCCTTGGCTTTGGGCTAGCGCGAACGACAGCATACCTTGGCCGTAGCGTTTCATGGCAATAAAAAAGCCCCTTTCGGGGCTTTTTTATTATTAAAAGCAATCGCTTACTTGTGGCGCATATGCGGGAACAGCAATACGTCACGGATAGAGGCGCTGTCGGTAAGCAGCATTACCAGGCGGTCGATGCCGATACCTTGGCCAGCCGTTGGCGGCATGCCGTGTTCAAGGGCGGTAACGTAGTCGGCATCATAAAACATGGCTTCTTCATCACCGGCGTCTTTGGCTTCAACCTGTGAACGGAAACGCTCAGCCTGGTCTTCTGCGTCGTTAAGCTCGCTAAAACCGTTCGCCAATTCGCGGCCACCAACGAAAAACTCGAAGCGGTCGGTGATGAAGGGGTCTTCATCGTTACGGCGGGCCAGTGGGCTCACTTCTGCCGGGTAAGCGGTAATGAAGGTGGGCTGGATAAGGTTGGCTTCCGCGACTTCTTCAAAGATGTAGGTTTGCAGTTTGCCCAGGCCGTCGGTTTTGCTGATTTTCATGCCCAGAGACTCGGCAATGGCTTTAGCCTTATCAAAGTCTTTTAGGTCGTCAGCAGTAATGTCCGGGCGGAACTTCATGATGGCTTCGGGCATCGTCAGGCGCTCAAACGGCTTGGCAAAGTCGTAATCAACACCTTGGCTATGAAAGGCCGTTGTGCTCAGCACCTCTTGGGTAACGGTGCGCAGCATCTGCTCGGTGAAATCCATCAGGTCGTGGTAGTCCGCGTATGCCCAGTAGAACTCCATCATGGTGAATTCTGGGTTGTGGCGGGTAGAAAGCCCTTCATTACGGAAGTTACGGTTCACTTCGAAGACTTTCTCAAAGCCGCCCACCACCAAACGCTTGAGGTAAAGCTCAGGGGCGATACGCAAGAACAGTTCCATATCCAGCGCATTGTGGTGGGTCATAAACGGTTTGGCCGAGGCGCCACCAGGAATGGTGTGCATCATCGGTGTTTCCACTTCCAAGAAATCGTGGCTGGTCATAAAGCTACGAATAGCGTTGACGATTTTGGAGCGGTTAACGAAGGTTTGGCGAGACTCTTCGTTGGCAATCAAGTCCAGGTAACGCTGGCGATAGCGGGTTTCCATATCGGCCAGGCCATGGAATTTATCTGGCAGCGGGCGCAGCGCTTTGGTCAGCAGCTCAATACCTTCAACGTGCACAGACAGCTCGCCGGTGTTGGTTTTAAAAAGAAAACCTTCAACGCCAACGATGTCGCCCAGGTCCCACTTTTTGAATTCTTCGTTGTAGAAGCCTTCGGGCAGGTTGTCGCGGGCCACGTAGATTTGAATTTTGCCGCTACCGTCCTGAATGGTGGCAAAGCTTGCCTTACCCATGATGCGGCGGGTCATGATCCGGCCTGCAACCTTAACCCGTACCGGCTCGGCTTCAGCCAGCGCTTCCTTGGTGGCTTCACCATACTTGGCCTGCAGGTCAGCGGCGTTGCTGTCCTTTCGAAAGCCGTTCGGGAAGGCCACGCCTTTGGCGCGCAGTGCATCAAGCTTTTCTTTACGCACTTTAAGCTGTTCGTTGAGGTCGACTTCCGGGGTTTGGTTTTGTTCGGTCATGACATTTAAACCACTGAGTAAGGGATAGGGGCGCGGTGCGCCCCGCTCTGAAAATTACAAACCGGCCTTAAGGCTGGCTTCGATAAAACGGTCCAGGTCGCCGTCAAGCACCGCTTGGGTGTTGCGGGTTTCCACGCCGGTGCGCAAGTCTTTAATGCGCGAGTCGTCCAGCACGTAGGAGCGAATTTGGCTGCCCCAACCGATATCTGACTTGGACTCTTCCAGCTTTTGCTGTTCCGCCATGCGCTTTTGCATTTCCAGCTCATAAAGCTTGGCCTTGAGCTGTTTCATGGCGTAGTCCTTGTTTTGGTGCTGTGACCGGCCTTGCTGACAGGCTACCACTGTATTGGTAGGCAAGTGGGTAATACGCACCGCAGATTCGGTTTTGTTAACGTGCTGACCACCGGCACCGGACGAGCGGTATACGTCGATACGCAGGTCTGCCGGGTTGATCTCGATATCCACGTTGTCGTCCACTTCCGGCGACAAAAACACGGAGGAAAACGAGGTATGGCGACGGCCACCGGAGTCAAAGGGTGACTTACGTACCAGGCGGTGCACGCCAATTTCGGTGCGCAGCCAACCAAAGGCGTAGTCGCCTTGAATGTGCACCGTTGCCGATTTAATACCGGCCACTTCCCCTTCCGACAGTTCCACAATGTCGGCCTTAAAGCCGTGGGACTCGGCCCAGCGCAAGTACATGCGCAGCATCATGTTGGCCCAGTCTTGGGCTTCGGTACCGCCAGAGCCGGCCTGGATATCCATGTAAGCGTTACTGGCATCCATTTCGCCGGAGAACATGCGGCGAAACTCCAGGGCTTCAAGCTTTTTGGCCAGCTCGTCGAGTTCGGGCTGAATTTCGTTGAAGGTGTCTTCGTCTTCGGCTTCAACCGCCAGCTCCAAAAGACCCATTACGTCTTCCAGGCCTCGGTTCATGGTGTCGATGGTTTCAACCACCATTTCCAGCGCGGCACGCTCTTTACCCAGCGCTTGGGCTTTTTCCGGCTCGTTCCAAACATCGGGTTGTTCGAGCTCGGCATTAACCTCTTCTAGACGCTCTTTCTTGGCGTCATAGTCAAAGGTACCCCCTAAGAACCTCTGTCCGCTCAGACAGGTCCTGTACTTGGGTTTTAATTGCATTGGTTTCAAACATGGGCGTTGTGTCTCTGTGTCAGCCGCCGAAAAAGAGGCAGAATTTTAGCCTATTTCTACCCCAAGTTCCTAGGCCGGCTCGATATGATCCACCAGTAATTGTACCGACTGGCGGCCTTTATATTCGTTTATGTCCAGTTTGTAGGCAGCGTGGGCCCATTCAATGGCCGGATTGGGCCAGGTATCGAGATCGGCATTAAAGTGAATGGCATCAATCAGCGGTTCGCGGCCGCCGGGACTGAGCACCAGTTTTAGGTGCTTTTGGCCAACAATGCGTTGGCTCACCACTTTAAAGTGGCCATCAAATACCGGTTCACCAAAGGCCTGGCCCCAAGGGCCGCCGTCACGCAGTAGCTGCGCGGTTGCCAAGGTAAATTCGTTAGGCAGCAACTCGCCGTCACTTAAAATTTCGCCGGTTAGCATGTGCGGCTCAAGGGCCGTTTCGGCCGCCGCCACAAAAGCGGCATTAAAGCGGGCGAAATCGTCAGGGCGAATCGATAAACCTGCCGCCATGGCATGGCCGCCAAACTTGAGAATAAGCCCAGGGTTTTGGGTATCAATAACATCCAACAAATCACGAAGATGCAGGCCGGGAATGGAGCGGCCAGAGCCTTTAAGTTCGGTGTCGCTGGCCGGTGCAAAAGCAAATACCGGCCGGTAAAAGCGCTCTTTGATACGTGAGGCCAGAATGCCTATCACCCCTTGGTGCCAATCTTCACGGTAAAGGGCAATACCGGCCGGGGCTTGAGCAATGTCGATTTTGGCAAGCTCGGCTAAAGCTTCTTGCTGCATTGAGCTTTCAATTTCCCGGCGTTCACGGTTCAGGCTATCGAGCTGGGCGGCAATAAGCCTGGCTTGGTGATAGTCATCGGTTACCAACAGGCTTACCCCCAGCGACATATCATCCAGCCGGCCGGCGGCATTAATGCGCGGCCCCAAGAAAAACCCTAAGTCGCTGGCCGCCAAACGCCGGGGCTCGCGCCCTGCCACTTCGCAGAGCGCCAAAATACCGGGCCGGCAATGCTTGGCACGAATACGGTTTAAGCCCTGGTGCACCAAAATGCGGTTGTTACCGTCAAGGGGCACCACGTCAGCAACAGTGCCAAGGGCAACAATGTCTAAAAGCTCAGCAAGGTTCGGCTCGGGGCGGCTGTCAAAATAACCGTCGCTGCGCAGCTTGGCCCTTAGCGCCAGCATCAGATAAAACGCCACCCCAACCCCAGCCAAAGCCTTTGACGGAAAGGCGCAGCCTTCCAAATTGGGGTTTACCATGGCGTCGGCGGCAGGCAACTGGTCACCGGGTAAATGGTGGTCGGTAACCAGCACTTCAAGGCCTGCCGCTTTGGCCGCCGCCACCCCGGCAATGGATGACACGCCGTTATCAACGGTAATGATCATCTCGGCGCCGCGTGCCACCGCTACTTCAACAATTTCCGGCGAAAGGCCATAACCGTACTCAAAGCGGTTAGGCACCAGAAAATCCACCTGCTGGGCCCCCAGCATGCGTAGCGCCAGGATACACAGCGCCGAGCTGGTGGCGCCGTCGGCGTCAAAGTCGCCAACAATCAACAGCCGCTTTTGCGCCTTTAGGGCGCGGCTTAACAGCGCCACCGCTTGGTCCATGCCTTTAAGCGCCTGGTAAGGCGCCAAGCCTTTGGCACTTTTTTCCAGTTCACAAAATTCAGTGACACCGCGGCTTAAATAGATGCGTTTTAACAGCGCCGGCAGTGGCCAGTCGGGTAAGTCGGTAACGTGAGGGCGTCGGGTGATCTTGGGCATGGACAAAAAAGGCGGCTTTCGCCGCCGTTATTAAATGCTGTAATGGCTCCAGTCTAATGACTTTCCAGAGCGCTTGCCAGACGCTCGGGCGGCAGATAGCCGTTTATCATGGTGCCGTCATCCAAAATAAGCGCTGGCGTGCCCGACACATTAAAAGAACGCCCCAGCTGGTAGTGCTGCGCCACCGGATCATTAATGCAGCTGGCCTTGGGCAGGTTTTTACGGTGCTTGGCTAAATTCATCGCTTGTTGTTGGTCTTTGGCGCACCACACCGCTTCGAGCTCGGCGGCGGCCGCCGATTGCAAACCGCCCCTTGGGAACGCCAAATAACGAATGGTGATCCCTAAATCGTTGTATTGCTGCATATGGGCATGCAGGCGCTGGCAATAGCCGCAGTCGGTGTCGGTAAAGACGGTAACCACGTGTTTTTGCTCAGGGGCTTTAAAGACAATCATGGAGGCTTCATAAGGTTTTAACGCCGCAAGGCGCACCTTGCCAAGCTGCTGGTCAGTCAGGCTTTGCGGCTCATCCCCTTTGAGGCTGTAAAGACTGCCAGAGAACAGATATTGGCCATCTGCTGAGGCATAAAGAATATTGTTACTGGCCACCACTTCGTAAAGCCCCGGTACCGGCGACGGTTGAATGCTGTCGACCGTTACCCCAAGTTTGGCTTCTAACCGGGTTTTAATATCGGCCTCTGAGCCTTGTGCCAAAAGGCTAACTAGCGCCAGCGCTGCAAGGCCCATTTTTACCCTGTGCATGCTCTTTTCCTTCGCAATTAAGACGGCAAAGCCTAAAGCGTAGAAACAGCAAAGCACTTTAACAACATTCTGTTAACCGCGAGGGTGATGCTGGCCGTGGAACTGCTTTAACCGTTCCCGGGCAACATGGGTATAAATTTGGGTGGTGGATAAATCGCTATGGCCCAGCAGCATTTGCACCACCCGTAAATCGGCGCCGTGGTTCACCAAATGGGTGGCAAAGGCATGACGCACCGTATGCGGGGAAAGGTCACTTTTAAGCCCGGCTTCCAAGGCATAGCGCTTGATGCGGTGCCAAAACGTTTGCCGGGTCATCTGCTGGCCACGCTGGGAGGGAAACAACACATCGCCGTCGCTAATTAAGGCCGGGCGGCCATATTTGAGGTATTGGTCCAGCCAATACAGCGCTTCTTCCCCCATGGGCACAATGCGCTCTTTATCGCCCTTACCGATAACCCGCACCAAGCCTTGGCGCAAGTTAACGCAGTCGCGGGTAAGGCCGGTTAGCTCGCTAATACGTAGCCCGGCGGCATATAACAGCTCCAGCATCGCTTTGTCGCGAAGGCCAAGGGGCTCTTCAATATTGGGGGCGTTAAGTAATACATCCACATCGGCTTCCGACAAGGTTTTCGGCAATGGCCTGGTTAGCCGTGGCCGCAATAGCGGCGCTGTGGGGTCGTCAACGCGGGTCTTTTCCATCAGTAAATAGCCGTAATAACGCTTGGCGGCGGTTAGCAGCCTGGCGGTAGAAGAGGCTTTGTAATGTTGCTGGTGGCGCCAGTCTAAAAAGTCACGAAGATCGTCGCTGCTTAACAGCTTAAAATCACGCCGCTGCCCTTGGGCCCACTGGGCCAGGGCTTTTAAATCGCGGCCATAGCTTTCAATGGTGCGTTCGGATAAGCGCTCAACCAGCAGCAGATGATCGAGAAAAGGCTGATATTCTGCTAAGCTGCCGCCACCGCTTTTGTTGTCTGAATTAGTCATGCGAATTGGCCTTTTTTACGGCTCCACCAACTGCCATACCGAAATAGTCGCAGAAAAGATCCGCGACGTCATCGGCGAGGAGCTGGTGGAACTCAATAACCTTCGTGATGTACCCGTGGCTTTAATGGCCGACTACGATTTGTTGATTTTGGGCATTCCCACCTGGGACTTTGGCCAGCTGCAAGAAGACTGGGAAGAACAGTGGGACGCCCTCGACAGCGCCGAACTGGGCGGTAAGGTTGTGGCCCTATATGGCATGGGCGATCAGCTCGGCTACGGCGAATGGTTCTTGGATGCCATGGGCATGCTAAAAGACAAACTGGCCAGCCATGAGGTGCAGTTTATTGGGGCCTGGCCTAACCAGGGCTACGATTTTGACGCATCAAAGGCGTTAAATGCCGAAGGCGACAGCTTTGTTGGCCTGGCCTTGGATGACGATAACCAGTGGAAACTCACCGACGAGAGAATACAAAGCTGGTGCGTACAAATTCTGGAGCAATACGCCACCTTAATTAGTGGCTAAACCGCACCAACAAAAACCCCGGCAGATGCCGGGGTTTTTATTATTCCAAGACTTCTTCACGTACCTGCTCGGCCCTTTTTAGCATCGCCATCAATAGCAGCGCCAGCAGCGCCGGGGTAAGCCAGCCAAGGCCCGCGTCAAACAGTGGCAGATGTGCCAGCCACGCCTCTGGCACCGGTATCTTGGCCGCTTTTAAACCATCAAACAGCGCAAAAAAGGCGGTAACGCCCAGCACCAACTGCTGGCCCCAGCGCTTTTCGCCAACAAGGCCAGCAAAGAGCCGCAATGCCACCAGGGCAATGGCCACCGGATAGATAAACATCAGCACCGGTACCGAAATGGCGATCAGTTGGTTAAGGCCAACGTTGGCTACCAGCGCAGAGCCTATACACACCAGCAGTGCCACCAGCTTCATGTTAAAGCCGAAGGTTTCATTAAAGTATTCGGCGCAAGAGCTGGTTAAACCGACTGCGGTGGTTAAGCAGGCAAGGCCCACAACCACGGCCAGCAAATAAAGGCCGGCCGGGCCAAATAGCGCTTCAATGGCGGGAATAAGCACCTCATCACCGCCTTTAGGGTTAGTCACCAAATGCCCGGAGGTTGCCCCAACAAAAAACAGCGTAATGTAAACCAGCGCCAAACCTACCGCCGCAATGGTGCCCGCCATGCACAAGTAGCGAAACTGCAGCTGGCGGTCTTCGATACCTTTGGCTTTAAGGGCATTGACAATAACCAGGCCAAAGAGCAGCGCGCCCAAGGTGTCCATGGTCATGTAGCCTTTTAAAAAGCCTTTGGCAAAAGGTGCCTGGTGCCAGGCAGCATTAGAGGTGCCAATAGCGCCAATAGGGTGACAAATCAGCATCACGGCAACGGCGGCCAGCAGCAATAGCAGCAGCGGCGTAATGAACTTACCCACCACGCTTAATAACTTGCCGGGGCGAATAGCCAAATAAAAGGTCAAGGCAAAAAAGCCAAGGCTAAATAGCGCCTGAGTTAACCAGTCTGGCCCATTCAAAAATGGCGTTAACCCTAGCTGATAAGCCACCAAACCTGCACGTGGCGTGGCAAAAAGCGGCCCTAGGATCAGATACACCGCCACACAAAGCGCCATCGACAGCGCTTTTGGGAGACTTTTTGACAGGGTTTCAAGACCGCCGCCGGCCATGGCTACCGCGACAATGGTAACCAGCGGCAAACCGACCGCCGTCATCAAAAAGCCGACGATCGCAGGAAAAAGATCGCTGGCGGCGTCAAGCCCGGTTAAAGGGGGAAAAATAATGTTGCCAGCGCCTAAAAAGAAGGCAAATGTCATAAAGCCCAGCGCCAGAATATCAGCGCCTTTTAGCCCTTTGGTCACGCAAAACCCCTACAGCCCGAACAGAGTCAAAAATTTAAAGGCCAAAAGGGGTATCACGTTTCGTGTAAGTGCCTCAAGCATTGTTTAAAAGTTAAGGTAAAAATCCTTACCTAGTGCACGAAATGCTGGCGTCCACTGGCCGTGTTGGTCGCGCAAGGTAAGCGAGGTGTGCAATTCGGCACCACTGTTACGGCCCCACTGCAGCAGCACTCTTACCGGTTCAGCTTTACCTGCTACCGAGGTAACAGCGCAGCTGCGTTGCAATTGGTAACCAAGGCTTGCCATCGGCTCGGCCCAATAGTGCTGATATTGCCAAGGCAGCACCATTGCCACTTCCTTGGCACCTAATCGCGCGCAGTGCTGGGCTAACTGACTCGGAGGTAGCGAGGCCACATGGCGGGCTTGGTCGCGACGGGCCTTGGGTGAGCGCACATCGGGCACAAAAAACGGTGGGTTAGCCACCACCAGTGAATAAGGCGCGGCATCAAAATTGGCAATGTCTTGTTGGTGCACCACAATTTGCCCAGCGAAGGGACTGGCGGCAACGTTGTCTTTGGCTTGTGTTGCTGCTGGCGCATCTAGCTCGACGGCATCAAATGTCAGCGAAGGGCCGCGCTGGGCAAGCATTAGCGACACCAGGCCAGTACCGGCACCAATATCCAGCACCTTGCCTGTATTCGGTAATGTTGCCCAAAGCCCTAACAGCACCCCATCGGTGCCCACTTTCATGGCGCAATGGTCATGGCCAACAAAAAATTGTTTGAACTGGAAACCTTTACTCATAGCTGCGAGATTGTACCCCAGTGCGACTTTGCCTAAAATCAGCGCCCCTTTGTCTGTATTGCAGGCCAACCTGAGGAATACCCCATGGCTTTTGAACATCTGGAACTGGACCCGGCACTCCTTGAAGCCGTTAATGAACTGGGCTTTAAGACACCGACTGCCATCCAAAGCCAGGCCATTCCGGCAGCCATGGATGGTCATGATCTGTTGGCCATGAGCCCGACCGGCACCGGCAAAACGGCGGCCTTTTTGCTGCCCGTGCTGCAACACCTGCTCGATTATCCAAAAAAGCGTAAAGAGCCGCCACGGGTATTGGTGTTAACCCCTACCCGCGAACTGGCCTTGCAAGTGGAAGCCGACGCCAAGGCACTGGCCGCGCACACCCATATTGGTATTGGCTCGGTGATTGGCGGTGTGGATTACAAGGTGCACGGTAAGGCCCTAGCCGGTGAAATTGACCTGGTGGTTGCCACCCCTGGCCGCCTGGTGGAATACATCGAAAAAGAGCTTTTTGACTGTATTGCCGTTGAAATGCTGGTGCTGGACGAAGCTGACCGCATGCTGGAAATGGGCTTTCAAAAAGACATGGAACGCATTTTGGAAAAATGCGAGCAGCGCCGCCAAACCTTGCTGTTCTCTGCCACCCTTGAAGGCCAAAATCTGGAGCAATTCGCTGACAAGGCACTGACCGACCCGGTGGAGCTAAGTGCAGACCCTTCCCGGCGTGAACGCAAAAAAATCCACCAGTGGGCTTATTACTGCGACGACAAAAACCACAAGTTTAAGCTGCTGCTGGCGCACCTTCGTCACCCGGAAGCCGAAAAGGTGCTGGTATTTGTTAAAACCCGCGAAAAACTGGCAGAACTGCGTGACCAACTGGCCGGTGAAAAACTGCCTTGTGTTTGGCTGCAAGGGGAAATGCCACAAGACAAACGCAACCACGCCGTAGCCCGCTTTAAAAGTGGCCAGGTAAGGGTGCTGCTGGCCACCGATGTCGCCGCCCGCGGTCTGCATATCGACGACATCAGCCATGTCATTAACTACGACATGCCCCGCACCGCCGATATTTATGTGCATCGCATTGGCCGCACCGGCCGCGCGGGTGCCAAAGGTACCGCCATTAACTTGGTGGAAGCGCACGATTTGTCGATGCTGCGCCGGGTAGAACGTTACCAAAGTGACCCTATCAAGGTGCGCGTGGTAGACGAACTGCGGCCTAAATCGAAATTTAAAGAGCCTGTGAAAAAGAAAAAAGATAAAAGCCTGAAACCCAGCGCCAAAAAGGCCTTGGCCAAGAAAAAAGCCAAAAAGGACGCCAAGCAAGGCGAGCGCAAAAAAATTCGCCACCGCGACCTGAAAAATAAAGGCGCACCCAAACGCAGCAACAGCGAACAGGAAGACTAAAAAAAGGCAGCCAAGGCTGCCTTTTTTATTAGGCGGCCGGGGCAATAATGATAATGGGCAACGGCGCTAAGCCGTGGAAAGCGCGGGCTTTATCACAGTCCGGGTTATGAATACCCAGGTAGCCTGAGTACTCGAATTCCCGGCACGGACTAGGCCGCTTTTCATACATAGTACAAGCTGTTGCCTTACCAATATCCCCGCTTAGGGACACACAGCGGCAGCCTTTACGGCTTTCGGTGCCTTTCATGCAACTCATAAAGTCATTGACCTTGGCGGTCAAGTCATCCGGCACTAAACCGCCCCCCAGCTCCGATTCTGCCCAATAAAAAGACACGCGGAAATAGGCGCAGCAAGCACCACAGGTCACGCACGGATTCACTACAGTCATTGCAGCTCAAGCTCCGTACCTTTACAGGTAACTAATTGATAATGTTAGATACAACAGAAACATGGCCGGTTGGCCAGCGCGCCTTGGAGGACCCGAGTTCGCAGCTCCCCTATGCTGCGCCGATATCCGCGTTTTCACAAGAGGATGGCCGCTACCTATTTCGGGTAAAGATTGAGGAAGTCACAGCACCAGACCAACTTGCCGCCGCCATCGGCGTCTAACAACACGGTTATCATCAATGGAGCAGCCCATGAACAACCTAACCAAGCTTTTAGTCATAACCGGTGCCCTGTTGCTAGGTGCTTGTGCCAGCCACCCGGAGCAAAAAAAAGTGCCCTGGGAAAACTATGCCGCAAAAAAGTCCGTTGATGTTTTTAACCCCGATTTCAGTAACTTTCGGATTATTAGCAACAACCAAGTGGTTATTTGGGAGTCGCCCCGCAACGCCTATTTGGTATCGGTACTAGGCCCCTGCTTTTTCGACGACACCGCGCCAGTGCTGGGCTTTACCACCAAGATGGGCGACATGGTCAGCGCCGCGACCGATTCCATCCTTTACCTGCACCAGCGCTGTCCCATTCAACGTATCCAGAAACTGGATCTGAAAAAGCTCAAAACAGACGGTTACCTAAAATAAGCAATAAAGATGGCAAAGATTAGCTAAGCTGTTGAATACTATAAGTCTCACAAGGACGAGGAATTCACATGCACAAATGGCTATTACTGCCAGTACTGCTGCTAAACGCCTGCACGACGATGCAAGACGACAGGCCACCGGTTAACTGGCAGCGCTTTACTACCGGTGAGGTGAAGGTACTAAGGGCCTTTAGCCTTAGCCGCTTTGAAGTGGTTGGTGACAAAGAAGTGGTGGTATGGGACGGAGTCTCGAAAGCGTACCTGATGCGCACCATGCAAAGCTGTTTTATTGATAAAAGCTTATCAAGTTTGGCTTTTTCTGGCGGCATGTCATCCATTCAAGTACGGGTGGACGCCATACTCTACGGCAACCAGCGCTGCCAGATTGAAAGAATACAGAGCCTCAATGTTGCCAATATGCGCCAAGAGCACCTAGCTAACTAATGAAGTCCCAGCAATGGGGCTTTTTTATTGCAAGGCGCAATGAACAGCCGTTGACATGCTTACGGGTTTAGCAAGCCAGACGAAGTATCGTTAACCGTTAATGCGTCATGAAAGTCCACAGTGACGGTATCCATGATGCGCTGTTCTAGTTTATGGCGTTTTTTTAAAATTTCATCTTTTAATTCTGCACTATCATGTATATATGTGAAGAAAAAGTCGAGTATATTTTTTTCATCAAGACGCAAACAATAATGACTGGTAGGAAATTTCATTTCTTTCTTTAAAAAGAAATAAGTCCAGTCATTATTAATCCCCTTGAAATTTTTAAAATCATCAGCTTGGGGCACCGTCATCAATATATTATCTAAATACTCAGATAATGCATCCGAGTAATCAACTCTTTCACCATAACGTCTACGATAATAATCTAAAGCCATTGTCCGTTGCGAACGATTAAACCCGCAAGCACCTTGACTTTCTTCATTTTCATAATAGTCATCGTATTCCCAAGTTAGATATGCACGCATAGATTCATCATCTGGAATCGTTTTACCATCTTTAAGCTTCCTAACTCGAACAAACAATGACACAGAACCAGCAGCATTATTGTACAAAATATTACTAGAATAACTCCACCGCCATTTATTAACAGGAATAAAAATAGCAGGGCCAAATGAGTCGATGTATTCCTTTATGAAAACCTTGTCATTAATATAAATATTGGAAGGCATTTCTTTATCAAGATCGATATGAGTTTTAGGTACACGAAACGTTAAATTCGTTCCTGAAAGAGAATATGAGTAATCATCCATAACCTTGAAACTAGGACCACCTATTAAACCGAAAATACGATGCCTCAACATGTTACTATTTGCCCCCCTGGCTATTGATAAATTTCTTCACAGCTTTAGCTTTGCGATTAGCACCTAAAAAAAGGAGCTGTTTATAATAAGACTCAATACCAAGAAAAGGCAATGTATGGGGGCTAGTGCCGGGTCCTCCTAGCATGACTGACAAGATAAACTTCAAACTGCTTTTACCACCGGCATTTCCCGCCTTATTAGGAACAATATCAAAGGGATTATTTCGCATAGCAATAAGCTCAATACCTGCCGCCGCCATGGTGTGTTTAAATAAAGCAATGTCGGCACCGCTACCATGCAGCACCACTTTATTTTTATCAAGAGGTGTGCCTTTGGTTACCATATGTAACTGCACAGCTCTTAAAAAGATAATGGCACCTTGACTATGTACCGTCCACTTTTTAACCTTGCCAGCCAGTTGGCACTGCTGCAAAACGGCTGCAAGATGGGCAGCATTATTAGACGGCTGTCTTTGTTGATTTCTATCCCAAAGACATTCTGCAATATCTTGACAGAAACGTTCTGTTGGATTGTGAAAAAGCGTATATTTTTTAAAATCATCTAGTGGATAAGCGACTTCAATATGCGTACCCATAAGCCAGCTGGCTTTAAGTAAATCATTCTGCATACCATTAACAGCCACATGATCAGTTTCAGCATTGGAAACTGCTTTCCCAACGATCCATGAGGTTTCAACATTATCAATAAATTCATTGAATTTTTTTCTATTTACTTTTCTATCTTTATTCGTTCCAGAAATTAAGTTATTCATTTCCTCATCAAAACGTCCCGACACGGAACTGTCTTTACTTTGTTCTATTTCATACATCATATTTCGTTCTTTAACAGCAGAGCTTCTAACTCCAAATAGTTCACTGTCAAAGAAGATATCATCAACTATAATTTTCCCACCCGGTTCTTCAGTGTAATTAATAAGATAGTGGTATTGACCAAAAGGATAGCGTGACTTAATTAACCTAAGGGCAGGGTTATTCCAGTGCTTACACACATCTAAAGGAAGAGGGTTATAGGTAAGATATAATATTTCGTCTTGAACTTTGCTACGGTCAAACTCGTTAAGAGAGGCCAGCATGGTTGCGGCTTGGCCAGTTAAAACAACTTTCTGCGCCAGGCGCTGCTCTTTTTCGCTGTTGCTACTTTGCTTGATTTCTTTCCAGGCCTTTTTAGCGTCAAACCAAGAATGTCGGGTATGAGCGCGCTCGTACGCCTCTTGCGGATTAGTGATCTGGTAGCTCATTGTTGCTTCCTTTCATCCTTGAATAGAAGAAATAGGAAGCCTAATAACCAGCTCTTTGCACCGGCTGCTGGTTGATAAAACACTGGCTTCCTTGCCAAGGCTAAACGTAGCGTTCCACTAGGGAGTTAACAAAGGCATATCAATGTTGAGTGTTTTTTGCACTGCTTTATTGTTCATGACGAAGGAAGACCCAGGTATCCCCCTTGGATTGCTCCTGGCTAAAGAAGTAGCCATCGTAGTCGAATGCCTTTAGCTGTTCGGCCTTTTCAACGCCCTTATCGGCGGCAAAACGCACCATCATGCCCCGGGCTTTTTTGGCGTAGAAGCTGATAATTTTAAATTGGCCGTTTTTCTCGTCTTTAAACACTGGGGTGATCAAGCGGCCATTCACGTCCTTGGCTTTTACTGACTTGAAGTACTCGTTAGAGGCCAAATTCACCAACTCATCGTTGCCGCTTGCTGCCAGTGCATCATTCACCTTACCGGTAATGATATCGCCCCAGAACTGGTACAAATCTTTACCGCGGGGGTTATCAAGGCGAGTGCCCATTTCCAGCCGGTACGGTTGCATCAGGTCAAGCGGCTTTAACAGGCCATAGAGGCCCGAGAGAATGCGCAGGTGCTTTTGCACATAACCAAAGCCGTTATCGTCGAGGCTCTTGGCATCAAGGCCGGTATAGACATCGCCGGTAAAGGCCAGCAGCGCCTGCTTGGCGTTGTCAGGCGTAAAAGGTGTTTGCCAATCGGCAAAGCGGGCTGCGTTAAGGCCGGCCAGTTTATCGGAGATACTCATCAGGCTGGATAACTGAGCAGGCGACAACTTGCGGCAAACCTCTATCAGCTCTGCCGATTGGTCCAAGAGTTCAGGCTGGGTGAAGTGGTCGGTAACAGGCGGGGTTTCAAAATCTAACGATTTGGCCGGGGAAACCAGCATCAACATGAGCAAGACTCCTTAAATCAACTGTTTGCCACTGTAACAAAAAAGCGGCCACTCAGGGCCGCTTATCTGTCGATTACACTGTTCGCTTCACTTGCCAGACTGTTCCCAAACCCCGGGCACCAATTTACGCTTGAGGTCAGGAAATTTGCGCACATCAAAAAACGGCATTTTGCCCACGGCGCGCTGCTGGTTGTAATCTCTGGCCACCTTAAAGGCGATATTAGACAGCAGCAAGATGGCGATGAGGTTAACAATGGCCATTAATGCCATCGCCAGGTTCGCCAGGTTCCAAACAATTTGCAGTTTTGCCACAGCGCCAAACATCACCATACAAAGCCCTAAAACCCGATAAACACGGATGGCCCAGTCGGATTCTTTCAAGAAATTAACGTTAATTTCGGCGTAGTAGAAATTAGCCATGATGGAAGTGAAGGCAAAAAAGAACAGCGCAATGGCAATAAAGCCGTTACCCCAACTGCCCACCTGCGAGCTAAGGGCCAATTGGGTGAGGGTAACCCCTTCCATGCCGTTACTGATATCCACCCCAGACAACAAAATAATGGAGGCTGTCGCGGTACAGATAACCAGGGTATCAACGAATACCCCCAGCATTTGTACATAACCTTGTGATGCCGGGTGTGGCGGCGTTGGCGCCGCCGTCGCGGCCGCATTAGGTGCAGAACCCATGCCAGCTTCGTTGGAAAAAAGACCGCGCTGAATGCCTTCCATCATCGCTTTGGCAATGCCGTAACCCACGGCGCCGGCGCCCGCTTGCTGAACACCAAAGGCCGACTTCACGATGTAGGCAAAAATGGCTGGCAGCTCGCTTAGGTGCATGCCCACCACCACCAGGGCAACCGCTAAATAACCCAATGCCATAAAAGGCACCACCACTTCGGCAACACTGGCAATCACTTTCAGACCGCCAAAGACCACCAGAGCGGTAATGGCCACCACAGCAATACCGGTTGCCCAGCGCGGCACATTAAAGGCCGATTCCACCGCTTCGGATATGGAGTTTGATTGCACCGCACAGAACACCAAGCCAAAAGCGAGGATCAGCAGTAACGAAAACAAAATCCCCATCCAACGGGCTTTCAAACCAAACTGCATGTAATAGGCAGGGCCGCCGCGGAAATTACCGTGCTGGTCTTTGGTTTTAAAAACCTGGGCCAGGGTGCTTTCCACAAAGCTGGTGCTCATGCCGATAAAGGCAATCAGCCACATCCAGAAAATGGCGCCAGGGCCACCGGCGGTCAGGGCCACAGCGACACCTGCCAAGTTACCGGTGCCTACCCGGGCCGCCAGCGACGTACAAAGTGCTTGGAAGGAAGAGACACCATTGCTGTCACCCTGGCGGGAGTTTTTCAGCACCGAGAACATATGCCCGAAGTGGCGGATCTGAATAAATTTAAGCCTGAAGGTGAAATAGAAGCCGGCACCTATCAGCAGGTATATCAATACCGAGCCCCAGAGCAGTCCATTGAGCCAGTCCACCGCGGCACTGATATGTGAAAAGAGCAGTGCCCATATATCTTGGTTTTCTTTCATGACTGTTGTACTTGTTGGGAAAACACAGCATCCCGGGCTTAGTCACCGAGACAAAGAGCGGGAGTCTAGCACTGTCGGCCGAATGGCCCAAACCGTAAAAGCGTGACTGACACGACATTTAGAAACCCTTTCACCGTCCCTGCCCCTTTTCATATACTCTTGCCCTTCACCCGCGTTAAAGGACCCGCCATGTGGTTTAAGAACCTGATGTTGTACCGCCTGACCAAGCCGCTTGGGCTGGTGGGTGACACCTTTACCCAGCAACTAGATGCCAACCGCTTCACCCCTTGTGGCAGCCAAGACATCGCCCGCTATGGCTTTGTAAACCCGGTAACCCGCCGCGAAGAAGGCGAACTGGCCCATTGGGGCGATGGCTGTTGGCTGCTTTGTATTCGCCAGGAAGAAAAGCTGCTACCGGGCGGCGTTATCAAAGAATTGCTGGACGAGAAAGTCGCTGACATCCAACAAGCGCAAGGCCGGCCGGTTGGCCGCAAAGAAAAGCAGGCCATGAAAGAGGAGATAGTGACCGATCTGTTGCCTCGCGCCTTTGTGAAAAGCCGCTTTACCTACGCCTACATTAGCGAGCGTCACAACTTGGTGGTAGTTGATTCCAGCTCAGCAGCGCGTGCCGAGGAAGTGTTAGGGCTGCTGAGAAAATCCATCGGTTCCTTACCGGTAACACCACTTGCTACCGCCACGCCGGTTGGCGTTACCCTTACCGACTGGCTAAAAACGCAGGCGCCCAAGCCTTTTGAAGTGGAAGACGAAGCCGAGTTTAAATCGCTCTTGGAAGAAGGCGGCGTGATCCGTACCAAGAAGCAAGCGCTCAATGATGACGAGATTTCCACCATTTTGGACAACCAGCGCATGGTGTCTAAGCTCGCCATCAACTACCCAGACAACCTGTCTTTCATGCTCGATGAAAACCTCGGCATCAAGCGCCTGAAGCTTGCCGATATTCTGCGTGAAGAAAACGACGACATCGACAGTACCGACAAGGCCGCCCGCCTTGATGCTGACTTTGTACTAATGACCCGTACCTTCCACCAGTTTATTCCCGAACTACTGGCGGCCCTTGGCGGCGAGGCCGACCAACTGGCCTAGTAAAAAACGCGGCTTAAAGCCGCGTTTTTTATAATTCAAAAGCCTCTTTAAGCTCTGCCAGCGGCTCGGTAAAGACCGCATCTTCAAAGTAATCCTTATGAGGAATCAGGCCTTTGGCGACCGCTTCTTCGGTCATGGCGTCAATGTCTAAGTCAAAGCGCTGTAACAAGCCGCAGCTTAGGGCCCCCAGCCGTACAAAAGTGGCGTAATCGGGTTCATCCACCTGATAACTATCGTCTTTCCAGTGGCGCACCACTTTTAGCAAGTCATCGTTAAAGCCCCATGAGCGTAAAATGTTCAGGCCCAAAGGCTGGCTTAAGCGATGCAACACCTTCTTTAACAGATACGGACTGGTAATCGCCTCCGGCATGCTTTCAGCTTCAGCCAGAATAGGCAGCACACCGATGTTGTGAATAAGGCCGGCAAGCTGGGCGCCATCATTGGTCAGCTGCCTGGGATTAGGGCCGCCAGAATCAACGTAAGCCTTGAGCAACAAGCAGGCGGCACTGGACACCGACACACTTTCTTCCCACTCGGTCATCATCACATCTTCAATGATGGGGTGTGAGCATATAAAGAGTTGCTGCATGGCAGCGGCCGTAACCAAAGAGCGAATTTGCCGAGTGCCAATACGTGCCAAGGCGCCCTGAATCGAGTCAACGGCCGCCGCACGGCGAAACTGCGCGGTGTTGGCAATACGGATAACCCGTGTGGCCAAGGCCGGGTCCTGGCGGATAATATCGGCCAACTCCTCCATGGCAAAGTCGTCTTTTTCAGTCGCCCCGCGCACCTGCAACGCCACTTCCGGTAGCGTTGGCAGCACCAGCGAATCGTTCTTGATCTTGGTGATCAAGGATGCAAGCAAGTCGTTTTCATTGGCCATGGTTTGCGCCATTCATCGTTATAGGGTGCCTATTCACTATATCTTAAGGCAGATCAAATTCACTTTAGCAAAGCGGCGCTATGCTCCCGGCCCTTTAGTGTAGTGATTATCTGACGATGCAAGCACCCGAACTTCTTTGCCCCGCTGGCAGCCTTAAACACCTTGAATATGCCTTTGCTTACGGCGCTGACGCCGTTTATGCCGGGCTGCCCCGCTATTCGCTTCGGGTACGTAACAACAGCTTTAACGCCAGTAATATTAAAGAAGGCATCGACCGCGCCCATGCTTTGGGCAAAAAGTTTTATCTGGTGGCCAACATCCAGGCCCATAACAGCAAAGTAGACACCTTTATTCGCGACATCACGCCCTTGGTGGCAATGGCGCCAGACGCCCTTATCATGTCGGACCCTGGGCTCATTATGCTGGTACGGGACGCTTTTCCCGACATTGCTATTCATTTGTCGGTGCAGGCCAATGCAATTAACTTTGCCACCGTTGAGTTTTGGGCAAAGCTGGGGATTGAGCGGGTCATTTTGTCGCGGGAATTATCGCTAGAAGAAATTGCCGTTATCCGTCAGCGCTGCCCCGACACCGAGTTAGAAGTCTTTGTGCATGGCGCTTTGTGTATGGCCTTTTCTGGCCGCTGCCTGCTTTCAGGCTACATCAACAAGCGCGACCCAAACCAAGGCGCCTGCACCAACGCTTGCCGCTGGCAATACAGTGCCAATGCCGCCAGTGAAGATGCCTTGGGTGATGTGGTTAAAACTGAGCCGCAAATCATGGTGGTAACCGACGTTACCCGCCCAGACGATGACATGCCAGCCGAAGAAGACGAACACGGCAGCTATATCTTTAATTCCAAAGATTTAAGAGCAGTCGAGCATGTTCCGGCGCTGGCGCAAATGGGCGTTCATTCACTGAAAATCGAGGGCCGTACCAAAAGCATTTATTACGTGGCCCGTACTGCGCAGATTTACCGACGCGCCATTGACGATGCTATTGCTGGCAAACCCTTTGACGAGCAATACCTTACCGAACTCGAACACTTAGCCAACCGCGGCTACACCGAAGGCTTCTTGCGCCGCCATGGCCCTGCCAGCTTGCAAAACTACCAAACCGGCAAGCCATCCTCTGCACATCAGTTTGTGGGTGAAGTCACCGACAGCGCCGAAGGCCTGCTTAGCGTGGCGGTGAAAAACCGTTTTTGTGTCGGCGACGACTTGCTTTTGGTAACCCCCCAAGGCAACCATGCTTTTACCTTGGAAACGCTGTTGGATAAAAAAGGCCAAGCCATTGCTGTTGCCCCTGGCGACGGCCATTTGGTGCAGATACCGGTGCCAAGCCAATGGAACGGCCACTTTGGTCTCATTGTGAGAATGGGAGCCTAAATGGCACTGATGATCGATGCTGATTGCATCAACTGCGACATGTGTGAGCCAGAATGCCCCAACAAAGCCATTGCCATGGGCCCGGCCATTTATGAAATTGATGAAAGTCGCTGCACCGAATGCGTTGGCCACTACCAGGAACCCCAGTGCGTGAAAGCCTGCCCTATCGATTGCATCGCCCAGGGAAAAATTGAAACGCAAAGCACCTTGTTAGCGCGTTTTTCCTCTCTCTGGCCATAATTCTGGGGCCTTGTGGCGGTATTTTGCTCAGCTGATGAATAGCAAAGGTTAAGGAAGTTAAAGCTGCTTTACAGGCTTTAACCTCCCCCCTATGATGGGCCGCCGTCCTGACTAGAGAAAAGGAATTCACATGAACAAGTTTGCCAAAGGCGCCATTGCCATTGTGGTAATCGCTGCTGCCGGTGTAGTGGGTACTAACTGGTACCTGGGCAAGAAAATGGAAACGGCAATTGCCAAACAACAGCAAAAGTTGGCCAAAGAAGGCCTGAGCTTTAGCTATGACGACGCTTCGGTCAACGTACTGAGCCACAGCTGGACCGTAAAAGGCATTCACTTTGCCGACAAAGAACAAGGTGAGCTTTTTACCATTAAGGCCTTTACCTCTGACAACTACGACTTAAATTCCCTGCCGGCCCATAGCGTTACAGAAGTCACCGGCCTGCAATTTAGCCCGGCCGCCCTTGCCAACGCCCCCGCTGACCTCAAAGACAAATTGTCGAAGGTAAGCGTGCATGCGCGCATAGAAAGTAACTACAACAGCGATAAAGGCACGGTGAGCTCCAACACCTTGGTTGATGATAAAACCTTAGGGGAATTGGAGCTGAACTTTAACGTCAGTGGTGCCAAGCCATTAATGGAATGGGCACAGGCCTATAGCAAGAAAGTCGATACCGACCCGCAGCAGCTGCAACTGGCTCAGCAGCAACTGGCGCTGGAAGTCGTACCGAAGTTACAGGACCTTGTTATCAACAACATCAGCCTGCGTCTTAAAGACAGTGGCCTGATAGACATGTACTACCAACTCAATGCCATGAAAACCGGCCGAGACAAGGCGACAATGGTGAAGTTTTTGCAGCCACAAATTACCATGAACCCGATACTGACCGACAAACAGCGTCAGTCCTTGCAAGCCTTTATTCAAGGCGGTAACGAGCTGACACTAAAATTGGCGCCTACCGAGAAAATGACGGTGGGTCAAATCATGAAAGCCAGCTTCCAGCATCGTTTCCACTCTAACCTCGAGTTGTTGCACTTTCTTGGTGTAACCCTGAACGGAAACGGCTTCGCAAGCTAACCAAAGGCGCCTGATGGCGCCTTTTTTGGTCCTGGTTCATCACGGCTTCCTATATTCATAAAGACTGAAAAGGAGGAGTTTGATGAAAATCCGTGACCTTTCCCTCGCCGCTGGCCTGGTAGCCCTGCTCGCAGGCTGCACTACCACCGGTAATACCCCAGCCGAAAAACGCCAGGCCGTGCTCAGCATGCAGCAGCAAACGCTAGCCAGGCTCTATAAGAAATACCCCAACGCCAAAACACAAATTGCCAATGCCTACGGCTATGGGGTGTTCGACCTTGCCAACCAAAACCTAATTTTGCTTTCCACCTCTGGCGGCTATGGCGTGCTGACCGATAAAACCGGGCACCACACCTATATGCGCATGGGCGGTGGCGGTATCGGCGTAGGGCTTGGCATTAAAGACTACAGCGAAGTGATTATCTTCAAACATAAAGCCGATTTCGATCGCTTTCGCGACCACGGCTGGGACGCCTCTGCCCAGGCAGAAGCTACCGCCAAAGCCAATGATAACGGCGGTGAAGCGGCAGCCAACCAGTCGGTCGATTTAGATGTGCGCACCTATCAGCTCACCGAATCCGGTATCGCCTTGCAAGCTACCATTGGTGCCGCCAAATACTGGCGCTGGGATGAATTAAACTAAGGAGCCTTTTGGCTCCTTAATGAAACATTTTGTTTCTGGCTGATATTTGCGAAGGAAAATAAGCAATGAATAAAGTAGGCTAACAGGCTCAAAATCATAAAGTTTGGGGCCCGGTTGCCGATACTGGCTTTAGCCACCCTGCCAAGGAAGAAACCCTATGCGTAACAATCTCCCTGTCACTGATTCAGAAGTGCTGGTACCTGAGGGAGAAGAGTTGGTTTCAACCACCGATCTGCGTGGTGTTATCACTTATGCCAATGAAACATTTCTAAAAATTTCCGGATTTAGCGCCGAAGAACTGATTGGCCAGCCGCACAACATTGTGCGCCATCCCGATATGCCGCCAGCGGCCTTTGCCGACATTTGGAGCAAGCTTAAAGCGGGCCGCCCTTGGCGTGGCTTGGTTAAAAACCGCTGTAAAGATGGCCGCTACTACTGGGTTGATGCCTATCTCACCCCGCTGATGGAAGGCAACCAGTGTGTGGGCTATCAGTCGGTGCGCCGCCGCCCTGGCCGTCACCTCATTGAAAAAGCGGAAAAGGCCTACACCAAGCTCAATAAAGGCGAAAAAATTCGCAAATTGGTGGATTTACGCGGCTTTTCCTTTAGCGCCTTACCGATCATCATCCTTGGCCTCATCAGCTTATTTAGCTTCGGCTGGGTCACTGCCCTCACCTTCTGTATTGGCGGCTTGGTATCGGCCATCGGCATTTTTGTCTGGCTACGGCCGCTGTGGGTACTCGATGAACAGGCCACCGCACACCACGATTTGCATCTCTCGCAAGCCATTTATGTAGGCCAGGGTTTTGGGGCCGGCATGCGCTTTGATGCGATGATGAATGCCTCACGTAATGCCGCCATGCTCGGCAGAACCCGTGACGCCACCAGTTCACTCACGCAAGTGTCAAACAACTTAGTGCATTCGGTCACCCACACCCGCAAAGAAGTGCACGCTCAGGAAGACGAGGCGAACCAAATGGCGGTGGCCATCAACCAGCTTACCGCCACCATTGAAGAAATAGCCCGTTCCAGCCAGAACACCTCTGACGAAGTTCGCGATACCCACCAGCAATGTGATAGTGCCCGTAGCGCCCTGCGCGACTCCACAGGCCGCATCAACAAACTGCAAAGCGACGTGGAAGAATCAGCCCGTGCCGCCGAGGCCTTGCAGCAGGAAACCCAAAAAGTCACCAGCATTATGGGTGAAATTGAAGGTATTGCTGACCAAACCAACTTGCTGGCATTAAATGCTGCCATTGAAGCAGCCAGGGCCGGTGAACACGGCCGCGGCTTTGCCGTGGTTGCCGACGAGGTACGCGCGCTTTCCAGCCGCACCCAACAGTCAGCCGGTGATATTCGCGGTAGCCTCAGCGGTATGCGCAGTATGCTCGAATCCTGGCAAGAATTGATGGAGCGTAACCGGGAACACGCACAAAGCTGCGTTGACGGTACCCAAAACGTCACCGACATTCTTGATGACATCTTCCACCGGGTGGCTGAAATTAACGACTTGGCCGCGCAAATTGCCACCTCGGCCGAGGAACAAAACGCCGTGGCTCATGAAGTGAATGACAACATTCAGCGTTTAAAAGACCTGGCCATCAGCACTTCGCAAGCGATGGACGATTTGGAAAAAAGCGGTTTGCTACTGAACCAAAACACCGCCCGTATCGACGGTTTAGCAAAGACCTTCGGCTGACCTGCACTCAGTCTTAAGGTTAAAGGCCAGCGTTAACGCTGGCCTTTTTGTTATCATGAGCGCACGTTTTGCCCGGAGTATCCCATGACGGCCAGTCAGCATGTTGCAGTCTTTGACCTGGACCACACCCTAATCGACACCGACAGTGCCAACGGCTTTGCCTTGTGGACGCACCAAAACGGCCTGTGGCCACTACCTGACCTCAAAGCGCAGTTGGCCCGTTGGCACCAGCTTTATGTTGCCGGGCAATTGCCGGTGGCTGAGTACCTGGCCTTTATTACCTCGCCACTGGCAGGCAAAAGCACCGAGGAAGTGGCAAGCTGGGTTGAGGCTTTTGCAAAAGAAGAGGTGCTACCGAAAGTACGCCAACAAGCCATGGCCAGAGTCAAACAGCACCAAGACAGTGGCCACCGCGTTATTGTGGCCTCGGCGACCATCAGCCCTATTGTTGAAGGTATTTGCCGCTTGCTAGCGCTTAACGAGGTGATTGCCACCGATTTGGCCGTTGATAACGGCCTCTTTACCGGCGGCGTCGCTGGGGTGCCGAGCCTTGGCCAAGGCAAAGCCTGGCGGGTGGCGAGCCACTTACAGGGTAAACCAGGCACCTTGACCGCTTATTCGGATTCTATCAACGACCTGGCGTTGTTGAGCCTGGCAGACCAGGCCGAAGTGGTGACCCCGGACCCCAAACTGGCGGCCATTGCCGAAGTGAAAGGCTGGCCTGTTCATCACTGGCAATAAAAAAACCGGCCTTAAAGGCCGGCTTTTTTATTAATCGCGCCCAGAAAGTGGCGCCTGGAAGGCAGGGCCCATATCCCAGGGCTGCTCAATCCAGGTGTCCTGAGCAATATCAATCACATATTCGTCAACGAGCGGCTTGCCAGAAGGTTTGGCAAAGACGGTAATAAGCTTCGCCTTGGGGTACATTTCCCGCAGCGCCCGGGCGGTGTTACCGCTGTCCACTAAATCGTCAACCACCAGCCAACCGGCACCATCACCCACCGCTTCACTGGCTGACTTGATCATATTCAGGCCGCGCTGGTTATCATGGTCGTAAGACGAGATACAGACGGTATCGACGTTGTGAATGCCAAGCTCCCTTGCCAACACCAGCGCTGGCGCCATACCACCACGGGTCACGGCCACAATGCCTTGCCACTGCTCTGCGGGCAACTGTTTGGCGGCCAGCTCACGGGCGGCCTGATGAAACGCTTCCCAGGTAACCAGGTATTTCTTTGTCATGACTTAACCACCAAACGCAAATTTACAGAAAAACAAAATTGCCAATACCAACACCGTTGGGCTGATTTCCTTGAACCGGCCAGCCAGGGCCTTCACCACCGCGTAGCTGATAAAACCAAGGGCAATACCGGTGGCAATGGAGTAGGTCAGCGGCATCATTACCAGCACCACTGCCGCCGGGACAGTTTCGGTTAAATCATCCCATTGTAAGTGGCGAAGGCTACCCATCATCAACACCGCCACATACACCAAGGCACCGGCGGTGGCAAAAGACGGCACCATTTTCGCCAAAGGCGCAAAAAACAGCGACAACAGGAACAACACCCCGACCGTCACTGCGGTTAGGCCACTGCGGCCACCGGCGGCAACCCCGGCAGAGCTTTCCACATAAGAGGTGGTGGTTGAGGTACCCAAGGTGGCACCGACAATGGTGGCTGTGCTGTCAGCCAATAACGCTTTTGATAGGCGCGGCAAGTTGCCTTTTTTGTCTAACAAGTCAGCCTTTTGTGCCACGGCTAGCAGGGTACCGGAGGTGTCAAAAAGGTCAACGAACAGGAACGCAAAAATGACCGACAACATGCTCAGATGAAAAGCACCGCTGATGTCCATTTTCGCCAAAGTGGGCATGATTGAAGGCGGCGCAGACACCACACCGTGGTATTGCACCTGGCCGGTAATAATACCAAGGGCAGTTATCAGCAAAATGGCGATCAGCACACCGCCTCTGACCCGAT
Source organism: Gallaecimonas mangrovi (assembly GCF_003367375.1). GTDB lineage: Bacteria > Pseudomonadota > Gammaproteobacteria > Enterobacterales > Gallaecimonadaceae > Gallaecimonas > Gallaecimonas mangrovi. The sequence continues at coordinate 3,080,511 of NZ_CP031416.1, forward strand.
GGGCTTCCAGTGCCACAATCAAAAAGAAACCGACGATGGCTAAAATCACCGATGGCTGGGATAAATCGCCCAAGGTCACCAGGGTCTCGTGCTGCCCCACCACAATATGGGCGTTAATAAGGCCGATTAGTGCCAGAAATAGGCCAATACCGGCAGCAATACCTACCTTCAAGGCACCGGGAATGGAGTTGATTATCCACTCGCGAATGCGAAACAGCGACAGCAGCACGAAGATACAGCCGGAGAAAAACACGCAGCCCAGCGCGGTTTCCCAGCTGTAACCATTTTGCTGCACTACGGTGTAGGTAAAGAAGGCGTTAAGGCCCATACCCGGCGCCAGAGCAATGGGGTAGTTCGCCAAAAAGCCCATCACAAAACAGCCAAAGGCTGCCGCTAGACAGGTGGCAACGAAAACGGCGCCATGGTCCATACCGGTTTTTTCCAAAACCGACGGGTTTACAACAATGATATAGGCCATGGTCAGGAAGGTGGTGATCCCGGCGATCACTTCCCGACGGATGTTAGTGCCCAGTTCGCGGAGCTTGAACAGTTTTTCGAGCATGGCTGCCACTCTAGAGATAGGAATGGCGCGCGATTATCCAAGCAGGAAAGGCCTTTTGCAAGGCGCAGCGCAGCCAATTCAGGGCGTTGTTGAGTTAGCAATATGTTACCCGGAAAAGGCCGCTGGTAAAGTGGTAATAAAAAAGGCCGCTTACGCGGCCTTTTTCGTTAACCAAATGTGCCTTGCACATAATCTTTGGTGCGCTGATTAACCGGTTTTTTGAAAACCTGTTCGGTTTCGCCAAACTCGATCAGCTCGCCCAAGTACATAAAGGCGGTGAAATCAGAGATCCGCTGTGCCTGCTGCATGTTGTGGGTAACGATAACAATGGTGTAGTGCTTACGCAGATCGTTAATCAAATCTTCGATGCCTTGGGTCGCAATGGGGTCCAGTGCCGACGTTGGCTCGTCCATCAAAATCACCTCAGGCTTGAGGGCAATGGTACGGGCAATACAAAGCCGCTGTTGCTGACCGCCAGACAGGCTAGAGGCGTCAGAAGTCAGTTTGTCTTTCACTTCGTTCCACAGCTGGGCATGTTCCAGTGCTTCACGTACCCGTTTATCCATCTCTTTTTTGGACAAGCGCTCGTAGAGCTTGATACCAAAAGCGATGTTGTCGTAGATGCTCATCGGGAACGGGGTTGGCTTTTGGAACACCATTCCCACTTTGGCCCGCAGGTCATTGAGGTTTACTTTGCCAGTTAGCAGGCAAAGCTCGTCCAGCATTACATGGCCTTCGGCACGTTGGCCGGGGTAGAGTTCATAAATGCGGTTCATACAGCGCAGCAGCGTTGACTTGCCGCAACCGGAAGGTCCAATCATGGCCGTGACCCGGTTTTTATAGATAGGCAAGCTAACATCAAACAGCGCTTGCTTGTCTTTACCGTAGAAAAAGCTCAGGCCTTGTACGTCCATACGCTTTTTCAAAGGAGAGGCTTGGTAATCTTGGATTAAGGCGACCTGGCTCATCAGGACCTCCGTTTTTTCAGTTGGGGCAGCGCCCGCGACAAAACATTCAAAGCCAAAATAGCCATGGTGATCAGCAGCGCGCCTGACCAGGCTAATTGGTTCCAGGAATCGTAAGGGCTCATGGCAAACTGGTAGATAGTGACCGGCAGGTTGGCCATGGGCTCATTGGGGTTCAGGGTCATAAAGCTGGAGTTGAGTGCGGTAAACAGCAATGGAGCGGTTTCACCACTGATCCGCGCCACCGACAGCAAAATACCGGTCACAATACCGGTACCGACCGAGCGGTAGCACAGGCTAACAATGACTTTCCAGCGGGGTGTGCCAAGGCCGGCACCGGCTTCACGCAGGTTACGGGGCACCAGTTTCAGCATTTCTTCGGTGGTACTGATGATGATGGGCAGCGCAATAATAGCCAGGGCAATGCTACCCGCCCAGCCAGAAAAGTGCCCCATAAACACCACCACCAACTGATAAACAAACAGGCCTATCAAAATCGACGGGGCGCTCATCAACATGCCGTTTAAAAAGCGGATGATATCGGCGGTTTTGGAGTGCTGGCCAAATTCAGCCAACCAGGTGCCTGCCAACACCCCAATGGGGGTTGCCAGCAAAATACCCAGCGCTGTCATGATAAGGCTGCCCATAATGGCGTTGGCCAAACCGCCCTCGCCGCCCGGGCCCGGGGTGACTTCGGTAAAGAGCGACCAGCTCATACCGGCCATTCCCTTTTCAAAGAGCGTGGCTAAAATCACCACCAGTACGCCTAAGCCCAACAGCGTTGAGCAGACGCAAAAACCTTTAAAGAAAACATTCTTTACTTTACGCATGATCATTGGCGGTTCCTCCGCAGCAGCACGCGAGCGGTACCCATAACGATGAAGGTGATAAGGAACAGCACCAGGCCCAGACCAATCAGAGAAGCGATATGAATATCACCGGTCGCTTCGTTGAACTGCTCGGCAATGGTGGCAGAGATAGAAGTAGCCGGCATAAACAGGCTCATTTCGATACTTTGGGCACCACCAATCACAAAGGTAATGGCCATGGTTTCACCGAGGGCCCGTCCCAGCGCGAGGATCAGCGCGCCGAAAATGGGGCCCTTGATGGCAGGCAACAAGACCTTGGCAATCACTTCGTATTGGGTGGCACCGATACCGTAGGTGGCTTCACGCAGTACCCCAGGTACCGTGCTCAAGGCTTCTTTAATCAGAGAGGTGAGAATAGGCAGGATCATAAACGCCAGGATAATACCTGATGTCAGCAAACCCACGCCCATGGGCGGCCCGCTGAAGAAGTTGCCAATCACTGGCAGGTCGGCCAAATGCTCACCGGCCCAAATTTGAAAGCCGCCCGAGAACCAAGGGGCAAACACGAACAGGCCCCACATGCCGTAAATGATGCTGGGCACAGCAGCCAACAACTCAATAGCAATAGACAATGGCTTGGACAGCCACTTGGGGCAAAGCTCTGACAAGAAGATGGCAACACCGATACCGACAGGCAACGCCAATGCCACCGCGATAACTGAGGAAACCAGGGTGCCGTATAAAGCGTTGGCGGCACCAAAGTTCTTGGTAACCGGGTTCCATTCAGTGCTGGTAAAAAAGCCCAAACCGAACTTTTCTAACGCTGGCCATGCCCCTGTTACCAGGGAGATAAGCAAAGCGAACATCAGCACCGCAATTAAGCCGGCGCTGGCCCAACTGGCCTTTCGGAAGAAGTCATCGCCATCCACTGGGAATGCCTTGAGCAGTAATGCTTTCATAAATAAAGGTTCAGCTCCAGATACGACTAAGCCCCCGCACTGGGCGGGGGCTAATTAAGGCCATGAATTTACTGGTAAATTGCTTGGCCATTGCTGGATTTAATGTCCTTGTTCCACATGGTTTCAATCATGTGCACAACGTTATCCGGCATCGGTACGTAATCCAGGTCGGTTGCCAGCTTGTCACCGTGCTCATAACCCCACTGGAAGAACTTCAGTACTTCCTTGGCGGTGTCAGGCTTAGCCTGTTCTTTGTGCATCAGGATGAAAGTGGCAGCCGTCATCGGCCAGGAAGTGGCACCAGGCTGGTCGTTCAAAATCAGTTTGAAGCCAGGCGCGTGGCTCCAGTCAGCGTTAGCAGCAGCGGCTTGGAAAGCAGACATAGTCGGCTCAACAAAGTCACCCGCTTTGTTCTGCATTTGGGTGTAGGTCAGGTGGTTAGTGGTGGCATAAGCGAACTCAACATAACCGATAGCACCGCGAGTACGCTTAACGAAGTTAGCCACACCAGCGTTACCTTTACCGCCCAGCTGATGCGCTTCTCTCGGCCACGCCACTTCTTTACCTACACCAACACTGGATTTCCACTCGGGGGAGACGCGGCTCAGAAAATCGGTGAAGTTAAAGCTAGTGCCGGAACCGTCAGAGCGGTGCACAGCGTAGATAGGCATATGTGGCAGCTTCACACCTGGGTTCAGGCTTTTCAGCGCTGCGTCATCCCAAGATTTGATTTTGCCCATATAGATGTCGGCCAGAACGGCACCTGACATTTTTAATTCACCGGCTTTAACACCGGGGACATTAACAACAGCGACAATGGCACCCATTACCGCCGGGAATTGAACCAGACCTTGTTTATCCAGCTCAGATTTGTCCAATGGCGCATCGGAAGCACCGAAATCGACGGTGTTAGCAATGATTTGCTTGATACCGCCACCAGAACCGATAGCTTGGTAGTTCAGTTTGACGCCGGTTTCCTTGTTATATTGCTCAGCCCATTTGGCGTAAACAGGGTAAGGGAAGGTAGCACCGGCACCGTTAATAACAGTGTCTGCAAGTGCAGAGGCCGAACCCAGAACAGCGCAGCTAAGTACCACACCTTTAAGCAACTTCTTCATATCTTGATCCTAAACCAGTTGGTGAGTTGGGCGACTTATCGCCCCCTTTTTTCATCAGGTCGGCAGTTTTTTATCATCGCAAGATGACGTTCATGTGACAGACAAAAACCGGTTGCAGAAAAAGGTATGAAGCGCGGGTGGGTAGTAAGGGAAAAAAGCCAATAAAAAAGGGCCTTTAAGGCCCCTTTTGTCTGACTCAAGACAGGATTATTTTTTTAATTTTTTTTCGCAGGCTTAGACCACTGCGTGGGGTACAACACCAGCCGCAAACTTTGCTGTTGTTGTTTAGCCGGCGGGAAGATGCCTTGGTTAGCAAAAGGAATCACTATTTTCATCTCTATTACTCCTCTCATTCGTTCACAGGCTTCTCGGCAGTGCCCTTGTGGGCGCCTGATCTCGGTTCCGTGGAGATACTTACCCCCCAATCCATGGGGTCAGCTCGAGGAGGCTTTATTCAACCTCGAAAGCAGTATAGCTAAAATGTAGTTTTATTACAACAAAACAAGGGTTAAATTTAAATATAGGTGTATTTACGCGCACGTAAAGTAATTTAATTACATAAAGAGCGCAAAAAAAGCCCACTTGCAACAGTGGGCTTTCCTTTACGTTAAAGCAGGTAACTGGCAACCAGGGTAATAATGGGTGCAGCAGAAGGTGTGCCGTGCTGCCAGTCACCACCATCAATGCCAGAACCGGCAATATCAAGGTGGGTAAAGGGCAGCGGCTGGCTGCTATCAAGGCCATGTTGGCTTAAACCCGAGGCGATATCTAAAAACGCCATGGGGAACTGATGGCCACGGGCCGTAACCGAAGAACCCGCATTATTACAACTGAGCACATCGTCAGCACGGGTACGAGGCGCAATAAAGGCGTAATCTTCTGGCCGTACGCGGGAAATATCAGCCGGGTCCCCATAAAGGTCGCCAAGGGTCGACAGTGTCAGGCCGGTTTTTAATAACCGAGCTGGGCCATTTTCTACTGCCGCAGTGTAAGGCCCAAGGGCGCGGGCGGCATGGCCGGTAAGGGTGGCAATGGAGAAAATTTCGGGCTCTACCGCCGCCAGCGCATCTTGGCGAAGGTGTGACAACAAATCGGCCAGAACCAAGCGCCCTTCGGCATCGGTATTACCGATACGCACCCGCACACCGGCGTGGCTGTTGATAATTTCATCGGCAACAAAGCTGTCGGCGCCAATGGAATTTCGCACCGCGCCAATCTCAGCCACGGCTTTAATACCCTTGGGTTTAAGCTCGGCTAGCGCTTTCATAAAGCCCGCCACCGCGGCAGCGCCACCTTTATCACGGCTCATCCCTGCCATGTGGCCACCGACTTTTAAGTCAGCGCCGCCGGTATCGTAAGTCACCCCTTTACCGGCAAAGAGCAGCGTTTTTTCAATGTCCCCTTCACCTTGGTATTCAAGGCGGATCACGCAAGGGACGTGCCTATCAACCGCCTGGCTGGCACGGGCCACCGCCATCAGTAACGGATAATCCCGATTCAAAGTGTCGGTGTCACGCAGCACCGAAACCTTGACCGAGCTACCGGCAAAAAGCCTTTCGCAGTGCTCGGCAAATTTAAGCGGCGCCATACGTTCGGGGTTAGTGCCACAAAGGTCGCGACCGGCGCGCCGGCCTGCTTCAATGGCCATTGCCGCATCAAGATCTAACTTGTCAGATAACACACCGACTCGCGTTACAGGCTCAATGGCGTCTTCGGTTAAGGACTCGCGCGCTTCCAGCGGTTGCCAGAGTGCGTGCCAAAAGCCCAGCAAGGTCACCAGTTCGGCTTGCTGGTAACGGGGTTGTTCCGGCACCCCGGCAACCATCAACAGCGGCGCCTTACTTCCTGCCTCACGGGCAACAATGGCGGCCTTTTTACCGGCTTCATAAAAGCGGCGAACATCGTCGTAATCGCGGCCTAAAGAGCCAGTTGCTGACGCAATAAGGCGTTTTCCCGGTACGGCATCGGCGGCCAGCAACAAACAGCCGCTTTCAAAACGGGCGTCCAAGCGTTGATAGTTGGCGACGATGTCTGCCAGGGGAGACTCAAGGGCGGCATTAGCACCGTGGACAAGAATGAGGGCGTCGTAGTCACTGCTCTGAAGGGCAGTGTTTAACTCGGTTTCACGTTGTGGTTTGGCAAAGGCCATAACAGCTTCCTGTAGATGACATTGTCGCCATTCTAGGTCAGCACACCATGGCAAACCAAGGCCAGTGAGTAACAGCAGGCCTTGGTTCAGTGTCAATTTATTGTCCCAAGGGCACCAACCAGCGGCGACCACTCAACCGGAGCGCACCCAACACCAAAATAACAGTGCCAAAGGCCAGCCCTATCAGCCAGGAAAATTGGTCACTAATGTCGCCTTTTAGCAATGAGACAAGGCATAACAGCGCCAAGGCGCCGCTGCACCACCAAAGCCTGGCCACACGGCGACGGCCAACGCCTTTAGCCATAGGCCACAGCACCGGTGCCAAGGTGGCAACCCAAAACAACCAGGGAAATACCCAAAAACGGATACCGGCATCCATCGGGAGATAGCGCGCGGCCAGCAGCACCAGCAAGGTGGCAAAAGGTAAGCTGCCCGCCATCACCAGGCACTGGCGGTTATAGCGATAAAGCCAGGTTCCGGCTTTAAGCTTGTTGTTGGCTCTAAGTGCCCCGGCAAACAGCATGGCCATTAAGGCAATGCCCAGTACGCTAAACAGCAAAATAATCGTCAGGCCACCAAAACTGCCGTAATGGAGCGCCGAAAAGCCACTGTAGATATAACGCGCCGCCGGCATGTTGGCCTGTTCCACCACGGCTACCGCCTGATCGCTGCCCGGGCTAAAGCTGACTTCTTTGGCTTCAATCAGTTGCTGGCCACGCGGTGCACTGGCTATCACTTTTTCAGCGGCATCTTTCCAGGGGCCAATCGTTAAGGTGTAGGGCTGAGCCTCGAGTAACTTTTGGCTTTGCGCCAGCAACGCCGATGGCGCTAATTGCGCAGCAGCTTTACCGCTTGCCGGGGGATTTTGGGTAAAACCCAGTTCGTTCATCAGGGCCGTGCGGTCATGATGATAGGGCCCTGCCAATAACAGGCCCTGGTAGATGCTAATCAGGCAAAAAACGGCGCCAGTTAAGGCATACATCAACAGATACGGCAGTGTCGCCAAACCCACCAGCTTATGCAGATCCAGCCATTTATCTTTAACCGAATCGCCCCTAAATTGCTGAAATTGCCGCTTCAGGTTGGGCCAGTGCACCACCATGCCGTTAATCAACAATACCAACATTAAGATGGAGATAAACCCGGCAATATAGATACCCAGCGGCAGTGACAGGCTGTAGTGAATATTTAAAAGGGTACGGTTAGCACTGCCGCTGAGCACTTTGTGAACCACGGTGCCGTCGCTCAACATGGCGTCAAAGCTTTTGCTACCAAAATAATAAAGAGGAAAGCCGCCACTGGCATTGGGGTAAAAGGCCAATACCGCCCCCGGCTTTAAGCTGCCTTGTTGTTCGAGGTTATGGGCGACCTTGTCCATCGCCTGGCCCAAGGTAACGGTGTGGGGCCGGTCAAATTCCCAGTGACTTAGGGCGTCGTGAAAAAACAATACAATACCGGTAAATACAATCACCGCCAGCGGTGGCGTGATAACAACTCCGACCCAATTATGTACCTGGGTCCAATAACGGCGCGCAAAACTCACCAAAACACCCCATTTACCGCTAACGACAACACCAATGCCGCAGACCAAGACAGCGCCGAGCGCACAAGTTTGCGTCCGTCACACAGCATAAACATGGCAACCAAAGCCCAAATAGGAATGGCGGCCAATAAAATGCCGGCCAATCTGCTGCCACTGCTGATGGGCATCAGCAAGAACCAGTTAAGCGATAATGACAGGCTCAGCAGCCCACCGATGGCAAGGCTCAGCAGCAGACGCAGCGTCACAATGCTCTCCTAGGCAGTACCACAGGCCACAATACCAACCCGGTCATGGCCCCACTGAGGGCAATCACCCATTGCGCCGTGTCAGCAAAGGCCCAGGCACAAACCAGCACCAACAGCGTAACTAGGGTAACAATGCTCCAAAAATACTGCCGCCAGCGCCAGGCAAACCACATCAGTAGCATGGTGACTACAGCCAACATACCGGCCTCCAAATAATAATTGTTCTCAATTATAAGAAAACAGCAGCGGCTGGCAATAGCAGACTAAGGAAAACAAAGTGTTAGTTAGCAGTAGAGAAGGGTAATTTAAGCTGCTGGCTTTGGTTAGGGGCACTTAAACCCACAAAAAGACCAACCAAGCGCACGCCGCGGCTTTGGCCACGCTGGTATGCACTTGCCAATAAAACCTCAAACAGTTCGGTGTCTAATTCGGCGCTAACATGTTCCATGGTGGTTTGGGTGAAATCACTGAATTTTAGTTTGACCCCCACTTTGCCAATAGCGCGATCGCCAAGCCGCCGTTTAAGCTCCGGCAGCAAGGTTTCGGCCACGCCGCGTACTGCACTTAGGGTTTCTAAATCTTCTGGCAAGGTGGTTTCTACCCCAACCGATTTACGCTCGCGGCTAACACTGATCTCCCGCTCATCAATGCCAAAGGCCCTTTCATAAAGCACTTTGCCAAATTTACCGAACTGCATTTCAAACCATTGCCGGTCACAGTTTTGAATATCCAAGCAGGTTTTAAGGCCAAGGGCGCTAAGCCTAGCATCGGTAGCGGGGCCCACACCGGGAATTTTGCGTAAGGAAAGGGTTTTCACAAAGTCCGGCACCGCAGCCGGTGTTAAAACAAAAAGGCCGTCGGGTTTGTTTTCTTCAGAGGCAATTTTGGCGAGAAATTTATTGGGGGCGACACCTGCCGACGCCGTTAAATTCAGCTCGCGGCGAATGTCAGCGCGAATAGCCTCTGCAATCAAGGACGCCGAGCCCTTAAAATGCGGGCTGTCGGTAACATCCAGATAGGCTTCGTCTAGTGACAACGGTTCAATAAGCTGGCTATAGCGTTCAAAAATGGCGCGAATTTGCTGACTCACTGCCTTATACAGGCCCATTCGCCCGGGTAATAACACCAAATTTGGGCAAAGTTGCTGGGCCTTATGGGTGCTCATGGCCGAACGCACACCAAATTTTCGCGCTTCATAATTACAGGTAGAGATCACCCCACGGCGCTCGCGGCTGCCGCCAATCGCCAGCGGTACCGATTTAAGCGCCGGGTTATCCCGCATCTCCACCGCGGCATAAAAGCAGTCCATGTCGACATGAATGATCTTACGCACACAAAACCTGTATATAAAAACAGTGTTATTGCATTCTAGCGGTTGCTGTTAATGATGCAAGCATAAAAAAAGCGCCTTGCGGCGCCCTTTTTATTGTTCAAGCACACGGCGCATGTTGCCTTCGGTATTAAGTAATTGATGCCAAGACAGTGCCTTTTCCAGGCAATGCGGCGTATGGCCACCACGCTGGCAAGCTTGCTCGAAGTAGCGATTAAGCGCCGGCCGGTAAAGGGGGGCTACGCAGTTATCAATAATCACTCTGGCCCGCTCTCTTGGCGCCAAGCCGCGAAGGTCAGCCAGGCCTTGCTCAGAAACCAAAATATCAACGTCATGCTCGGTGTGGTCAACGTGGCTAACAAAAGGCACGAAGCTGGAAATATCGCCCTCTTTGGCAATGGATTTGGTAATAAACACCGACAACTGGCTATTACGGGCAAAATCGCCAGAGCCACCAATACCGTTCATCATGCGGGTGCCGCAAACGTGGGTGGAATTAACGTTGCCATAGATATCGGCCTCAAGGGCGGTATTGATAGCAATGATCCCCAAACGGCGCACAATTCCGGGGTGGTTAGACAGCTCTTGAGGGCGCAAAATTAGGCGGTTGCGGTATTTATCCAGCTCAGTCATCACCTGGTCGTTACGCTTGGGCGATAAGGTAATACTGGAGCCTGAAGCGAAAGTCAGCTTGCCCGAATCCAGCAAATCGAAAGTTGAGTCCTGCAGCACTTCCGAATACATGGTCAGCTTTTCAAAAGGCCCATTAATCAGCCCTTCCATCACCGCGTTGGCCATGGTGCCAATGCCCGCTTGCAGTGGCAGCAAGCTGTTGGTTAAGCGGCCTGCGGCAATTTCTTGCTCAAAAAATTGAATAAGATGGTCGGCAATGGCTTTGGTTTCGTCGTCGGCAGGCAACACATTCGATGGGCTGTCTTTCCCTTCAGTCACCACAATGGCGGCAATCTTCTTCGGGTCGATAGGAATGTAAGGCGTACCAATGCGGCTGTCGGCGGCAACCACCGGAATAGGTTGGCGGTGGGGGCGCATTTGCGGAATGTAAATGTCGTGCAGGCCTTCAAGGCCCGCCGGGCTTGCCAGGTTAAGCTCAACGATGACCTTGTCGGCCAAAATGGCGTAACTGGCCGAGTTACCCACCGAGGTGGTGGGCACAATGCCGCCTTCTTCGGTGATGGCACAGGCCTCAATGACGGCCACATCCATATGCCCCAACTGCTTATTACGCAGCAGCTCTACTGTTTCAGATAAATGCTGGTCGATAAACATGACTTCGCCAGCATTAATGGCCTTACGCAGGGTGTTATCTACCTGAAAGGGCATGCGCCGGGCCAGCACTTTGGCGTCGGTCAGTTTGGCGTCAAGGTCGTTACCTAATGAAGCGCCGGTCATCAGCGTGATCGAGAAAGGGGTTTGGTGGGCGCGATTAGCCAGCGCCAGAGGAACAGCCTTGGCTTCGCCGGCACGGGTAAAGCCACTCATACCCACTATCATGCCGTCTTGAATAATTTCGGCGGCTTGTTCTGCAGACATAACCAAATCCTGCCAACCCGGCAGACGACAACGCTGTTCGACCATGAAAATCTCCATTTTGCGATTCTTGTTGCAGGCCAATACCGAAGGGCTCGGCTAAGACCTTGCTTTTAATAGGGGTACGCGTGAATGGCGAACAGTTTACGCCGACGTTAGCTGTCGGCAAGTCTCGTTAAGCGTAAATGGCTTTTACCGACGCTAAGCGGCAGTGATATGCGCTAAATGGTTACCGGTACTAGCGGCAAACGGCCTGGCAGCAGGTCTCAAAATAAAAAATGCCAATAAACCAGCAACCTATTTACAACTACCCTTACAACGCCAGGAAAGCGATTGCCTTTTTAACAACAATACATAGACTGTGCGCCACTTTTTTCGAGGGACACCCAATGCGCTCACTTCTTTTGGCCGGCCTGATTGCCAGCCCTGCGGTCTTTGCCGCCGTTCCCGGTATGCAATGGCAAGACAACAGCCTGACCTACTTGTATGCCCAACATTTTACCGTTGATGCCGGTACCCAGCAGACCCTGACTTTTGAACACGCTTCAGGTTGGAATTGGGGGGATATTTTCTTCTTCACCGACGGTTATCGCTTCAACGGCCAGCGCGGCGGCTTTCATGACGACAACACCAGCTATTACGGCGAATTTAGCCCGCGTCTGAGCGCCAGCAAGCTCACCGGCAAGGATGTTGCTTTTGGTATTGTTAGCGATGTGCTGCTCGCCAGCACCTATGAGTTTGGCGAAGGTGACGTTAATACCCTGCTGCTCGGCCCGGGTTTTGACCTGACCCTACCCGGCTTTGACTACTTTCAGCTCAATTTTTATAAACGCCTGCCCCGCGGCGACCGTGATAGCACCACCTATCAAATCACCCCAGCCTGGAAGGTCAGCTTCCCGGTGGGTGATAGCCAAATCATTGTTGATGGTTACATCGACTGGGTGGTCAACAACGACAAAACCTATCGCCATAACCTGCACATTAATCCGCAAATCAAATATGACTTAGGCCCGGCGCTTAACATCGGTAAAAACAAGCTGTTGGTGGGCATTGAGTATGATTACTGGCAGAACAAATACGGTATTGCTAACAGCCAAGACTTTAGAACCACCCAGAACGTCACCAACCTCATTGTGAAGTACCACTTCTGATAAAGGCTCCAAGGGGCCTTTTTTCTTTTCAGTAACTTACCCAAAGACTAAAGGCTTGACCTTGAAGTAACTCCAGGGTTTAGGGTGGCAACCAAAGTCACAAAAGGAGAGTTAATTATGTCTAAGTCAATTGCCATTGCTCTGCCGTCCATCAGTTGTGGCGGCTGCGTTAATGCCGTTCAAGGTGCCTTGGATAAAGTGGCAGGTGTTAGCAGCTACAACGTCAGCCTTGACGACCACCAAGCGACCGTTGAAGGCGATGCTGACAGCGCCACCATCATCAAAGCCATTGAAGACGCCGGTTTCGACGCCGAGCTGATTAAGGAGTAAACCATGACCCAGCAAGTTCATCTGGCCCTGCTGGGGGTGAGCTGCGCCGGTTGTGTTCGTGCCATCGAAAAAGCCCTTGATGGCGTAGAGGGAGTTGATAAGGCCCAGGTCAATCTGGCCGACCGCAGCGCCCATATTGAAGGCAGCGTTACCCCCCTACCCTGATAAGCGCCATCCAGGCCGCGGGCTACGACGCCCGGGAATTGTCTGGTGACGACGAAAGTGACCTGGACACTCAGCAGGCCGCCGAAAAGGCCCACCTCAAGAAACTCTGGTGGCAATGCGCGGCGGGCTTAGCGCTGGGGGTGCCGTTAATGGCTTGGGGGCTGTTGGGTGGTGACATGGCTGCCACTAGTGCAACCAGCCGCTTGGTGTGGGGTTTTATTGCCCTGGTTACTTTAGCGGTAATGGTGTTGGCCGGTGGCCATTTTTATCGCGGCGCCGCCAAAGCCTTTGGCCATCATCAAGCCAATATGGATACCTTAATTGCCGTTGGCACTGGCGCGGCCTGGCTGTATTCCTGCGCGGTATTGCTATTTCCAGCGCTCTTTCCCGGCCCAGCCAAGCACCTTTATTTTGAGGCCAGCGTCATGATCATCGGCCTTATCAATCTTGGCCAAGCCCTGGAGGCCCGGGCCCGCGGCAAAACCTCGTTAGCCCTGCGCCGGCTTTTAGATCTGAAAGCAAAAACGGCGCGGGTTCTGCGCGGTAAGCAAGAGTCTGATATTCCGGTGGCCGCCGTTCAGCAGGGGGACAAACTCCGGCTGCGTCCGGGGGAAACCGTTCCGGTGGATGGCACCGTCCTTGATGGCAGCGGCCTGGTTAACGAAAGCATGCTAACCGGTGAGCCGCTACCCGTTGAGAAAGCGCAAGGCAGCAAAGTGCAGGCCGGTACCTTGCTGGAAAAAGGCAGCTTGGTTTTTGAAGCCACCGGCGTGGGTAAAGACACCGCCCTTGCCCGCATTATTGAGCAGGTTAAAAAGGCACAGGGCTCTCGCCCCAGTATTGGCCGCTTGGCGGACAACATTGCCGCAGTCTTTGTACCGGTCGTGATGGTAATTGCTCTTATTGCAGCCTTGGTTTGGTACAACCTGGGGCCGGCCCCGGCTATCAGTCACATGCTGGTGGTACTGACCTCGGTGCTGATCATCGCTTGCCCCTGTGCCCTGGGTCTTGCCACACCGATGTCTGTCATGGTGGGAGTGGGCAAAGCCGCCGAAGCAGGCGTCCTTATCCGTAATGGCGAAGCCCTGCAAACCCTTAGCCATATCAACACCTTGGTATTGGATAAAACCGGCACCCTCACCCAAGGCAAGCCGCAGGTGGTGGCGGTTACTTCCTTTACAGACCAAGACATTAAGCCCCTGGTTAAAGCCTTAGAACAGGGTTCAGAACATCCTTTGGCCAACGCCTTGTTAGATTGGGCAGGTGACGTTGAAGCGCCCGCTTTAAACGCATTCGACACCTTGCCTGGCAAAGGCGTGCAAGGGCAGTTGGCAGATAAACCGCTGCTGCTGGGTAATCCTAAATTAATGGCCGAGCATAACGTCGGCCTTGACGATGCGAAAGCGCCCGCCGCTGCCATTATGGCCAAGGGAGCAACGCCTGTTTATTTAGCCCAAGAGGGCCAGCTATTGGCCTTGTTCGAAGTGGCCGACCCGCTCAAAGCCGACAGCAAAGCCGCCATTGGCGCGCTAAAAGCCCAAGGCCTGCACTTGGTGCTGTTATCGGGCGACCGCCAGCAAACAGCCAATGCGGTTGCCAAGGAACTTGGAATAGATAACGTCATCGCTGAAGTAATGCCGGATGAAAAAGCCGAGGTCGTCAAACGGTTGCAAGCCGAAGGCCGTAAGGTTGCCATGGTCGGCGACGGTATTAACGACGCTCCGGCGCTTGCCGCTGCCGATGTGGGTATGGCGATGGGCAGCGGTACCGATGTGGCCATGGAATCAGCCGATTTAACCCTTATTCGCGGCTCCTTGGCAGTAGTGGAAGATGCCATTGCCATCTCACGCGCCACCATCGGTAATATCAAGCAGAACCTGTTTGGTGCCTTTATTTACAACATTTTGGGCATTCCGCTGGCAGCGGGGGTTTTCTACCCACTGACCGGCTGGCTGTTCAGCCCAGTGGTGGCAGGGGCGGCTATGGCGCTGTCCTCAGTTACCGTGGTCAGCAATGCTAACCGCCTGCGTTTTTTCAAAACTTCAGCCAAGCAATAGGAGGCCAATATGTTAGTCAACATCATCGGTTTGCTGGCTATCGTCTTTGTGGTGTTTTGGTTCTGGCCGCGAAGCAGCAATGCCCGCCCGGCAGCCAAGGATAACGAGCAGCTTATTACCGTTAACGACGGCGTCTACGAGCCCGAACAGCCGGTCAGAAAGGCCGGTGAGTCCATCACACTGACCTTTCTGCGCAAAGATGCTTCAGCCTGCGCCCAGTGGGTGCTGTTTGACGATGTTGACGTCAGCGCAGAGCTGCCCATCAATAAGGCCTTTACTTTGCAACTGCCCCCACTTAAACCCGGCAACTATCCTTTTCATTGCCAAATGAACATGTACCGGGGCACCTTGGTCGTAAAATAAAGGTATCAACGCAGCAGCGATCTTAACCGACCACTGCTGCGTAAAGCGTCTTACCTTAGCCTGGATAGACCGATGACTCTGATGCAAAAAAACCTGTCTTTTATCGTCTCGTTAGCCTTGGTGTGCCTGGTTGGTACCTTAGGCGCTCTCGCCTCGGTGGATGCCAAAGCATTCTACGGTGCGCTTAACCAACCCAGCTGGGCACCACCCGCCTGGCTTTTTGGCCCGGTGTGGACGCTTTTATATCTGATGATGGCGTTTTCCCTTTGGCTTTATTGGCTCAGTGCGGCTCGAAAACCATTAGGGCTGGTTATTTTTTTGCTGCAACTGGCCGCTAATGCCTTATGGTCCTGGCTTTTTTTCAAGTGGCATTTGGGGGCTTGGGCGTTACTGGATGTATTGTTGTTACTGGTATTGATTGCAGCCAGCGTCAGGTTGTTTTTACCGGCTAACCGCCTAGCGGGTTACTTACTGTTGCCTTACCTGGCTTGGGTGGGGTTTGCCTCGGTACTGACCTTGGGTGTTTGGCAACTGAATCCGGCGGTATTGGGCTGAGCGCTTAGCCATAAGCACAAACGAGAAAAAAAAATCGTCTTTATTGCCAAAAACAGCCATTTTTTTCTCGTTTTGATACATATCACCAATTGCTAAAACGTCAGACTAGACAGCTCAAAAATCCAGCGGCAGACTACCGGCCGCTAACGCCAATCAAGGCCCTAATCGCCACGGAAAGTTAGTCACAGCTCCATTCACTAATAACGTTTTGATATCAGACCCGTGCAAGCATTAATTGAATACCTGACCCGTTCTCAAGAACTACTTCAAATCGCCGAGCAACTAAGCGAGGGGATCTTGATGACCGATGCCGATGGTCGGGTAATGTTTGCCAACGCCGCTGCCCGCAACATGCTGGCCGGTGAAGCCGATTTAGGCCAATCACTGCTGGCACTGCTGCCGGATTTGCGCGACACCTTATCTAAACTCGACTTTTTACCCCCCAGCACCGCTGGCCAGCGGTTGGTTAAAAGCCTTGCTATTGAAGTGACAGCAGGCCAGCAAAGCCGGCATTTAGAGCTGGACCTAAGTTATCTTTTAAACGATAGCGGCCGTCCTAAGGGCTTGTTGGTATTACTAAAAGAGGTAACCAATAGCGTTCGCGACAAAAATGCGCTGCGCGACCAAAATAGCCGTTTAGAGGCCATTATTAGTGGCACTCGCGCCGGAACTTGGGAATGGAACCTGCAAACCGGCAAACTCTATATCAATGAACGCTGGGCACAAATGCTCGGGCTTACCCTGGCGGAGTTGTCGCCGATATCCCCAGACACCTTCCGCTATTTAACGCACCCAGACGACTACCGCGCCTCTGAGCAAAAACTCCAACAGCACCTAGACGGCACCAGGCCCTATTACGCCCATATTTGCCGAATGCGCCATAAAGACGGCCATTGGGTTTGGGTGCATGACAGGGGCCAGGTCACCAGTTTCAGTGAAGACGGCAAACCGCTTTGGCTGACCGGCACCCACATTGATATCAGTGAAACCAAAGAAGCCGAAGAACGCTTAAACAAGCTGGCTCAGAACATTCCGGGGATGATTTACCAATTTGCCATGGACCGCCAAGGCAACCATTGGTTCGTTTATGTCAGCGAAGGCATTCGCGAGATCTATCAGCTAAGCCCAGAACAAGCAGCCGACAATATCGATTTGGTTTTCAACAAAATACACCCAGACGACATCGAAGACGTTAATGAGTCGCTGTTGGTGTCCGCCGGTTCATTAAGCCAATGGCACTGCCAATACCGAGTATCGCAAGGTGACAACATTAAATGGCTTGAAGGTAGTGCCACCCCAGAAAAGCTCGAAGACGGCACCATACTCTGGCACGGTATTCTTACCGACATTACCGAGCGTAAGGCCCTTGAAGAGCAGCTAAGGATATTGTCTGTAACCGATGAACTGACCGGCTTATACAATCGCCGCCATATGCTGCAGTGCATTAAGGAAACGCTGGGGCAGTACCACCGTTTTGGCACGCCCTTTTCAGTGCTGATGCTGGATGTGGATCACTTCAAAAACATCAACGACAGCCACGGCCACCAAGTTGGTGACCAGGTGCTTTGCGATCTGGCAGCGCTTTTTAGCCAGCAACTTCGCCATATCGATAAAGCAGGCCGCCTTGGTGGCGAAGAGTTCCTGTTATTACTGCCGGGCACTGAGCTAGAAGGCGCTGTAAAGGTGGCACAATTACTTTGCCAGCGTTTTCGTGAGCACCGCTTTCACTCTGGACAACAACAGACCTTTAATGCCACCTTGAGCGTCGGCGTTACCTCGGTGCTGCCTTCAGACATCGATGTAGCAACCCTTATCAAAAGGGCGGATCAGGCGGTTTATCAGGCCAAGGGCCAAGGTCGCAACCAGGTGTGCCAAGCCGACTGACACTGCTCAACGCAAGGGAGTGGTTCATGATTGACTTCTACTACTGGCCAACACCTAACGGCCACAAGATCACCTTATTTCTTGAAGAAGCTGGCCTGGAATACCGCATAGTGCCGGTAGACATCAGCGCCGGAGATCAATTCAAACCCGAGTTTCTGGCCTTTTCACCCAACAACCGTATGCCCGCCATTATTGACCATGCTCCGGCTGACGGTGGTGAAGCCATTACCGTGTTTGAGTCTGGTGCCATCTTGCAATACTTGGCAGAAAAAACCGGCCAATTTTGGCCAGCGGATGTACGGCAACGCAAAACCGTCAACGAATGGCTATTCTGGCAAGTGGGCGGCCTGGGCCCCATGGCTGGGCAAAATCATCATTTTGGTGTTTATGCCCCTGAAAAAATCCCCTACGCCATCGAACGCTACGTTAACGAAACCAACCGCTTATACGGGGTTTTAAATAAGCGCCTTGCTGGCCGGGACTTTATTGCTGACAACTACAGCATTGCCGATATGGCCTGTTACCCCTGGATTGTGTCGCACCAACGCCAGCAACAAGACCTTAATGACTTTCCCGACTTAAAACGTTGGTATGAAGCCATTGCCGCGCGCCCTGCCACCCAGCGTGCCTATGCCAAAGGACAAGCGGTAAGCCAAAACCGCGCCACCGTTACCGAAGCCGGTAAAAACATCCTTTTTGGCCAAAAAGCCAAACCTTAACTGCCCGGGCGCACTTGCGCCCGTATCACGCTTTACCGACAATGCGGCCATCGTCAGCAATTCGGCCAGTAAGATGTTTGAGCACTCTGCTTTTCGCGCCCTGTTCCCTTGTCTCAACCAGGCAGAGGTTTATCTCGACAACGGTGCCAGTACCCAAACCGCCACGCCCGTGCTTGACGCCATGGACCAGTATTACCGCCACTACCGCGCCAACGTCCATCGTGGCAGCCACCCTTGGGCCGCCCAAGCCACGGCCGCCGTTGAAAAAAGCCGCGATGACATTCAAGCCTTTATTAATGCGCCTTGCCGTGAAGCCGTTATTTTTACCAGCGGCACCACCGCTGCTATCAACCTCGTGGCCTGGGGCCTGATTGACCACATTAGCCCGGGCGAGCGCATTGTGGTGAGTGCCATGGAGCACCACGCCAACCTAGTGCCGTGGCAGTTATTGGCCAAGCGCACCGGCGCCGTGCTTGATGTGTTGGCGCTCACGCCAGAGGGAACCCTGGACATGGCCGCCTTTGACAAGCTGCTTGCTAAAGCGCCCAAACTGGTGGCCTGCTGCCACGTTTCTAACACCCTTGGCACCATTAACCCGGTGCAGGAGATCTGCGCGAAAGCACGCGCCGCCGGGGCATTAACCGTTATTGATGGCGCCCAGGCGGTGGCCCATTTAAAGGTGGATATTCAAGCCATTGGTTGTGACTTTTACGCCTTTTCCGGTCACAAGATGTTTGGCCCCACCGGCGTAGGTGTGCTGAGCGGCAAACTCGATGCGCTGTCGCGCCTAAGCCCCTTTATCGGCGGTGGCGAAATGATAGAAAAAGTCAGCTTTAACAAGGTGACCTTCAACGCCCTGCCGCACCGGTTGGAAGCGGGCACTGGCCCTATTAGCGAGATAATCGGCCTGGGCGCAGCAGCGCAGCTTTTGGCAAAGCTTGATGCCAGTGCTTATGAGGCCAGCCTCAGCGCGCACTTACTGGCAGGCCTGGCGGCTTTGCCGGTCAAGGTATTAGGGCAAGGGCCGCGTATCAGCTTGGTGTCAATCTCTGTGCCGACAGTGCATCATAGCGATTTGGCCCATTACCTTGCCGGGCGCGGCATTGCGGTACGCGCTGGCCATCACTGCACCCAGCCACTGCATGCGCTGCTTGGTATAAGTGGTTCGCTACGCATTGCTTTGGCGCCTTATAACACATTGCACGAAATCGATGCCTTACTCGTTGCCCTGGCCGATGGCATCGCCCTTTTTGAGGAAATGGCATGAGCCTGTTTGACGACTTTGCCAACGAAAAGCATTTTGAGGGCCGCACCCGCTTTTTATTAAGTCTGGCTCGCACGCTCCCTAGGCTTGCCGATAAAACTGGCGCCCAAGAGGTGCACGGCTGTGAAGCCAAAACCTGGCTGAAGGTCGACATGATTGATGGCCAACTAGCACTGAGCGGCGACAGTGAAGCGCGCATCGTCAAAGGTTTAATGGCGTTGCTGTTTAGCCTATACCAGGGCAAAAGCCTTGATGAAGCACGCCACATTGATGCCCGCACCGAATTTGAAAAGGCAGGCTTAGCGCAGTTTTTAAGCCCCAGCCGAAATAATGGTCTTTATGCGATGCTGGCCGAAATACACAGCGAGCTGGGTTAATTAACACGCCACACTTTTTATCACCCCGTTACTGAGGCCAGGATGGCAGCCGGAATTTGTTATGCACTTGCCGCAGGCTTGGTTTGGGGCCTGATTTTTGTTGGGCCATTGTGGGTGCCGGACTACCCTGCCATGTTGCAATCGGTTGGGCGTTACTTGGCGCTTGGCATTATTGCACTGCCTTTGGCCTGGCAGCAGCGCCGCGCCTTGGCGCTGCTTAGCCGGCGCGACTGGCGGCAGGCATTGTGGCTGGCCCTGGTCGGAAACTTAATTTATTACTGCGGCGTAGCAGGGGCGGTATTACGTGTCGGTGCCCCTATTGCCACCATGGTGGTGGGGACTTTGCCGGTGGTCATTGCCATCAGCGCCAACCTGCTTTATCGCCACAAGGAAGGGCGGCTCAGTTGGCCATTAATGGCGATGGCCACGGTGCTCATGCTCAGCGGTTTGGTGCTGGTCAATGTCGAAGAGCTTAGCAGCAGCGCCGTAAAGCCCTCCTTTGGGCAATATTTACTGGGGCTCGGCATGGCCATTAGCGCCGTGCTTTGCTGGACCTGGTATGCCCTTAAAAATGCCCGCTGGCTAAAAGACAACCCGCTGCGCTCGCCATCCGCTTGGGCAACCGCACAAGGGCTAGCCACCTTGCCGCTGTCAGTTATCGGTTATCTGTTGGTGGCACTTTACCTGCACCATCAGCTGCCGCACTTTTCCCTGCCTTTTGGGCCACAGCCTTGGGTCTTTCTACCCTTGATGTTGCTGATTGGCCTGCTTTGCTCTTGGCTTGGCACCTTGTTTTGGAATGCCGCCAGCCAGCGCTTACCAACGGTGCTGATGGGGCCAATGGCCTCTTTTGAGATCCTAACCGGCCTTTGCTACGGCTTTATGTTACGCCAAGCCTGGCCGGGGCCATTAACGGTGCTGGGGGTATTTTGTATGCTGGCAGCAATAGGGGTAACAGTGTGGGCCAAACACCGCCAGCGCCTTAGCCCTTAACACCGGTCAGCTTTTCAATTACCCGCGAAACAGCCACCAGGCCAAAGGTGGCCGTTACTACCATTGAGGCGCCAAAACCGGCGGCACAATCCATGCGCATAGAGCCTTCGGCATTTTTGGTAGCGCACACCGAACCGTCGGGTTGCGGGTATTTCAGCGCTTCGCTGGAAAACACGCAGTCAACACCAAACTTGCGGGTTTTCGAGAAATGATAAAAACGGCGTAGCCGCTCTTTTAGCTTACGTGCCAAGGGGTCTTGAATGGTTTTGGTT
The DNA here is from genome assembly GCF_003367375.1 of Gallaecimonas mangrovi. GTDB lineage: Bacteria > Pseudomonadota > Gammaproteobacteria > Enterobacterales > Gallaecimonadaceae > Gallaecimonas > Gallaecimonas mangrovi. The sequence goes on from NZ_CP031416.1 coordinate 3,101,869, forward strand.
AAATCGGCCACCTGCACCTGGGTTGGGTCAACCTGGCCGCCAGCACCGCCGATGGTGATAATGCGGATTTTATTGCGTTTGCAATAGGCGATCATCGCCGCCTTGGCGCCTAAAGAATCTGTGGCATCAATCACATAGTCGACATTTACTGCCAAAAGTTCAGCGACGTTTTCGGGGGTAACAAAATCGTCGATGGCGGTTACCTGACAGTCAGGATTTATCAAGCGGATACGTTCTGCCATAACCTCGGTTTTAGGCCTGCCAACCGTGGTGGTTAAGGCATGAATTTGCCGATTGGTATTGGTGGTACAGACATCGTCCATGTCTACAAGCGTAATACTACCGACGCCACTTCGCGCCAATGCTTCGGCCACCCAGGTACCAACACCACCGATCCCCGCCACAAAAATATGGCTATCTTTCAATATGGTGGCGCCTTTTTGGCCATAAAGTCGGATGATACCGCCAAACCGTGTGTCGAAATCGCTCATCTGTTACCCCTTGGACCCGGGCGCGCATTTTAGCACGCTCCGCATCTTTGACTAATGGGCTATACCAAAGTGACATATTGAGGCGGCATCATAGTGACATTCGCAACAGTCTTACCCCCAACCTGTTGGCGCCTTGCGCCGGATAAGGAGATACCATGCAGGATGTAGTTATAGTGGCAGCAACCCGCACTGCGGTGGGCACTTTTCAAGGTGCCCTTAGCCAAATTCCGGCCCCCGATTTGGCGGCCAGCCTTATCAAAGAAACCCTGGCGAAATTGTCCCTGGCGGGCAATGAAATTGATGAAGTACTGCTTGGCCAAGTGCTCACTGCCGGTTCCGGGCAAAACCCGGCGCGCCAGGCCGTCATTAAAGCCGGCCTGCCGGACATGGTACCGGCCATGACCATCAACAAAGTGTGTGGCAGTGGCCTTAAAACCCTGCACCTGGCGACACAAGCAATTCGCTGCGGCGATGCCGATGTGGTGATAGCCGGTGGCATGGAAAACATGAGCTTATCGCCTTATGTTTTGCCCAAGGCGCGCACCGGCCTGCGTATGGGCCATGCCCAACTTGAAGACTCCATGATTAAAGACGGCTTGTGGGACGCCTTTAATGACTACCACATGGGGATCACCGCCGAGAACCTGGCGGAAAAATATCAACTGACCCGAGAACAACAAGACGCCTTTGCCGCCAGTTCGCAACAAAAAGCGGTAGCGGCTATTGAGGCCGGCTATTTTAAAAACGAAATCACCCCTATCAGCATTCCACAGCGCAAGGGCGACCCTGTTATTTTCGATACCGACGAGCAGCCTCGCGCCGGTACCACGGCAGAATCCTTGGCCAAGTTGCGCCCAGCCTTTAAAAAAGACGGCACCGTTACCGCCGGTAATGCCTCCAGCATTAACGATGGCGCTGCCATTGTGGTGCTGATGAGTAGCGAGAAAGCCAAAACCCTGGGCCTGCCGGTATTGGCCACCATCAAGGCTTATGCCAATGCCGGTGTTGACCCCGCCATTATGGGCATAGGCCCGGTTCCGGCTACGCAGCGCTGTTTGGCTAAAGCCGGTTGGGGCGTTGACGACTTGGAGCTGATTGAAGCCAACGAAGCCTTTGCTGCCCAGGCGCTGTCGGTTTCCAAAGAATTGGGCTGGGACACCAATAAGGTGAACGTTAATGGTGGCGCCATTGCCATTGGCCACCCCATTGGCGCATCTGGCTGCCGGATTCTGGTGACATTGGTGCATGAAATGATCCGCCGCGATGCCAAAAAAGGTTTAGCCACCCTTTGTATCGGCGGCGGCCAAGGTGTCGCTTTGGCCTTGGAAAGAAGCTAATGGCTTAGCAGCACTAAAAAGGGGCCTTTATTGGCCCCTTTTGGTAATGGTTTCACCGCTTAACCAGGTTTGTGCAATGTCTGCCGGGCACGCCTTTGCATAGAGAAAACCCTGCGCCTGATGGCACTGGTTCTGGGTCAAAAAGGCCACTTGTTCTTCGTTCTCTACCCCTTCGGCAATCACTTCCAAACCCAGGCCGCGGGCTAGCCCCAATACCGCCAAACTTATTTGCACATCGCCTTCAACTTGCGGCAGATGCTCAACAAAGCTGCGGTCGAGCTTTAAGGCGTTGATGGGCAACTTGCGCAGATAAGCCAGCGAAGAATAACCGGTACCAAAGTCGTCAATGGACAGCCGAATACCGCGCTCACGCAGTGCTTCCAATAGCGCCAGCATGGCTTCAGCCCGCTCCGGGATAAAGACGCTTTCGGTGATCTCCAGCTCAATCAGCCCCGGCGGCAACTGGTACTGCGCCAAGCAGCGGTCAAGGGCGCTGAGAAAATCGTCTGAGCCTAACTGCAATACCGACAAGTTAACGGCAATGGGCACTCGTTGCCGGTCTGCCCAAGCCGCTTGCTGGGCACAGACCTTTTCCAGCACCTGCACTCCAAGAATTTCAATTAGCCCTAAGCGTTCGGCAAGGGGAATAACTTGCGTTGGCGGCACATCCCCCAGCACCTCATCATGCCAGCGCAGCAGCGCTTCCATGCCTTTGAGCTTGCCGGTGGCCAGGTCCACTTTTGGCTGATAAAAAACGTCTAAGCTGCGGTTGGCCAAAGCGTGATGCAGCCGCTCTTCCAGGCGCATTTCCTGGCGATTGCGGTCACTCATTTCGGTGTTGTAAAAACGGTATTTATTACGGCCCAATTCTTTGGAGCGGTACATGGCGGTATCGGCAAAACGCAGCAGTTGTTCTTCGTTTTTGCCGTCGCCAGGAAAGACGCTGATACCAATACTGGCCGACACAAATAGCGCCCTGCCGTTGACTTCCATCGGTGCGTAAATGGCGTCAATTAAGCGCTGCGCTAGCCTTTCCAAGCCCACCACTTCGTCGGTTTCTGGCACCAGCACCGTAAATTCGTCGCCACCAAGACGGGCTACCGAATCACCCTCGCGTACGGTTTCTTGCAAGCGTTTGGCCACTTCCCGCAGTACCTTGTCGCCCGCTAAATGCCCAAGGGAGTCATTAATGCGTTTAAATAAATCCAAATCGACAAACAGCAACGCCACTTGGTGGTGGTGGCGCCTGGCATTGGCAATTGCCAGTTTCAGGCGGTCGGTAAATAAACGGCGGTTCGGCAGGCCGGTTAGTTCGTCGTAATAGGCGAGCGACTGAATACGGGCCTCTTTTTGCTTACGGTCGGTAATGTCGGTAAAGATGCCGGCGTATTTACAGATGTTGTCATCGTCATCACGGATAGCGGTAATGGTCAGCCATTCCGGATAAACATCGCCATTTTTGCGGCGATTCCAAATCTCGCCTTGCCAATAGCCCTGCTCTTCGAGCTGCAGCCACATGTTGTGATAAAAGCTTTCAGGATGGCGGCCAGAGCTTAATACCGAAGGGGTTTGGCCGATGACTTCGTGTTGCTGATAGCCGGTCATTTGCGAAAAGCTGGGGTTAACCGACTCTATAGTGCCCTTGGCATCGGTGATCATGATGCCATCCAAAGAGGCGTTAATCACTTGCGTTGCCAGGCGCAAATGCTCCACCGACAAGCGAAGGGCGCTATCGCGCTCGTCAAGCAATCGCCGTAGTTGGTTAACGTATTCGTATTCAATATTGGCCAACACGTCACTGTAGGACAGCACGCCCAGTAGCTCGTCGCCGCCATCGGTAACACCAAGATGGCGATAATGCTGCTCTTGCAGCTGTTGCACGGCGACCATCAAACTGGCCGAGGCGGGCATGGAAAATAACGGGTAACTGGCCAAGTCTCCTGCCACCTCGCCCTTTGTGCCAGCAACCCAGGCCACCAAATCTCGCTCGGTTAAAATGCCGTGCTCGCCGTCAGCGCGGCTCACCACCAAGGCATCCAAACCTTCGTCAGACATTAAGTGCTGCGCCTGACTGAGCGGCATGGAGTCGGGCACTATCATCGCCTGGCGGCGAAGCGAACTGGCCAGATCGCGCATCAGTAAATAGTGCTCCACCCCCTGAAAACGGATGATATCGGACTGGGTTAATACGCCAATGGGCTGTAGCGCTTCATCCACTACCAACAGCCGCCGCACCCTAAAGTGTTTGAGCATATTGGCCGCTTGGCCTAAAGGCACCTCGGCACCGATACTGTGCACAGGGCTGTGCATCACTTGTCGAATGGGCTGGTCAAGAAGCTCATCACGGCTGATATCAAGATGGCGAACGTCGCCTTCGCTCCATATTCCCAATACGGTTTGTTGGTCGGTAATAAGAATGCAACTGACCTTGGCTTGGTGCATTAAGGTGCATGCCTGGCGAACGGAGGTATCGGGGCAGCAGCTGAGCAAGCCACCACTGATGATGCTACCAACGTTAGGCTCGGCACTTAACGAAAAAGGGGTTGAGCTGGGCATAAAATTCCATGCAAAAAAAGCGCCCCAAGACTATATCTCAGGGCGCTTTTTCGACATTACGCTGGATCAAGAAGTGCTTAAGTAACGGCTGACTTCAACGCCCCAGTCCCGGGGATCTTCAGCGCCCTCAATACTGTCTTTCGACAACATCAGGTTAAGGTTTTGCACCGGCAGGTGGGACTTACTGGTCAAGCTGTACACCACTTTCACCTTCGGTCTTAGGCTACTTTCCTCGTTAAGAGCGACCACAACAGCCAGCCGTTTCGATTTTAAACGCACCAAAGAGCCGATTGGATAAACCCCCATGCAGCGCACAAATTGGCGCACTAAGTATTCGTCAAAGTGGCTACCGGCAAGTTCCATTAACACCCGCATAGCTTTGGTTGGCGGCATCGCTTCTTTGTAACAACGCTCGGCGCTGAGCGCATCGTAAACATCAACAATACTGACCATACGGGCATAGGTGGATAACTGCTCTGCCGATTTGCCGTTAGGGTAACCTTTTCCGTCAATGCGTTCGTGGTGATTGCTCACCACATCCATCACCTCAGGGGGAATGTCTTTTTCTTCTGCCAAGATGGCGGTTGAATGCACCACATGGCTTTTCATCACTTCATATTCGGCGTCTGTCAGCCGGCCCGGTTTCATCAAGATGGTTTCAGGCACCATGACCTTGCCTAGGTCGTGAAGCAAGGCGCCAAGGGCCAACTTATCTATCAACCGGCGTTCGATGCCAAGATAGCTGGCAAACAGTGACATCAAAATACAAACACTCAGCGAGTGTTCCATCAGGTAGGCATCTTTTTCGCGAATGCGGGTCAGGCAGGCAAGCGTGGTGGGGTGTTTTAAAGCAGCATCAACAAAAGTCGACGCATATTTCTGCGCAACGTCGAGATCAGGAATACCCCCGTTAGACACCAGACTGTAAAAGTCGGCCATCTGCTCGCGGGCTTTAAGGTAGAACTGCCGGCTCTTCGCAACCGAACCCTGTATTTCTTCGCGCGGCTCGTCAACGGCGCCACTTAGTTGCGGCGCGGCGGCGGCTTCAATCAGGGTATGAAGACGCTGGGCAGGGTCTATCCATACGCTGGCGACACCAGCGTCTTTAAGGGCGACCAACTGTTGAGGTGAACCGATATGCCCTGACTTCTTTAAGCGATACCCCGTACTTTCTTCAATGCGAACGACAAAGTCTCCAACCTGCAACTTGTCGATGGAAACACAAAGATGCGACATGTATCCCCCATCAAAAACGATGAAACGTAGCCACTTGCAGCCTGGCGTCTTGCCAATAAAAAAGCTGCCAAGCAAATTTTAGAGTTTTATCGAACCAATCCTTTGAGCAACCATTTAATAATAGGTCTCTTATAAGGCGGGTAGAAAAAGGCAGCCGGGTTCCAACGCCCTTTTTTTAACACCGCCCGCACATGAGACAGGGCCCTCACCCCTTCTTTGCCGTGATAGTGGCCAAACCCGGAATGGCCAATACCACCAAAAGGCAACTCGTCGGCGGTCACTTGCAGTAGTACATCATTAATACAAACCCCACCAGCATGAATAGCTTGCAAAAGCTGTTGCTGCACACTGACTTTCATTGAAAACGGATAAAACGCCAATGGCTTGGGCCGAGCTTTAATAAAGGCAATGGCATGGTTGAGGCTGTCGTATTCAATCACCGGTAAAATGGGGCCGAATATCTCTTCTTTCATCAAGGCCAGGGAGCTGGGCGGATTAAGTAGCAGATGCAAGCCTAACCGCTGCAAGGTATCGAGCTTGGCAATGGCTGGATGATGAAGCTCGCAGTTGGCTGCTTTGGCTTCTTCTAAATACTGGCATAAGCGCTGGTAATGCGGGTTATTGATGATGGCGCTAAAGTCAGCATTGTGTTGCCAATTGCGGTAGCGTCTTTCAAAGGCCGCCAATAACAGTTCGATTAACCGCTGCCCTTTGCCCCTTGGCACCAACACATAATCAGGCGCCACACAGGTTTGCCCGGCGTTAAAGCATTTGCCGAACAGTAACCTATCAACCACCTTCTCAAGTGCCATGTCGGGCGCTATCAACACTGGCGATTTGCCGCCCAGTTCAAGTGTTACCGGCGTTAGGTTCTCAGCGGCGGACCGCATCACCAGTTTGCCCACGGCACTAGAGCCGGTAAAAATCAGATGGTCAAAAGGCAACCTGGCAAAAGCCGCCCCAACCTTGGCATCCCCTTGCACAACTTGCAGCACACTGGGTGAAAAATACTGGCCAACCAGACGCGCCAACAGCCCCGAAAGATGCGGCGTGTGTTCTGACATTTTAACCAGCACCCGATTGCCCGCCGCCAATGCGGCTGTTACCGGGCCAATAGCGAGATAAAGCGGGTAATTCCAAGGGGCAATAACACCGACAACCCCCAGTGGGTGATATTCCACACGGGCAGTTGCTGGCCACAGTAATAGCCCGGCATGGCGTTTATTGGGCTCCAGCCACAGCCGTAAATATTTAAGGTGATGGTCAATCATCCGCACCGCAGGCATCAGCTCGCCAAGGGTGGTTTCTATTTGGCTGCGGCCGCCAAAGTCATCATCAATGGCGTCTTTTATGGCTTGCTGATTTTCTAATAACAAGGTTTTTAAGGTCAGCAACCACTGGCGGCGACACTTAAAACTGGGAAAAGGGTTTTCATCACAAGCGTGCCGAGCGAGATCCAGCACATTGGATAAGCCAGTCGGTGCACTTTGAATACGCGGAAATGCCGCCACCTTGCCTGCCATAGCTCCCTCATTTCACCCGATATAGTCAGCGATATTGGTTAGATACACCCGTCCACTGCGTCAGGGCTTTCGATAATACGCTCGGAAAATCGACCTAGATGACACGCGTTTTCCTGCATAAGGCAGGGCAGCAAATACAGCTCGTCATGGCTCACCCAAAAAATGGCATTCTGTTTTAGTCTTATTCCAAGCGTAGTGGCAGATGGCTTATCCATCACAATGGCCCATGATCTTTCTTTGTGTTTAAGATCAGCCGAACACCCCCAAAGCGGCTGGTTTTTGTAACCTTTTGTAATGAGCTCGGCCTGTAGTAACAGGTCACGTTTTTGATTGGCCGCTTCGCTGAGCACTTTTCCTTCAGGGTTATGGGCTGTGATCACTGCAAAATCAAGCCTTTTAGACAAGGGCTGCGGCATCAGAAACACTGTGTTTTGATATAACTCCCATAACGTCATCACCGCTCTCCAGAAGGCGCCCTTACTGATTATTTTAAGCTTTGTAAGAGTCTTTATCCTCTTGGGCCAGCTTGTTAGGCCACTGTTACATCGCTTATACTGCCAGCCCCCACAGCAAGGACAAAAATTAAGCATTGCTCGGGATTTACCAAAGTTTGGCAGTGCCGGCTGAACTTTATTGAGAAGGTAGAACCCAAGTTATCAGTTGTCAGTGCAGAATTGCGGGATTGTCATTGCGTCGTTGCTAAAATTAATTCGGCACATTAGATAATTCTTATTTGTAGTATTGATGCGAATTTAGGTCCTAAAAATTAGGTAAGCCCATGCAAACCCCTCATATCCTCATCGTTGAAGACGAAACGGTAACGCGTACTACCCTCAAAAGCCTTTTCGAAGCAGAAGGCTATGCGGTTATCGAAGCCAGTGATGGCGCAGAGATGCATGATGTATTGGCCAGCCACCCCATCGATCTGGTGATCATGGACATTAACCTTCCTGGAAAAAACGGCCTGCTGCTTGCTCGCGAAATTCGTGAGAAGAAAGATATGGGTCTGATTTTCCTGACCGGCCGCGACAATGAAGTCGATAAGATCTTGGGTCTGGAAATTGGCGCTGATGATTACATCACCAAGCCTTTTAACCCTCGAGAGCTGACCATTCGTGCCCGTAACCTGCTTGGACGTACCCTGTCCAACGGTAAACCGGAAGAGCTGTCTGAAGTTGAACGTTACAAGTTCAACAACTGGACGTTGGAAGTTAACAGCCGCTCCTTGGTTAGCCCTAAAGAAGAAAGCTTTAAACTGCCCCGCAGTGAGTTCCGCGCTCTGCAATTCTTTATCGAAAACCCCGGTAAGATCCTTACCCGCGCAGAACTGCTCAAGCAAATGACCGGCCGTGAGCTCAAACCTCATGACCGCACTGTTGACGTAACCATCCGCCGTATCCGTAAGCACTTTGAATCGGTGCCGGAAACCCCGGAAATTATCGCCACTATCCACGGCGAAGGTTACCGTTTCTGCGGTGACATTGAAGCTACCGAAACAGCGGTTTAATTTCGCCGCATTAAAAAAGCCGCCCCAAGGGCGGCTTTTTTATTTACTACGCTCATTGAGCCATTGGCGCAGTAGCGCCAAATCAGCCTGCCACTGCTCGACAATTTCATCCACCCATTCTTGAATGTTTTCATCCCAAGCGGGAGCGTCACCGTGCTGGGCAAGGTTTGCTAGCTGCTGAATACGCTTTAAGCCAACCGCTGCTGCTGCGCCTTTGATTTTATGAGCCATTTCGCAGGCTTCTTTTTTATCGCCCGCCATCAAATTAGATTCCAGTACCTTCAAATAATCAGGCATCTGGCTGGCTAGCAAATCAGCTGACTGCAGCATAATGGCAGCGCCAACCGCTTCCACAAATTGGCCAAGAATATTGGTATCAAGCAGTTTGTCTTCTTGCTCTTCTTCGTGGCGTCGCTGATTTAGCATGGCCCCAGGCTCCCCATAGAATTCATCAATAATGGCGCTGACCGTTGCCACCGACAGCGGCTTGGATATGGCATCGTCCATACCGTTTTCCAGATACTGCTCTTTGTCTTTTATGACATTGGCGGTTAGCGCCACTATTGGCAGCTCTGCAAACTCGGCCTTTTCCCGTAAGGTACAGGCCACGTCGAAGCCGCTCATATCAGGCAACTGAATATCGAGCAGAACCAAGTCAAACATCTGCATCGCGCAGGCATCAAGTGCCGCTTGCCCGGTCATCGCCACCGTCACCTGATGGCCCATTTTCTCCAGTACCGCTTTGGCCACGGTAACGTTAAGTTCAATGTCCTCGACCAACAAAATTTGCAGCACTTTTTGCCCATTAGGCTCGGGCAAGGCGGGTGCTTTTAACGCTTTACAAATCGGTAGCGGTAACAACAAGGTAAAAGTAGAGCCTTGCCCCGGCGTTGATGTCACCAACAACTGCCCGCCCATGGCTTCTGCCAGATTTTTGGAAACCGCTAAACCAATACCGGTGCCGGTGGCGTGCATCTTGCCGCCCGATTCCACCTGGTAATACATGGCAAAAATTTTATCGATTTCATGTTTCGGAATACCAATGCCGGTATCGGTGACACAAAAGCGCAGCATGGCCTTACCGTCAGGCTGCACATCGGCGCTAACCGTTAACCCCACCTTGCCTTGCTCGGTAAATTTGACCGCGTTGCCAAGCAGGTTCCAAAGAATTTGCCGGGTGCGGGTGGCGTCCATTTCAACACATTCAGGCAACTCGCCCTGGCGTTCAAACTGCCAGCCTAAACCGCGCTGGCTGGCCATCAGCTCGGCCAGTGTCGCTACATCTTTGGTAAAGGCGGGCAAATCTTGCGGCTCCGGCACTATGGCCAAACGACGGCGATCGGCTTTATCCAAATCGATGATGTCGTTAAAGAGGTTACCTAGGGTTTCTGCCGATACGTAGATGGTGTTGATATACGACAGCTGCTGCTCGTTAAGCGGGCTATCGCGCAGCATTCGCGCCAAACCGACGATACCATTAAGCGGTGTGCGTAACTCGTGGCTTAAAGTGGCAATAAACTGGGTCTTTTCTCTTGCGGCCTTTTCCAACGCATCAGCCGATTTTTTGCGTTCAGTAATATCCCGGCCAAACCCTAGTAGCCCCAACCGGCGGCCTGAGGCGGAAAAAAACGGGACTTTACGCATTTCAAAAAGCGCTTTGCGACCATCCGGATATTGCAGCCATTGCTCGTAGGTGATCGGCTGATTGTTTTCAAACAGCACTTTATCGGTTTCGATAGCCCGCATCGCCACTTCATTGGGGTAGACCTCAAACGGCGACAAGCCAATCAGCTCTTGTTCTTTTTTACCCGTTACCGTTTCTACGGCTTTATTGCAGCCATAGAAAATGCCCTTTTCGTTACGAAAGTAAATCATGTCGGGAGACGAGTTAATAAAGGAGCGCAGCAAGGCGGTTTGCTCCCCCAAAGACTCTTGGGTTTTCTTACGCTCAACCACTTCCAAGCTCAGCCGGTCAATGGCGTCTTGGCGGGCAAATTCGGCTTTTTTACGTTCCTCTATCTCGAAATTAAGCTGTTCTACCTTGTCTTTAAGGCTTTGGTTAAGCAGCTTGTCCTGTTCGCGAAGCTCTTCTAGCTGTTCGACTAACTGAAAAAGGTGGCGGCGTGATTTCTCGAGCTGCGAAATCATCTCTAGAAAGAAGTACAACACCCAAGGCGCCGTAAGCAGGGTCAGTATCAAAGGTGTCAGCAGGTCGTAAACCGTGACATTACCGTGCAGCAAGATATCGGTGGTGCTGGTTCCCACCAAGCTGATAAGCAAAATCAAACTGAACAGGGCGACACTGAATCGGGCTGTCCCCAAGCGGGTCAGCAATTCGGTAAACTTCTGCGCCCAAATGGTCATCATAAATGCGGTTCCTCCTTCAGGCGCGGGCCTGATAGGTATAAAAATACTGCTCTCACAGCCACCAAATAACCTGAAAACCGCCAATTGAGTCAGACATCAATATGGATAACGGCGGCGGTGCTCTGTATTCACTATATCCTGCCCTCGACCTTGCAGGCTGCGGTAAAAATAGCGAACTTGCCCTGGTTTAGCAGCGCCATTGTCCTTAACTTACGGTGGTTGGGCAATCATTAGCCAAATCGGCCACTCACCTGCCGCTGTGTTTTTCGCCAGCCCGCAGGCATCACCCCTAGCTTCGATGCTAATACACTGATTTTTATTAAGTTAGGTTTTTTTCAGTTAGAGAGCGTCTGAAAGCTGTATTGCTCATATAAAAATTTTATAAAGGCCCTCTGGATGGCTAAAGCAAGAAATAACCACATGATTTATCAGGTAAAGCCGGAATAACGCTGCCGTTTTTGGGCCGTTATCAAAGGCCTTGGGACCCAAATAGTCATTGACCAACCCCCTACCTCGCCATTAGGGTGAACAGTCCGCGACTGAGCATTAACAATTTTTATGCTGCATTAATGCATAAAAATGATGGAGGTGGACAAGATGGTTGAAGCCCACGATAACTGTGGTTTTGGCTTGATCGCCCATAAAGAAGGGCAAGCCAGCCACAGGTTGCTTCGCCTGGCACTACAGGGACTTTCCCGCATGCAGCACCGTGGTGGTGTTGCAGCTGATGGCCGTACTGGTGACGGCTGTGGTTTATTGCTTTCCCTGCCGACAAAATTCTTTCGTGCGGTAGCCGAGGAAAACGGTTTCCGTCTCGCCAAACGTTTCGCTGTTGGCATGGTATTCCTGCCCAAAGAAAGCGAAAAAGCCAAAGCCATTATTACTGAAGAGTTAGGTAAAGAAACCCTGACCGTGGCTGGCTGGCGTCCGGTACCTGTTGACCAATCTGTGCTGGGCCACATTGCCCTTAAAAGCCAACCGGTTATTGAACAGGTCCTGGTCAATGCCCCACCGGGCTGGCGTAAACGCGAACTCGAGCGCCGCCTTTACATGGCGCGCCGCCGCGCTGAAAAACGTATGGAAGCCCAAAAACAAGACGCCTACATTGCGTCGCTTTCTTGCGTTGTGGTGGTTTACAAAGCGCTGACCCTCGCCGCCGACCTGCCCCGCTTCTATACCGATCTGACCGATCTGCGTATGGAAAGCACCATGTGTCTTTTCCACCAGCGTTTTTCTACCAACACGCTGCCGCGTTGGGAATTGGCGCAACCTTTCCGCTATCTGGCCCACAACGGCGAGATAAACACCATTTCCGGCAACCGCCACTGGGCGCGGGCGCGTAGCCACAAATTTGCTTCGCCACTGTTGCCCGATTTGCAAGATGCCAAGCCGTTTGTGTCCTCCAGCGGTTCTGACTCGCTGGCCATGGACAACATGCTGGACTTGCTGCTGTCTGGTGGCATGGACTTGTTCCGGGCGATGCGGCTTATTATGCCGCCGGCTTGGGAACAGGACCCGGTGATGGCTGACGATGTTAAAGCCTTCTTCGAATTCAACTCCATGCATATGGAGCCCTGGGATGGCCCGGCAGGGGTGGTGATGGCCGACGGCCGCTATGCGGCTTGTCAGTTGGACCGTAACGGCTTGCGCCCGGCGCGCTGGGTTGAAACCTCCGACGGCCTTATTACTTTGGCTTCGGAAGTGGGCATTTGGGACTACGCCGAAGACGAAGTTACCGCCAAGGGCCGAGTTGGCCCCGGCCAATTGCTGGCTGTGGATACCTTTAAAGGTCAAATCTGGTTCTCTGATGCCATCGACCGTGAATTGTCCGGCCGTCATCCCTATCGTGAATGGCTCAACGATAACCATACCAAGCTGACTCCCTTTGAAGATTTATCAGCGGCTCAAGCAGGTATCCGCGACCTTAGCGACGAACAACTTAAGCGAGTACAGAAGTATTTCGGCCTGACCCGTGAGGAAATTCACGATGTGGTAGAAGTGCTGGGCCGTGACGGCAAAGAAGCTGTTGGTTCCATGGGTGACGACACCCCGCTAGCCGGCTTTTCCAAAAATAACCGCAGCTTGTTCGACTTTTTCCGCCAGCGCTTTGCTCAGGTGACCAACCCGCCTATCGACCCGCTGCGCGAAGCCTTCGTGATGTCGCTGACTACCTATATAGGTGCCGAGCAAAACGTCTTTAGCGAAACCTCGGGCCATGCCGAACGGGTGCAGTTTAAATCGCCGATACTGCTCTATTCCGACTTGCGCCAGTTGCTGGACAAAAAATCCCATAAAACCTTAAGTTTGGCGTACCCCAAAACCGGCAACCTGAAAGACGCCATCGTGCGCCTTTGTGACAACGCCGAAGCGGCGGTAAAAGACGGCGCCGTGCTGGTATTGCTGTCTGACCGCCAGGTTCATGCCGACAACTTGATGATCCCCGCAGCCATGGCCGTTGGTGCTGTGCAAGAACGCTTGGTTGACCGCCACTTGCGGGCCAGCGCCAACCTCTTTATCGAAACCGGCAGTGCGCGCGACCCACATCACTTTGCGGTACTGCTGGGCCTTGGTGCCACCGCCATTTACCCGTATTTGGCCTTTGAATCATTGGCAGCGTTGGTGGACTCCAACATGCTGGACGATTCACTCAAAGCCGTGCTGATAAAATACCGTAACGGTATTAATGCCGGCCTTAAGAAAATCATGTCGAAAATGGGGATCAGCACCGTCGCCTCTTACCGTGGCGCAGCCCTTTTTGACGTGCTTGGCCTAAGCGACGAGATCTGTAAGCTGTGCTTCCCCGGTCTTAAGAGCCCTATCGGCGGTAAAACCTTTGCCGACATTCAGGCCCAGACCTTAAAGCTGCACAACGACGCCTTTATGCCAGGGCCTTTGCCCCTTGGTGGCCTGCTGAAATTCCAGCCCGACGGCGAATACCACGCCTGGAATCCCGACGTGGTTCGCAGCCTGCAAACCGCTGTGCGCAGCGATTCCTGGGACGCCTGGCAGCAATATGCCAAAGCGGTGCACCTGGGCCGCGACAGCTTCTTACGTGACAAGCTGAGCTTTAAGGCTGGTGCCGCACCGATAGCGGTTGAAAGCGTAGAAGCGGCAGAAAAACTGTTCCCAAGAATGGATACCGCGGCGATGTCCATCGGCGCCTTGTCGCCGGAAGCACACATTGCCCTAGCTATTGCCATGAACCGCTTGGGCGGCCGCTCTAACTCTGGGGAAGGTGGTGAAGATCCTAAGCGCCGCCGCTCCGACGGCCGCTCGAAAATCCGCCAGGTAGCCTCAGGGCGCTTTGGGGTTACACCGGAATACTTGGCCACCGCTGAAGTTATTCAAATTAAGATGGCCCAGGGCGCCAAGCCCGGTGAAGGCGGCCAGCTGCCTGGCCATAAAGTATCGGTGGAAATTGCCAAATTGCGCCATTCCACCCCCGGCACCACGCTAATTTCGCCGCCGCCACACCACGATATTTACTCTATCGAGGATTTGGCGCAGCTCATTTATGATTTGAAAACCGTCAACCCGCAAGCGTTGGTCTCGGTGAAACTGGTGTCGAGCCAGGGCGTTGGCACCATTGCCTGTGGCGTGGCCAAAGCCGGCGCCGACCTCATTACCCTTTCCGGCTATGACGGTGGTACCGGTGCCAGCCCGCTAACCTCGGTTAAATATGCCGGTGGTCCTTGGGAGCTGGGGCTGATTGACGCCCACCATGCCCTGATTAAAGAAGGCCTGCGTGACCAGGTTATCTTGCAGGTGGATGGCGGTTTTAAAACCGGCCAAGACGTTGTTAAGGCAGCCATTTTGGGTGCCGACAGCTTTGGTTTCGGTACCGCGCCGATGGTGGCGCTGGGCTGTAAATATCTGCGGATTTGCCACCTCAATAACTGCGCGACCGGTGTTGCCACCCAGCACAGTGTGCTGCGTGACAAACACTTCCGTGGCCTGCCAGAACAGGTGGAATCCTTCTTTACCCTGATGGCCCGCGAAATTCGCGAGCTGCTGGCAAGCCTGGGTGTGGCGAGCCTCAACGAGGCTAAAGGCCGCTTAGACTTGCTCGAGTGCAGTGACGAGCACATTGGCAAGGTGCTTTTAAAACCCCTGCCAAGCCTGCCGGAATACGAAGTGGTATTGCCACAACCCGAGCATACCCTTAACGACAAAATTGTCGCCGAGGCGCAGCTTGATACCCCCTGGTTGGCTTATTACCCCATCAGCAACACCGACCGCACCGTGCCAGCCACCTTAAGCGGCGCTATTGCCAAGCAATACGGTGATGGCGGCAGCCCACAACCGGTTCGCCTGCAATTTCGCGGTACCGCCGGCCAAAGTTTTGGTGCCTTTACCTTGCCGGGCATGGAAGTGCGCCTGGTGGGTGATGCCAACGACTATGTCGGTAAAGGTCTTGGCGGCGGCACCTTGGTATTGAGCCCACCGCCTGGCAGCCACTTTGTGGCAGCAGATACCCTTATCATGGGTAACACCTGCCTGTTTGGTGCCACCGGCGGCGAATGTTTTGCCGAGGGGCAAACCGGCGAGCGTTTCGGGGTGCGTAACTCCGGCGCTACCGCGGTGGTGGAAGGTGTTGGCGACCACGGCTGTGAATACATGACCGCAGGTATGGTGGTGGTGCTGGGTAAAACCGGCCGCAACTTCGCTGCCGGCATGACCGGTGGCCTGGCGGTGGTGATGGATTTAGACGACCGCGCGGTCAATAACGAATTGGTCGATTGGTGCCCACTGAGTGATCACAACGATGTTACCCAGCAGGTACGGGCGCTGATTAAGCGCCACCACAACCTGACCGGTTCTGCCCGCGCTGCCGAGCTGCTGGAAGATGCCGACTGGGCCCAGCGCTTTACCCTGATCCATCCTCAAGGTTGGCAACCACAACTGAGGGAGGCCGTATCGTGAAAGATCCCCTGAGCTTTTTAAATTTTGAACGCCAAACCGGCGAGGTGGTACCGGCTAAAGAGCGGGTCACCCAATTTAAGGAAGTGCAATCGCCGCAAACAGCACAGGTGCGTGAAGAGCAATCTGCCCGTTGTATTGATTGCGGCACCCCTTATTGCCAGTGGAAATGCCCGCTGCATAACGCCATTCCCCGTTGGTTGGAATTGGCTAACGCCGGCAAAATTACCGAAGCGGCAGAGCTGGCTCACCAGACTAACCCGCTGCCGGAAGTCTGTGGCCGGGTTTGCCCGCAAGACCGTTTGTGTGAAAGCGTTTGTACCCTTAATGACGAGTTTGGTGCCGTTACCATCGGCCAGGTCGAGCGCGACATTACCGATTTAGCACTAGACGCCGGTTGGCGCCCTGACTTGTCGGTGGTTGCCAAAACCGGCCATAAGGTTGCCGTTATTGGGGCAGGCCCAGCCGGTATTGGCTGCGCCGATTACCTTATCCGTAACGGTGTTGATGTCACCGTTTATGAAGCCGAGCCGGTGATCGGTGGTTTGCTTTCAACCGGTATCCCCGGCTTTAAGCTGGAAAAAGACATCATCAGCCGCCGTTTTGAGGTGCTCAAAGACATGGGTGTTGAGTTTGTCCTTAACACCAAAGTTGGCCAAGACATTAGTTTCAAAGAAATTTTAGAAAACTTTGATGCGGTGTTTATGGGCCTTGGCGCCCCTAAAAGCGTGAACTCCGGCCTTAGCGGTAGCGATGCCGACGGCTGCCTGGAAGCGGCCCATTACTTGTACGATCAGAACCTTAAACTGATGCAAGGCACCGAGCTGCACTTTGACCAGAAAGGCAAACACGTGGTTGTGATTGGCGGTGGTGACACCGCTATGGACTGCTCCCGCACCGCCCTTCGCCAGGGCGCGGCCAGCGTCACCTTGCTGTATCGCCGTGACCGCGAAAACATGCCCGGCTCACCCAAAGAGGTGCGTTTTGCTGAGGAAGAAGGCCTGCAATTTGCCTTTTGCCACCAGCCGCTGGAAGTGTTGGCCAATAGCG
Organism: Gallaecimonas mangrovi; assembly: GCF_003367375.1. Classification (GTDB taxonomy): domain Bacteria; phylum Pseudomonadota; class Gammaproteobacteria; order Enterobacterales; family Gallaecimonadaceae; genus Gallaecimonas; species Gallaecimonas mangrovi. Next base: position 3,118,856 of record NZ_CP031416.1, read on the forward strand.
GCAAGGTCGCCGGTATTCGCATTCAACAAACGCAGTTGGGCGCGCCAGATGCGTCCGGCCGCCGCCGCCCTGAACCGGTTGCAGGCTCTGAGCGCGACCTGAATGCCGATACCGTTATCTTGGCGCTCGGTTTTAGGCCACAACTGCCGAACTGGTTGTCAGACGTTGGTGTGGTTGCCGACGAAGCCGGCCGCGTGCTGGCGCCAGACGGTAAAACCCTGCATCCCAAAATCTTCGCCGGTGGCGATATGGTACTGGGCGCAGACCTTGTGGTGACCGCCATTGCCAATGGCCGTAAAGCCGCTCAAGGCATCCTCGACAAACTCGGCATCACAGCCGGGGTGACCGCAGCCTAAGGCTCGGGCTATCATTGGGGCTTCTTTCTCTCGGTTAGGATGAACCCCAATGAAGCTCGGCATCATCGGCGCCATGGAACAGGAAGTGGCGCTCCTTAAAAGCCAAATCAGTAACCTTAAAACCGAAACCGTTGCCGGCTGCGAAATTTATAGCGGCCAGCTTGGCGGCGGTGACGTGGTATTAATGCGCTCCGGTATCGGTAAAGTCGCGGCAGCCATTGCCACTACCATCCTGATTGAACGTTTCGCTCCCGACGCCATTATCAATACCGGCTCTGCCGGCGGTTTTGACCCAACGCTGGAAGTAGGCGACGTGGTGATTTCATCCGAAGTGCGCTACCACGATGTCGACGTAACCGCTTTTGGTTACGAACTTGGCCAGGTTCCCAGAATGCCCGCCGCCTTCGAAGCCCACCCAAGCCTGGTTGCTGCCGCCCAAGAGGTGATCAGTGACATGGAGCACCACAAAGCCAAAACCGGCCTTATTACCACTGGTGATATTTTTATGTCAGACCCGGTGCGTGTTGAAGCCACCCGCAAAGCCTTTCCCGACATGATTGCCGTGGAAATGGAAGCGGCAGCCATTGCCCAAACCTGCCATCAGTTCGCAGTGCCCTTTGTTATCACCCGCGCCCTTTCCGACATTGCCGGCAAAGAGTCGCCCATGTCCTTTGAAAGCTTCCTTGAAAAAGCGGCAACCCACTCGGCACAGTTGGTGATGGCGCTGGTTGCTAAGTTAAAAGACAGTGCACTGGCCTGAGCTAACCCTGCTTTTGGCCTGGCCGGCGGCAAAAATGCTGCCGGCTTTGCCGTTTTGGCAAACCATCACCCGCTTGGCTGACAGTCTTGCCACTAAGGTCAATAAAGGCAGCGCCAAGCAGCAGCAAAGAGCCGGCTTTTTTTCCCTGGTTTTACTGTGGGGACTTGTCGCGCTGTTGGCAGCGCTATTGTCTTATACAGCAGACCTGCCGCTGGTGATTGATGGCCTAGCCTTTTACCTGGCGCTGTCAGACGCCAGGCTCAGCCGTTTTAAAGCCATTGAAAAGGTAAGTAAAGAGCAAGGCCGCACCCTGCTGGCCACGCTGTTAAAGCGAGACTGTAGCCGTTATTCCAGTGAAGGGCTTTATAAGGCCGCTATTGAAGGGCGCTGGCGCGTGACTAAAGAGCGCATGCTGTTAGTGTTGCTGTTTGTTGGCCACGCCGGCCTTATCGCTTTACTTATCCGCCTTTGGTGGGTACTGGCAGAGCGCTGGCACCCTGCCCGCCCCGGCTTTATACACTTTGGCCGCAGCCCATTAGCCATTGCCTGGCTGCTACGCGGCTGCGGTTTACCCCTCACGACCTTTTGGACGGTACTGCCGTTAAAAGCCTCAGCCCTTTTTACACGTCAGCGCCCATGGCAACTGGCGATGCTGGCAGAGGCCTTGGGCTGCCAGCTAGGAGGGCCGTTACTGGTTAATGGCCAGCGCATCCAACGCCACCGGGTCGGCCCCTCTGCAGCGCCGCAAGCGGCGCATTTAGCCAGGCTTAGAAAGCTGGCAATAAGTGGCGAGCTGGCAACAGCCTTGCTGTGCGGTTTGGCCTTGCTCGCACTATAAAGCAATGGGCTAACGGCACTGCCAACGGTCTCCAGGCTTTGTTAAGCTTCGATGCATTAGCGCAACGCCATTAAACTGAGGAAACTGCGTGGAGCTCACCTTAACCACCCCTGCGGTGCTATTTTCAGCGATATCCTTGCTGCTATTGGCTTATACCAACCGTTTTTTGCATCTGGCTAATTTGATTCGTCAAATGCATGCCCAAGAGCTAACACCGCGAGTACGGGCACAAATTGCCAATTTGCGTAAGCGAGTGAGCCTTATCCGCTATATGCAAGAAGCCGGCGTAATGAGCTTTTTATTCTGTGTTTTTACCATGCTCGCTATTTATATTGGTTCACCGGCCATAGCCTGGTGGTTATTTGGGATCTCACTGATGTTATTGGGCATTTCCCTTTGTTTGTCGGTAATGGAAATTCGTATTTCGGTAAAAGCCTTGGACATCCACTTAGACGAGATAGGCTGACTTGGCCGAACCTTTAGGCTCTGGCAAACTGCGCTACAAACCAGAAAAAGAGACCATCATGCGCCTGCTGTACTTGCTTATATTGCTATTTTGCCTACCAGCCCACGCTGATGAAGACGCGTTGCTGCTGGCCAGAAAGTACATGCAGGCCTACACCGCCATGGATTACGGCGAGCTCGAGCAGTTCTATCATTTTGATGCGGTTTTCCAGGACCCCAGTGCCGATGTGCAAGGTAACGGCCAGAATATTTCGGGCCGTACCGCTATCCTTGAGTTTTTAAAGAAATCCGAACAAGGGGTGGCCCAGATCCGCTTTGTCGAAAGCAGTCACATGGTGGTTGGCAGCTGGGTGATACTGATTGGCGAATACCACTATTTGGTCTCGGGCCCCGAATTTGGACTAGGGCCACAGCCGGTGTGGATAGTGGTAAAAGGAATAACGGAATTGCAGGTAGATACCGGCGCCGGTCAGATAAAAGTTCACCGCGATATGCTCGACTATGAGTCAGTTCCCAAACAGCTGCAATAATCCTTCATAGACAGGCATTTAATCTGGAAAAACGTTTACCACCGCCCCTTCAATCCGTATGCTGAAATGGATAGTGAGGGACCTTTATGCATCACGTAATACAAGATGCCATCCAGGCACACCGACTTCCTGAAAACTTTCAGGCTGTAGTCAATCAGTACTACCTGCCCCTGGCGGAAAACATCATTGCCCAAAGCCAACAGAGCCCCAAACCGCTGGTGGTTGGCGTAACAGGTGCCCAAGGCACCGGTAAATCAACCCTGGCCGACTTTTTGGCTATTTTGCTAAAGGAAATGGCAGGCCTAAAGGTCGCTGTTTTGTCACTGGATGACCTCTACCTTACGCGCGCCGAACGCTTAGCCTTAGCCGACAGCATACATCCGCTCTTAAAAACCCGCGGCGTTCCCGGCACCCACGATGTTACCCTCGGCCAACAGGTTTTAGACACCCTGGCCAAAGCCCACGACAGCCAACACACGCCGCTGCCACGTTTTGATAAATCCATCGACGACCGCGCGCCACAAAGCGACTGGCCAACCATTCAAGGCCGCCCTGATGTGGTGATCTTAGAAGGTTGGTGTTTGGGGGCAGGCCCCCAAGAAGACGACGCCGTCAGCGATGCGATTAACAGTTTAGAAGCCGAGGAAGACCACCAAGGCCATTGGCGCCGTTACGTTAACGAGCAGCTTAAGGGCCCGTACCGGGACTTTTTTGACAAGGTGCAGTTTCAAGTTTTCATGCGCGCGCCATCCATGGAAGCGGTGCAGCGCTGGCGTCAAGAGCAAGAACATAAGCTCAAAGCGCGGGTGGGCGCTGGCGCCGGCATTATGAGCGACGAGCAAATCGTCCGTTTTATCCAGCATTACGAGCGCTTAACCCGCCACCTTTTGGCCACCCACCCCAAGCGCACCAGGGTGCGCTTTGAACTGGCCGATGACCACAGCATTAAGGCAGTGGATTATGACTAAATGGGTTGTTGTTACCGATCTTGATGGCACGCTTTTAGACCATCACAGCTATAGCTGGCAAGCCGCTAAACCCGCCCTTGAGCGGTTGGCGGCAATGCAGGTACCGGTAGTACTCAACTCATCAAAAACCCGCGCCGAAATACGTGAACTTAGGGAACAACTTGCCCTTAGCTGGCCTTTTATTGCCGAAAACGGCGCTATTTTAGATTGGGGCGACGGCCATTTTGAAGGCTTTGCTGAGCCACGCCAGCAGCTATTGACGGTGCTGGGGCAACTGCGCCAGCAAGGCTTTGCTTTTGAAGGCTTTGCCGACTGGGATTTAGCCACCATCGTTGAAAAAACCGGGCTCGATGCACATTCGGCAAAGCTTGCCAGCGAACGGGAATTTACCGAGCCACTGCTGTGGCTTGGCGACGACCCTGGCAAGTGGGCCTTTCAGCAAGCCTTGGCCGGGCACCAGCTGCAAGCCCAGCAAGGGGGCCGCTTTTTATCGGTGATGGGGCAATATTCAAAAGGGGCCGCTATCGCGGCGCTGCGTGAGCGCTACCCGGGAGCAACTATCATTGCTCTGGGTGACAGCCCTAACGATGCCCCCATGCTCGATGTAGCAGATATTGCCGTGGTGATAAAATCGGCCCGTAGCGAGCAGCTCATGCCCAAAGCCCCAAGTACCATCAGGACAACATCGCCTGGCCCCGAAGGCTGGAACCAGGCCATACAGGACATTCTCAACCACAGGAGCTAAGCATGGCGGACTTTCACCAGAATGGGACCATAGCGACGCTGCACAATCTGACCCGCAGACCGGTGGAGGAATTAGAAAAGGAATTGATGCGCTTTCGTCGCTATCGGCCCATGTCACTGGTGCTGCCTTCTCTTTACTCGGAACTGCAATCATCGGCACTGACCGGTATTCTCGACGAACTCGAACAAGTCCCTTATTTGTCGGAAATTATTATTGGTCTTGATAGGGCCAACGAAGACGAATACAAACACGCCCTTAAATACTTTTCACGACTGCCGCAATTTCACCGGGTGCTATGGAACGACGGCCCAAGGCTCAAAGAAATCGACAAACTGCTGGCCAGCCATGACTTGGCTCCCAAAGAATTGGGTAAAGGCCGCAACGTTTGGTATTGCCTTGGTTACATGCTGGCGAGTGGCAAGGGCCAAACCGTTGCCCTGCACGATTGTGACATTGTGACCTACGAAAGAGGCCTGTTGGCACGGCTGTTCTACCCGGTGGCCAACCCGGTCTTTAACTATAACTTTGCCAAGGGCTACTACGCCCGCTGCGCTGGCGGCAAACTCCATGGCCGAGTAAACCGGCTGTTGGTAACGCCGCTTATTCGCAGTATGCAAAAGGTATGTGGCTATAACGACTACCTTAATTACATGGACGGTTTTCGCTATTCCCTGGCCGGGGAGTTCGCCCTTCGCAAAGACTTGGTTAGCCATCTGCATATTCCCAGTGACTGGGGTCTGGAAATTGGTGTGCTCTCGGAAATGTACCGCAGCTATTCCACCCAGCGTATCTGCCAGGTGGATATCAGCGACAACTATGACCATAAACACCAGGATTTAAGTGCGGAAGACGCCACCCAGGGCTTGTCGAAAATGAGTACCGACATCGCCAAGGCCTTCTTTAGAAAGCTGGCCACCAACGGTGAGATATTCAGCACTGAAAAAATTCGTACCATTAAGGCAACCTATTACCGTATTGCCTTGGATTTCATCGACATTTTCAACGATGACGCCATGATCAATGGCTTAAAATACGACCGGCATAAAGAAGAGCAAGCCGTAGAACTCTTTGCCCAGAATATTGTGGATGCGGGCACAACCTTCCTGGCTAACCCCATGGATACGCCATTTATGCCCAGCTGGAGCCGGGTTATCAGCGCGGTGCCGGACATTCTCGATGCCCTGAAAGATGCCGTTGAAGAAGACACTAAAGCCTATCTAGGAGCTTGACCCATGGATACGCCCCTGACACGTAAGCTTTTCGGTCATTTACGGGTGATCTACCCCGAGTTGGATAACGACGCTCTTGTTAACCAGCTAATTGAAACCATGGGCCTGGACCCCAGCTCAGAGGCACCGGCCACGCACCGTAACCTGTGGAATCAGAATGATGTATTGCTGATCACCTACGGTAACTCGGTGGTGGACGAAGGGGAAAAGCCGCTGGTCACCCTGGATAAGCTTCTCACCGACGAACTCAGTGAATGCTTGTCAGCGGTGCACATATTGCCGTTTTTCCCCTACAGCTCGGATGACGGCTTTTCGGTGATTGACTATGTGTCGGTTAACGAAGGCCTTGGCGATTGGGGCCACATCAGCACCATTGCCAAACGCAAGCACCTGATGGCCGACCTGGTGATAAACCACATGTCCAGCCGCAGCGCCTGGTTTGAAAACTTCAAGCGCCGCCGCGACCCTGGCAAAGACTATTTCAAAGAAGCCAGCCCGGATGACGATATCAGCCAGGTGGTGCGGCCCCGTTCCAGCCCGCTGTTAACGCCGGTACAAACCGATGACGGTGAGCGCTTGGTGTGGTGCACCTTCAGCCCCGACCAGGTGGATTTAGACTTCGGCAACCCAACGGTGCTACTGGAATTTGTACGCATCATTAACTTCTACCTGGAACAAGGGGTGCGCATTTTCCGCTTAGATGCGGTGGCCTACCTTTGGAAAACGCCAGGCACCAGCTGTATTCACCTGCAGCAAACCCATGAAGTAGTGAAATTAATTCGCACCCTGATTGAGCACCGCTTCCCCAACGCGGTGATCATCACCGAAACTAACGTTCCCAACCGGGAAAACCTCACCTACTTTGGTAACGCCAACGAAGCCCATGTTATTTACAACTTTTCACTGCCACCGCTGTTGGTGCATTGCCTGCTCTCCGGTACCTGCCGCCACTTAAAAACCTGGGCCATGAGCATGCCACCGGCCCAAAATGGCACCGCTTATTTAAACTTTATTGCCAGTCACGACGGCATTGGCCTGCGCCCAGCAGAAGATCTGCTAAGCGAAGAAGAGATGGGCGAATTTATCGATACCATCAGCCGCTCGGGCGGTTTGGTCAGTTACCGGCGCAAGGGCGATGAAGACAAGCCCTATGAGCTTAATGTCAGCCTTTGGGACGCTTTAAAAGACACGGTGGAAGGTGGTAAAAGCGAACACCAGCTGGCGCGCTTTTTATGTGCTCACATTATTATGCTTGGCCTTGAAGGGATCCCGGCTTTTTATATCCACAGCCTCTTTGCCACCGAGAACGACAACCAAAAAGTCGCCCTCACCTCGCGTAACCGCTCCATTAACCGTCATACCTGGACCATGGAAGAACTGCGGGCCGCACTCAGTAACGGCAGCCACCACCAGCAGGCCTATCAAGCGCTTCGCCACTTGATTCAAACCCGCCGCGCGCAGCCAGCGTTTCACCCTAACGCCACCCAGTTTACGCTGCACCTTGGCTTGGAAGTGTTCGGTTTTTGGCGGCAAAGTCTCGACCGTAGCCAAAGTATCTTTGCTATTCATAACGTCTCTAGCGAAGTGCAAAAGGTGCCACTGTCGACCATTAACCTGGTCAGTACCGACTTGTGGTTCGATTTAATCACCGGCAAGCACTTTAACGACCCCCACGCCGAGCTGGAACTGCAACCTTATCAGTGCCTGTGGCTCAGTAACCGCGATTTTAGCGGCCAAGAAGCCCCGCCAGAGGAATAAGCAATCGGCCAACAAAAAGCCCGCCATTTGGCGGGCTTTTTTAGACTTCAGCGGCCACGGCGTTTTCCGCCGTCATATTCACAAAGCGCTGATAAAGCTCCGGTGTCGACAACAGCCAGGCCTTTTCTTTGTCATTCATAAAGGAAAAGGCTTGGCGCGGATCTTTGGTGTCTGACAGCTTAGTGAACACCTGCGCTTCCTGGCCTTTAAGCTCGCCAGGTTTGCGCGGCGCTACCCTGTCAATAAGCGGAATACGGCGCCGGGCCAATACCGGGTCACCGGCCAGCACATCCAAGGTAGGCGCCGAGGCAAGGCGTTCTTCATAGAATGGCAGCACCTTGTCCAGTTCACACTCGATAGCCGGGCGCTCATTTTCCTCAGGAATACGCAGCCAGCCTCTGGCCTTTAAGTATTCACCCACTTTTGACGATGCCGTGTAATACGACAATGGCACCGCCAGCACCATACCGATGATGGCAGGGGACAACCACGCCAGCAGTTGCCAGGAGTTAAACGCAGCGGCAATGGCCAAAATAACACCGGCTGCCACATGGCTACGGTGACGGCGCCACACATCTTCCCAGGGCAAGCTGCCGTCATCACGGCGCTGCGGGTTCCAGCCACTGTCACCGCCCAAAAACACCGACATAACCGCGCCAGAATGAATAAGCATCATCACCGGGGCTATCAGCGCCGAGAGAATAACTTCAAAGAAGAAGCTTTTAATCAGCCCCCAGGCGCCGCCGCATTTACTGCGCAGGTCCCTGTCGGTAAGCCCCAAGACAAGGCCCATGATTTTCGGAGCAAACAGCACCACCATGGTCACCACAAACAGCCATACTGCCCGCTCGGAATCCAGCACTGGCCAGGCAGGGAACAATGAAAAGCTGTCGGGGAAATATTCGGGGCGAATAAACTGTGCCTGCAATGCCAGGGCAAAACCTGACAGTACCAGCAGCAACCACAGCGGCGAGCTGAGGTACGACATGATGCCGGTCACCATGTGCATGCGGCTTACCCAGCTTAGACCGCGGGTAGGCAATACTTTGGTGTGCTGCAAGTTACCTTGGCACCAGCGGCGGTCACGTACCGCCATATCAATCAAGGAAGGCGGGCTTTCTTCATAAGAGCCCTCTAAATCCCAAGCGATATCAATCACCCAGCCAGCGCGGCGCAGCAGCGCGGCTTCCACAAAGTCGTGGCTCAGAATATGGCCGCCAAAGGGCGCCTTACCGGGCAGGTCGGGCAAGCCGGCATATTCCATAAAGGCACAGGTGCGAATAATGGCGTTGTGGCCCCAGAAGTTACCGTCGCGGTCTACCCACCATGCCAAACCGGTACCGACAATGGGCCCGTAAATACGGGTAGCAAATTGCTGCACCCGGGCCACCACGGTATTACCGCGAATAAGCCTCGGAATGGTTTGAATAAGGCCGGCATCGGGGTTGGCTTCCATGCGGCGCGCCAACTGAATAATGGTGGTGTGGTCAATCAGGCTGTCGGCATCCAGCACCAGCATATGGTCGTAGTGGCGCCCCCAGCGACGGCAAAAATCGGCGACATTACCGGCCTTTCTCGCCAGGTTTTCCCGGCGACGGCGGTAATAGACCCGGGCTTTGTCGCCCAAACGTTCACGAATGGCTAACAGCGCTTCTTCCTCCTGAAGCATCACTTCAGGGTTGGTGGTGTCAGCGATAATAAACCAGTCGAAGGCCTCTCCTTCCCCGGCGTCGATAATGCCTTTGGCCATCACTTCAATGGCGGCAAAGATCCGGGATGGATCTTCGTTGTAGGTAGGCATCAACACCACGGTTTTTTTGGTAAGGGCGCTGGTCAGCCACTGCGGCTTTTTACCAAATCGCAGGGCGTAAAAGCCGGCAATGCCGGTGGTGCAGGCCAGGGCTATCCAGCAAAAGGTCAGGGCAAACAGGCCCATAACGATGTATTCAGGCCAGGTGATTTTACCGGCGGCAAACACCATCCACATTTCATAGACAGCATAAACCGACAGCACCAGGGCCGAGCCCACTACCAGCAGGCGCTTCCACCACCGTGATTTAACGGCCGCAGGGTCAACAGGTTTACGACGGTAAACCTGCTTGAGATCCTGCGGCGGCATTAAGCCCGCAAGTTCTTCAGGCGTTCCTTGCATCATGAATTACTCACCCACCGTGACAACCAGGTTTCGGCCTGACGACCATCATCAAATTTCAGTTCCAAGCGCAGTTCCGACACCTTGGCATCGGCAGGGTGGAACTTAAAGGTTACCCGGTAACCTTGCACGTTTGGATTCGGCTGTACTGTGACATCACTGACGGTACCGGCAGAGGCTGACACCACCGCTTTGGGCAGGCTCACCGAAGCAGGCTGGGTTTCCTGGTAATCCACCACATAGAGGCGATCTGGGGTTGGGCCTTTAATATCGGCACGGCCAGAACGGGTAGCCACCACTCGCACGGCCCGCGACAGCGGTTCAGTACCCCAGCTCAAGCGATACGCGTAGCTGTATTCAGAACCGGCCTTGAGGGTGTCTTTGGGGTTCCAATAGGCAATGATGTTGTCGTGAATTTCTGACTGGCTTGGAATTTCAATCAGATTGACCGAGCCTTTACCCCAGTTACCTACCGGTTCTACCCAAAGGCTTGGACGCTTCTCAAAATGGTTACCCAAATCCTGGTAATCATTGAAGTTGCGGTCGCGCTGCATCAAACCAAAGCCCATGGGGGCGGTGTCTTCAAACGCACTTAACTGCAAGCTGTTGGGGTTGGACAGTGGCCGCCACAGGCGCTCACCCTTGCCGTTAAGGATCAAAAGGCCGTCAGAGTCATGTACCGCCGGGCGGTAATCGTCGGCGTTGCGGCGGTCGTTCATCGAGAACATGTACATGCTCGATTCCGGGGCCAGGCCCACTTTGTCCATGTCAACGCGGGGGAACAAAGTCACTTCCACATCCATAACGGTGTTTTCACCAGGGCGAACCGTAAAACGATAGGCGCCGGTGGTGCTGGGGCTATCGAGCAGCGCATACACCAAGATGGAATTGCTTTCTTTAGAGGGCTTTTGGATCCAAAAGGCCCTAAAAGCCGGGAATTCTTCCCCTTGCGGGTCGGCGGTTTTAATAGCCAGACCGCGGGCGGAAAGACCATAGTTTTGGCCTTTGCCTAAGGAGCGAAAGTTACTGGCACCCTGGAAGACGGCAACTTCATCATAGTAATTCGTAATAAAGGGCGCGTGCAGGCGAATACCTGAAAAACCAATATCTTGGGCCGGAAGAGGCTTGCTCATCACCTTACCGGTGGTGAACATTTTCGGGTCGAAAGGCACATGTTTGGCCTGGCCGTTATCAACAATGGCCACTTCAACCGGCGCTTTGAAATACAGGCCGCGCATAAAGAACTGCAACTGATAAGGCAGCCCTTCTTTGGCCCAAATAGCTTTATCCGGGTTGAAATGGATATCGCTGTATTCGTTGTAGGTAATGTCATCCAGAACAGGAGGCAAAGGCTCATCAAGGGGTTGATAAGGCTTTTTGGCCAATTGTCGTGCAAGTTCAACAACCGTATCGCGGCTGAAAGGGCCGTCTTTGGTGTATTTTTCTACTGGCGCAGGCGCATCCGCGGCCACGGCTTTTGCAAGCAATCCCAGTGAAAACACCAACAGTACAGCAATTTTCAGTGTTGGTCGGTTCACCCTTCCTCCTTTGACCTAGGTAGGTCCATAAGACAAGACGGAAATAGTTCCACGTACGCCATTAACTCAGGCTGTATATAAGAATGGAAAAATTTCCCAAGTCGATCACAACAGTTTGTTATAGAAACGTTTTCGTAAAAAATATTCTTTTTATATGGGGAAGGCCCGTGTTATTGGCTAAAAACAGTCTTTTCATACAAAAGGAATGTTTATGGCCGCCGCTAACGCATTGACGCTTCCAGGCCTGACGCTGCCGATCAATTTGCCCGACTGGATCATACCTGTTGTAGGCAACCAAAAAAACTACGCTGATGATAATGAAAAGATGCGTCTTGCCATTACCTTAGCGAAAGAAAACGTCGCCCGTGGCAGTGGTGGCCCATTTGGCGCCGCTATCTTCAGCGAAATTGATGGCGCCTTGCTTGGGGTGGGTGTCAATGCCGTTGTTGCCAATCATAATTCCTGCGTCCACGGCGAGGTGGCCGCCATTATGATGGCCCAGCAACAACTGGGGGACTTTTCCCTCAAAGCCACCCCTTGCGCGCTTTTTACATCCTGTGAACCTTGCGCCATGTGCCTGGGTGCCACTCTCTGGAGCGGTGTTCGCCGCCTTGTTTGCGCCGCAACCGGCGATGATGCCCGCGCCATTGGCTTTGATGAAGGTCCAGTGTTTTACGAGTCTTACCGTTATTTGGAACGGGCAGGCGTGAAAGTGCAAAGAGGGCTAATGCGCATTGATGCCAAAGGCATTTTAGACAGCTACCAACGTAATGGCGGCCCCATTTATAACCCCTGACCCTGTAAAAAAATACTGGTTAATAGTCACTAACCACGTGTTTTTAAAAGGAGATTTCGATCACGCCAAATAAGTAAGAATTATGAAATGGTGAGTCCGCTCGTGCATCAGATACGGTAGTCGATGGCAGTCGCGAGAAAAACAATAACTTTTGAGGACGAACCATGAAGACCGTATCGCAACTGACACTACGCCTGGCCCCGGTGGCTTTGGCCCTCTCTACGATGCTGGCCCCGTCGGTCAGCGCCGCCAAAGGCATGACACCACCCTTTTTGGACGATAGCAGCGACCAAACCACCACCCGCTATATCGTTAAATTCAAGGAACGGGGTAATAAAAGCATTCAGGCGATGAATGCCTTGGAACGCAAAAGCCGCGCCACAGAAAACGCCGACAAGGTAAAGAAAACCGGCGGCAAGGTGCGCAACAAGCTTGAGCGTTTTAATGCCGTGGGCGCTACCTTAACCACCGCAGAATACCGGGAGCTCAAAGACGACCCAGAAGTGGAGTACATTGAGCCCGATCCGATTCGTAAACCCCTGGCATCCACTCTGGGTGAAATGGAGCCTTGGGGTATTGGCGCCATCCAAGCCTCCGGCAGCCTAGGGGCCAACGCTCCCACCGGCAAAACCGTTTGTATCATGGATACCGGTTATGCCCTGGGTCATGACGACCTGCCCAGCAGCGGTGTCAGTGGTGAAGGCAACAGCGGCACCGGGGTGTGGAGTTCGCCAGGCGTCAGCCACGGCACCCACGTTGCCGGCACCATTGCCGGTATTGCCAATAACGGCGAAGGGGTTGTCGGTATTTTCCCAGCCCAGCAAGTGGGTCTTTATATTGTTAAAGTCTTCGACAACGACGGTAACTGGCCAACCGCCTCTGACTTGGTGGATGCAGCCGAGGCCTGTGAAGACGCTGGTGCCGACGTTATCAACATGAGTTTGGGCGGTACCGGTTCATCAACCACCGAGTCCAATGCTTTCTCAACCCTTTTAAGTAACGGTGTACTGTCCATCGCCGCAGCCGGTAACGGCGGCGACTCCAGCTTGTCTTACCCCGCCTCATACAGCTCAGTGATGTCTGTGGCAGCGGTCGACAACAATGATGACGTGGCTTACTTCTCGCAGTACAACAGCCAGGTTGAAATTGCCGGCCCTGGTGTGGCCATTCGTTCTACTGTTATTCCCGGCGACGGCCGCGATGCCAGCCTGACCGTTGCTGGCACCGACTACACCAGCAATGGTGTGGTACCGCACATGCGCTACACCATCAGCGGCAACAGCTATGTGTCGAACGACGTTAATGGCTCTGTTACGGCGGCCCTGGCGGCTTGTACCACCTCGGGCAGCAGTGCCAGCTGTAGTGGTGCCAATGGCAAAATTTGTGTGGTCGAACGGACCGCCAATGAGTCAAACAGCAGCTACCCCGAAGGTGACGCCGCCCAGGCCTGTGCCGACGCCGGCGGTGTGGGCGCCATTATCTACTCGAAAAGCTCGCTGCCGGGCCTCGAAGCGCCCTTTCTTATCGATTCGAGTGGCGACATAACCTTCCCAACCGTTTCGGTTGACCGGGCAACGGGCCTAGCACTAGCGGCCGAGGCGGGAGAAAGCGCTACCTTAACCGTGCTGGGTAACCAAGATTACGACTACTACAACGGCACCTCGATGGCGACACCGCACGTTGTTGGCGCCGCCGCCTTGGTGTGGAGCTATTTCCCAAGTTGTACGGCAACGCAAATTCGTAGCGCCCTGGATGCTACCGCCAAAGATCTCGGCAGCAGCGGCCGTGATAACTACTACGGCTATGGCCTGGTGCAGGCCCAAGACGCGGTGGATTACTTAACCACAAACGGCTGCGCCGGTAGTGGTGACGGCGACGATGGCGACACCGGTGGCGGCGATACTGGCGGCTTTACCGAGTCAAGCCTTAGCGCCAGCCGCAACAACTGGTTGTACTACACCGTTGACGTGCCTTCTGGCGCCAGCAGCCTGGATGTGTCCATCAGCGGCGGCAGCGGTGATGCCGACCTCTATGTGCGCCAAGCCGCCCAACCCACCACCAGCAGCTACGACTGCCGCCCTTACCTCAACGGTAATAGCGAAACCTGTAGCTTCAGCTCGCCAACCAGCGGCACCTGGTATATCGGTATTCGGGCGTATAGAACCTTTAGTAATGTGACCTTGACGGTCAGTTACCAGTGACAAAAAAGCCCCTCATCGAGGGGCTTTTTTATGGCCTTAGGCCAGTGTCACTCTGGCAAATTTGCGCTTACCTACCTGGAATACGGCGGTGGTGCCTTTGGCGATTACCAGCTTGGCATCGTCGATGCGCTCACCGTCTTGTTTAACGGCACCTTGTTTTATCATC